>JAAZAN010000152.1 GCA_012514315.1 Chloroflexota bacterium
ACGTGTGGGTCAACACGCCACAGAAGCCACAGGAAGCTTCAGGCACCAGCGGCATGAAGGCTGCGTTGAATGGAGTGCCGAGTCTAAGCGTGCTCGATGGCTGGTGGGTTGAAGGCCACATCGAAGGCGTCACCGGCTGGTCGCTCGGCGACAGCTGGCAGACGGCAAGCGATTCCACAGCTGAGGCGACGTCTCTGTACGACAAGTTAGAGTACTTGATACTGCCGACCTTCTACGGCAGGCCGAACGCGTTCACGGAGATTATGAGGTCGGCCATCGCTCTCAACGGCTCCTTCTTCAACGCCCAGCGCATGGTCGCCCAGTACGTCACCAACGCCTACATCCATGAGCCTCATGGCGAGGACTGACATCAATGCACGAGACGCCGCAGTTCAACCATCGTCGCCGTTGCAGGTCAGCCCTGCTGTAGCACGTTCAATCAGGCCGGTCGAGATAGGACCAATCAGCGTCCGGATTGGCGAAGTCGGCGCGCTCCTGTTCCGTAGTAGGCCTGACCACCAGCTCGCAGCGATCGTCGCCCAGAAAGGGCGCTCTGGTATGAATCTGCTTGAACTCGGGATTGAAGCCCATGTACTTGGCGACGTCGACATTGCAGTACAGGCGCCCCAGATCTTCCTCACCGAGCCGTTCCCACGTTCGCCACAGTTTGCAGCCACAGGCTTCCAGGCGTACCTCTCCATCCACCTCGATCTTGTCGAAGCGCTCATGCGTTCCGTACGCTGGCAGGTCGCCCGAGTAGTGCTCCGGCGTCGAGTTGTCCAGTCCCCTGGCCTCCGCTTGCTCTTTGATGAGAGCGCCTACGTGCTGCCCGTACCGCTTGATCGCTTTGAGAATGAGACGCCGCCCTTCTTCTTCCCCCACTTCATCGACCAGCACTCTAGCATACGCTGCATGCAGCAAGCCGATACGTTCAAAGACGATTCCCACCTGCTGCGCCGCCTCTCTTTTCGTCACCCATTCATCGCTGTACACCACAGTGGCCTCCTACAGCCCCGAATTGACACCTTCTGAGTTGCAGCAATGGTATCCGACGCCGCGGCACTCGCGCTAGCTGCTGCGCCAGTACCGATCCAGCATCTAGCCCACCACTGCCACTCATTCCTGCCGCGCGGCACGAGAAACGCCTACTCCTTGAAGAACGACGGTACCAGCCAGATGGATTGGCTGCTGGCCTGCACGATCTTGGACGTGACGCTCCCCATCGACCAACGGCGGATCCTGGAATGCCCGTGACTCGACATCGCTATCAGCGTGCAACCTCGTTCATCCGCCAGCGCGAGAATCTCTCTGGCCGCATCTCCCTGGCGTACCTCACAACTGACCATCGCTGCCGCACGGCTCAATTCGTCCGCCTGGTTGTCGAGATACCGCATCATCTCCGTGCGTGCCGCAGCGGCGTCGCGTTCCCTGAATGGCACATAGTCCAGCCCTCCTATGGTTCGTATGCGGACGCCAGGTTCTATGACGCGCATCAGCAAGACTTGAGAGTTCAGTCTGCAGGCCGCCTCCGCGACCTGCGGAAGAACGGCAACGCTGCTCTCAGAGCCGTCCAGGGGTACAAGGATGCGGCTGAACAGGTGACCGGCCGACGGTGGTTCCATTGCCCGCACGATAATCAGAGCGGTCTCGGCTTTTCTCAAGACCTTGTCTACGGTGCTGCCGAGGGACCAGCGCATAATCCCCGACCGGCCGTGAGAGCACAGGAAGATGAGGCCAACGGCCTCAGTCCTGGCGTAGCTGAGTATCTGTTCAGCGGCCGAACCGGGGATGACGATCGTCTTAACCGTGGCTTTTGAACCGGACAACATCCCACGGATATCATCCCCCTTGCGTCCTGTATAGAGAACACACGCCTCGTTCTCGTCTCTGTCTTCGGCCCCACAAATGCCGACTACCGCCACTTCCGAGCCAAAGGCTCTCGCCAGTTCGGTCACTGCGGGAAGCACCTGTTCAGCAAGCGCCGACCCATCCAATGGCACCATAATCCGTTTGAACATCCCCCCTCCCACACGTCAGCACTGAATCGCGCAGTTCCATTTCGTCTTCTATTTCAAGTATCGCACGAACAGCGCCGCGTTGCAGAGCATTGTCACCAGCATAGTGACGGGCAATGCGTACCTGAGGTATCTGCCCCAACCGATGGGATGTCCCTCGCGCGACGATATCGCGGTCCCCACCACGTTGGCCGATGCCCCGATGGGCGTCCCATTGCCGCCGATATCGGTCCCCAGCGCCAGCGCCCACGAAAGGAGCTGCTGATTCAACCCAAGCGTCTGACTGAGCGAACTGATCACCGGCACCATACCGGCCACAAATGGAATATTGTCCACCAGGGCCGAGGTGAACGCCGAACCCCATAGGATGATCGCCACAACAGACGTCTCGTCACCTCCTGATACGGCTCCGATATGCCGGGCAAGAAGCGATAACACGCCTGTCTCTTCAAGACCGGATACGCACACAAACAGGCCGATGAAGAACAGCAGGGTGCGCCAGTCAACGCCCGCCAGCACGTCTCTTGCTCCACCGTTGGACGCCAGTAAGGTGAGGCCGGCGGCGACCGCCCCAATCAACGCCACCGACATTCCGGTGATTCCCTGCATCACCAGCAGTGCCACGGTCAAGACCAGTATCCAGCTCTGAAGGATGAAGATCCGTTTGTCTCTGATACTCGCCCTCGGTTCCGGATATGTGCGACTACTCCGATGGTTCCTTCGATCGATCACCGTCAGGGGTTTGCGCAGGAGCAGGTAGAAGTAGAGCACGGAGACAGCCAGGCCAAGCACGGCGATGGGACCTGTGTTGAGCGCGAAATCGGTGAAGGTGTATCCGAACGATGTGCCGATGATGATGTTCGGCGGGTCGCCTGACATCGTGGCACTGCCCCCCGTGTTAGAGGCGATGATCTCGGCGATGATCACCGGTACAGGATCGAACTCCAGCAGCCGCGCAATTTCGACTGTGACTGAGGCCATGAAGAGCATGACGGTGATACTGTCGATGAACATGGAGAGGACTCCAGAGAGAAACATGAAGCCGACAAGGATCGGAGCCATCCGGTACTTCATGCGTCTCGCTACATCAAGACACATCCAACGGAAGAAGCCGGCGCGGGCAAGTCCCTCGACCATGACCATCATTCCGGCGATGAAGAAGATGGTCTGCCAGTTGATGCCGCGAGACTGGATCGGCTCCGTTCCCGGCAGCCAGAATCGGACTTCCACTAACTGATAGAAGTTCACGATGCTGTGGATAGCCTCCACGTCTCTCAGTACGATCCCGAACACCACAACCAGCATCACAGCTGCGCCTGTGAGTGCGGGAATGCATCGATGCACCCTTCCCCAAGAGATGGCCGTGAACGTTGCCACAAAGACTGCACCGGCAAGGACTTGAGGCAGGATCATTGATGGCTCCTTCCCGAACTTGAGGCGGCAGGCCGGTGAGGCACACGTTGTCTTCGATTCTGTGCGCCCGTCCCATGATGTCGGTATCGATGTAGACAGCGGTATCGAAGCGCTAACGGTGTCCGCCTCTGCTCTGAGCACGAACTGCC
>JAAZAN010000153.1 GCA_012514315.1 Chloroflexota bacterium
AGAGTGAACTGACGTTGATGGACGATGTCGTTGAGGTCTCCGTGCCGGCGCTTGGCATAGCCACGGTGCGACTGGTGCACCACTAGCAGACTCTGGGAGGGACGATAGTGTACACCGAATGGTATGCGACTGAGTTCTTTTCTCAATACGACCCGTTCGAGGACTGGGTCACCGGTGAGACAGTCAAGAGCCGCAACGTGTTCGATGCCTGGGCGCTATTTCTCAACCTGAGCCAGGATGGCGATGCCGAGGTTGTGACGACCTTCTACTATGCGGACGAGGAGCCGAAGGATTTCACCTTCGTATTGCCGAAGGGTAGACAGGGGCGGTTGCATCTGCAGGATCAGCCAGACAATCTGGGTACGTCCAATCTGCCACCGGGCTGCAACCCGTACAAGCGGTTCGGAATGCGCGTTCGGAGTTCGGTACCCATTGTCGTGCAGGCGACCGTGGGCGATCGATTTGACTACGAACGCGTGACCAATAGCATGGCGACGTTTATGTTCCATCCCGGGCCGCTGGGCCAGCCTGAAACGAACTGGTATTACGTCGACTGCGTCTATCTGACACGGGAGGGCATGGCGTTGGAGGAGCGCGAGTGGTTGACGATTCTCAACCCGAATCAGCAGCCCGCGCACTGCACGGTGACATTTATCCCAGGGGGCGACGTGGATGTGGGCACGGGACTATCTAAGCAGGCGCGCGCCGATCTGGCGCCGGTGAGCTATGAGCTCACAGTGCCGGCGGAGCGAATCCTGCCGACCGATATCGCGGATTGGCCCGAGGTGCTGGCGAACCAGCCCTATGCCGTGAGGATCCAGAGCGACGTACCAGTGACCGTGCAGGGTATCCGCCATATCTTTGAGCGCGGGAAATATGACTACTCGCGATCATGGGCGGTGTTGGACGCTATGCCCGTGATCGTGTCTGAGGTCTAGGTGAAGATCACCGATCTGAAGGCCTACACTGTCGACGCAGACTGGCGGAACTGGGTCTTTGTCAAGCTGTTCACCGATGAGGGCCTCACCGGAGTCGGTGAGGCCAGCCTCGGTGGCAGTGAGGACCAGGTCGTCGCTGCGCTCAACGGAATCAAGACCTATCTGATCGGCAAGAGCCCATTCGACATCGAGCAGCACTGGCGGGCTATCTACACCACGCGGTTCTGGCGCAGCGTCGTGCTGCTCTCGGCGCTCGGGGGTGTCGAGCAAGCGCTTCTCGACATTGTTGGAAAAGCGTGCGGGGTGCCCGTCTATAACCTGCTGGGCGGTCGATGCCGCGATCGCATACGCTGCTATACCCATATCAGTGAGGCGACGTCCGGGCATTCCGTCGAACAGCGTGCCGAGGAAGCGTGCCAGGCGGTCGAGGCTGGCTGGACGGCGATGAAATGGGATCCGGTGCCGCCCAATTATCTCGCACTTGATGCCGCCGGCGTTCGTTTCATCGGCAAGCAGATGCAGGCAGTGCGTCAGGCTGTTGGCCCGGATGTTGATCTGATGGTCGAGATTCACGGTCGGCTGGACGCCAAGACAGCGATTCGTGTCGCCCGTGAAATCGAACCGTATGCGCCATTCTTCATGGAGGAACCCGTGCCGCCGGAGAACCTGGATGCTCTGGCCAGAGTGGCCGATGCTGTCGATGTTCCTCTCGCGACCGGAGAGCGCATCGTAACCAAGGAGGCATACTGGCCGCTTCTCGAGCGGCAGTTGGTCGACTTCATCCAGCCGGACGTTATCCATGTAGGTGGGCTACTGCAGTGCCGCAAGATCGCGGCTATGGCTGAGGCGCGTCTGACTGAGGTCTGCCCCCACAATCCGAACGGACCAGTGGCCACAGCCGCGGTGCTTCACCTTGCGGCCAGCCTGCCGAGCTTCACCGTCCTGGAAATGCCCTACGATGACTATCTGTGGGCGGCCCGGTGGCGCGACGAACTGCTCGTCGATCCAACGCCTGTGCAGGTCAAGGAGGGTTTTCTGTTACTACCCACTACTCCTGGCCTGGGTGTGGATCTCAATGAAGCAGCCATTGACCGATATCCGGCCAGATCTCACCACTGGGGCGCCGCGTTCGAAGCGGCGAATCTCGCCACGGATTGAGCCCATGGACTTTCCGTCTCAACTTTCATAATTGGAGGGAGCGATGTCACTAGTACACACGGTAAACGGCCCAGTTGATACCAGCGCACTGGGACCAACGCTGATTCACGAGCATGTTCTCTTTCAGTTCGATGATTCCCGCCGGGCGCGTTCGATCGATTTCGCGGTTGACCTGCTGCAGGACGCGTACGATCACGGAGTCCGCACAGTTGTGGACCTGACACCTGTTCGGAGGATTGACTGGTTCATGGAGATTGCCAGCCGCGTGGATATCGCGATGGTCGCCTGTACTGGATACTACCTCGAGCGGTTGACACCCAAACCCCTCGCGGTCTTGGACGAGGACCAGATGGTCAATCGCATGGTGCGGGAGCTGACTGAGGGGATCGACACAACGGGTGTTCGTGCCGGGATCATCAAGGTCGCGGCGAATCTGCCTGAGCTGACCGAATGGGAGCAGCAGGTGTTTCGCGCTGGCGCCCGGGCCCAGAAACTGACCGGGGCCTGCATTGCGACACACGCCTGCGCAGGCTCCCGTGCGCAGGCCGATCTGCTCCTGGAGGCGGGAGCGGACCTGGAGAAGACGTTCTTTTCTCACGTCGAGGCGGAGTTTGGCTGGGAGGGACGCAGCCTGCAGGAGGAGGCGAAGTACCTGGAGAGCATTGCCCGCGATGGGGGCTCACTGCTGTTCAATAACTTCGGTTTCGAGTTCGATACACCGTGGTCGGACTTGACCTACCTGCTACACTATCTCTGCGATGCGGGGTATCAGGATAAGGTTCTGATCAGCATCGACTGCAACTGGACCTGGAACGCGGCGGGCGACATCGAGTTTGAGGCGGAGGCTCAGCACCCGGAGACCGCCCGGCGAACATTTGCCTACGTGATGACGGACGTTGTCCCCGCACTTTTGTCGGCAGGCTTCACTCAGGAGGATGTCGATGCGTTCCTGATAGCGAATCCACGCAAGTTCTTTGAACGGGACTAGAGATGCGTGGTGCTGCGGCTAACTGGTCTGGCTTATCATACGTGGCTACCGGGGATTCTCTCTATCTTGATCTCTCACCGATCGAGCCACCGGATGGCATGCTTCGCGGTTCTATAGCAGATCCGATCCGATGGCGCCATACTCACCTTGACATTCACCGCTGTGCTGTCTATGATTCACCTGTGGGTTACGGATGTAGCCTGCGTCATAGCAGATCTACATAGGGAGTGAGACTGTGCTGGAGAGACGTCCGCTTGCGATGCAGTTGCGTGATATGATCTGGGAAGCCGTTGAGAGTGATCATCTACGGAGCGGGGATAAGCTGCCGTCTGAACAGTCCTTGGCCAGTCGGTTTGGAGTCAGTAGAGCCACCGTGCGCGAGGCTCTCAAGTTGCTTGAGGAGCAGCATCTGATTCTGTGTCGACATGGCGTGGGACGCTTCGTGGCGCCTGGTCCCTCAGGTGTACTCAGCGAGGGGATTACGCGTCTGGAGAGCGTTACGGAGATGGCGGATGGCCTGAACATCTCCCTGAGTACGCAAGTGCTGAGTCTTCGTGAGGAGTTGCCCACTGATCTAGTCCAAACTCGGCTTGGTTTGCAGCCGGGCCTGTCCGTGGTGGTTCTGGAGCGACTCCGCTTGGCCGACGATGACCCGGTCATCTACTCGATCGATGTGTTCCCGCGCAGTATCGTCTCGGGTGACCTTCAGGAAGAGGAGTTCACTGGGTCGCTGCTGGCAGTGATGGAGTCCCGCTGGAATGCTCATTTGGCCTACTCGAAGGCAGTGATCAGCGCGGTCATCCTCGATGCGGAGATGGGGACCCGTGCGAAGCTCCCGGTTGGCGTGCCGTGGATTCTGCTTGAGCAGGTCAACTACGATCAGAGCGACCATCCGCTTCTCTACTCGAAGGACTATCATCGCGGCGATCGATTCCAGTTTCACGTCGTCCGCACGCGACGATGATGTGCGATAGCACGGGGGGCTGTGCTACTCCGCCCCCCGTGTCTCCGCGAGCAGGTGCTGGACGAACCACTGGGCCTCGCTTGTCGCGGTGGTAAGCCACCCATCTGCCAGATGCGCGGTCTCGTCCGATATGCTGGGGTCCTCACCGCTGGACATCAAGTGAACGACAGCGCCCAGGCAGTTGCGCTCGTCCATTGGCTCTCCGGCAGTCAGTTCCCTGGCCAGGTGGCTGAACAGATACTCCAGTCTCTCCAGCCGGGCCAGCGCAATGCTGCGGCCGGATTCTGTGCGTAGACGGGGAACGAAGTCCTTTTGTTTCCCCGCTGCCCAGGTGGGCAAGCGTTCGGTGATGTAGGGTTCCAGATAATCGCGTGGTGTTTCCCGTAGGACCTGGGCCACCGGCGGCGCCTCTGGCGACCGACGTACATCATACATGTGCAGGTGGATATAGATGTTCCGGATAAAGGATGGCATGCCGATGTTGGCGTCGATTGTGTCGGCGTCGAACAGGCACAGACTCTCAAGAGGTGCATTCGATGGCGGCCGCAGGTGATGGCGGATCGTCTCAGCCACGCGCTCACAACTGGCTTCATCGAAGCCGCGCTCCCGGAGTAACTCGCGGGCGATGGCAGCCCCCGACTCACTATGCAGTTTCCCCGTGAGATTCAGCCTGTCGTAGAGCGCTGTGACCTTGTTCTGTCGGTCCGGTCGTCGGATATGATTACGCCAGAAGCCTGCTTCGTCGACGACGCGTGCTCCGTTCGCGTCGATGATGATCTCGCCATCGAACAGCTTGGTGATATCGTGTAGAAGAGCGGCCAGCTCGATGACACGTGCATCCCCTCCCTCAATCACGCAGAGGTGGGTCGCCAAGCGGCGTACGCGTTGAACGTGATCGTAAGTATACCCCCGCCAGGTGAATGAGACCCAGCCTGGATCCCAGAGCCTGTAGGTCTCCCGCAGCAAACACTCTAGATCACCGCTCAGGGCCGCGAAGCGTTCGGGATCATCGACAGTCCACATATCAGAATGTATCGAGCCAAATCGATTCGTACGCGGAGATCATCCGGTCAGTCAAGCGATCAAATGCTTCATCTACGATCCGTCGGTCGGGATCGGCGTCATACCACGCTATGATCTCGCGCGCCCCGACGGAGAAAGGTACCGTCGCGACGAAATCGGGCACGACGCGCTTGATCTTGGAGTTGTCGAATATCGCGCAATGTGCCTTGTCGCCCAGCAGACCAGCACCGGTCTCGGGATCAAACGCGTTGATGAACTCCGATGGCAAGTGCACAATCTGTGGGACAACGCCGGCGGCCTGCGCCATGATCCGATAGATCTGGTCCCAGGTTAACCACTCATCGGATGTGATGTGGAACGCCTCGCCAATTGCGCGCGGGTTTCCCAGCAGGCCAACCAGCCCTTTTGCGAAGTCCGTGTGGTGCGTCAGGACCCAGAGCGATGTGCCATCTCCATGCACGAACACCTTCTTACCCTGGCGCATACGGGCGATCGTCGTATATCCTCCCCGTAGAGGGATCTTGGTCCTGTCGTATGTATGCGAGGGGCGCACAATGGTGACCGGAAAGTCTTCGTCGCGATATGCTCTCGTCAGACGATCTTCGCAGGCGATCTTGGCCTGTGAGTAGTCCCAGTATGGGTTGTACAGCGGAGTGGACTCGGTGATCGGCAGATTCCGAGGTGGCTTCTGGTATGCTGAGGCCGTACTGATGAAGATGAACTGGTCCGTACGTTGACGGAAGAGATCGATGGAGGTCTCAATCTGTCCCGGTGTGTAAGCAATCCAGTCCACAACGGCGTCGAATCTCTCGTCACCCAGTGCACGTTTCACGGTCTCTGGGCGGCGGATGTCGGCGACGAGTGGTCGAACCGCCGGTGGCAGCGGGCGATCCGATGTCTGGCCGCGGTTGAGGACGGTCAAGTCCATTCCGCGGTCGACAGCAAGCTGAGAACAGGCAGAGCTAATGACGCCCGTCCCTCCGATGAACAGTATTCTCATGGTCGTTCACTCCATTTCTCAGAATGTCAGTCGCCTCTGCTATGATTCCACGCGAGGCCGCCGTCGACGCCGTGTGCTGCTGTCCGAGTAGATCGTCTCAATGGTGCTCTCCCGATCTGTTGGGGTGGAGAGGATCAGCACAATGGCGCCGATCAGGACCGCGGCGTCGGCGAAGTTGAACATACCGGTTCGGATGTTCCTGTAACCAACGTTGATATAGTCGATCACTGCCCCGTTGCGCACGACGCGGTCGATGAGATTGCTCAGCCCTCCCCCAGCGATCAGCGCCATCCCCATGAGCTGTCGAATGTTGAGGAGTCGCGATCTGACTGTAAATCCCAACAGTGAGATGAGAATCAAAGCAGCCAGTAGAATCAGGACGATATGGCGCAAGATATTCGGCCAGCCAACGCCCAGACCCATGAACACCCCGGAGGCCTCCGCGTATCTCAACTCGATGATCCCATCCAACAGACTGATCGGCGAGACAGGCGGCAGCGTGGCACGGACGTAAATCTTCAAGGCCTGATCGAACTGAATGCACAATGTTAGAATCAGGATGACAAGCCCCAGTCTCTCAGCTTTTCTCACTGATTGCCTCCAGTCGAGAGTTTGTCCACACGCGGCGTGACATAGTCCTTGTGTGACAGTTCGTCACACAACAGGGCCGGAGTCGACGCGGGCATGCCGCGATCTATCGGTGATGGATCGTCGCCGAGCCATACGGCCGGCTTAACCGTGTCAGCGTCGCACGCCGCTACGCAAGCCTCTGAAGGGCCTCTTCGATCGTCGTGTTGTCGTGGAGGATACTGGAAATCGCTGCGACGAGTTTGTCCGGATGCGGGTGCCGCCAGATATTTGTGCCGATGGCTACACCCTGACCACCTGCGTCAGTGCACCCTTTCACGACCTCCAACACGTCCCTGTCGTTGTCCATCTTGGGGCCACCCAGGATGATGACAGGCACGTAGACGTTGTCTACCACGACCCTGAATGTCTCTGGATCGCCTGTGTAGAAGGTCTTGATGAAATCACCGCCACATTCGGCCCCAATGCGGGCGCCCGCCGCAATGATCTCGGGCGTGCGCATGTCTGGGCCGGCTGCGAATCCGCCGGGCACGACTTCTGCCAGCAAGGGGACTTGCCATCGATCGCACACGACACCCAGCCGTTGGGCGTTCGTAACGCTGTCGGGATCTGAGTCGAGCCACGGATACATCAAGCACTTGACCCCATCCGCACCCAGGGTTAGAGCTGCTTCCACGGTTGACTCGATCAAAGCGGCCTGATTCGGCAACGTCAGAATGAGGCCACATCCCATCAGCTCGTCCTTGAACTGACGAGCTGTGCCGAACGTGGTCATCACAACGTCGGCGCCGCCCTCAATCACCTTGACAATCGTCTCCTCGGGGTGGATCAGCCCGCTGACCGGCTTGTTGAGAAACGCTGCGTGGTCCATTGCCACGATCAGGGTCCGTCCATCGCGTCCCATCAGACTTCGCATTCGTCGCTTCATCTCAATGCTGTTCTCCTTTCACCCGAGCATCGGAGTATGCACCGTCTCAAGTTCTCGCGTGATACTAAGTCCACTGCACGCAACCCGTAGAACAAATTGTAGCACAATCTGTGACAATAGGGAATGCGTTCTTGACTACTCATCTATGTCGTATATACTACACGAGTGAGGTCGAAGGTGCCCTCGCCCGGTGGGTATATGGTTCCCCGGTGGCTTGTGTCGTGTCGACGGCGATATGTGGCCCTGTGTTCGTCAGGGCCGAAGGGCCTGGGATCGGTTCCTTGTCCGCTAGCGCTGGCGAGGTGGGGCCGCTGCCATCGCACCTGATCCGATCCCTCGGAGGGCAACTGCGTGAAGGATGCTTGTGACTGAGGTATCTCGGCAATCGCGCGCGGAAACTGTGGACCAGCATATAGACCAAGGACGGGCGCTTCTGCGTCTCGAGTACTGGAACGACGCGCTCCGCCAGTTCCAGGCCGCTCTCCGTCTGACTCTGGAAGACGCACGCGCACATTTGGGACTCGCGGTGGCCTACTGGCATCTCGATCGGGTGGACGAGGCGATTTTCGAGTATCGCACGGCGCTTCGCCTCGATCCTCGGTGCGCTGAAGCGCACTTCGGCCTGGGTGTGGCATACAAACGGCGTGGTCAGTTGTTTGAGGCGGCCCAGGAGTACCGTTTCGCGTTGCGCCTGAATCCCACTTATGCATTGGCGCACTATAACCTGGGTGTTGTCTACTGCGAGCAGGGTGATTGGGATGCGGCGATCACGGAGTTTCAGGCTGTCCTCAGTATCTCGCCTGACGACCCGGACGCCTATTTCGGACTGGGCCTGGCCTACAAGCAGCAAGGACATCTGGACCGAGCGATTCGTGCGTACAAAGCTGCACTCCAGATCAATCCAGACTTCGCTCGTGCACACTACAACTTGAGTGTGGCCTACTGGCAGCAGGGACTGCTGAGCAGCGCTGCGCGCGAAGGGCAGCGCGCGCTCGATCTGGGTTACGAGCCGGCGCGCGAACTTACGGCCCGACTTGGTGCGTTGCTCCCCGATGACGCTGTGCTGCCGCGCGCCGATGCTCGGGCTGAGGTGGCATCGGCAGACGCAGAGGAGGCTGAGCCGGCCTTGGCGGGCGCCGAGTCTGAGGTAGTCGAGGAGGATGGCGCCCAAGTGTTAGCCTCTGTTGAGGGTGATGAGCTGGTGGGCATGGGCGATGAATCGGCTGCCGCACTTTCAGTAGGAAGGGAGACAGATCTAGCACTCGAAATCAGCGTCAGTCAGAAGGCGGTGGCTGTTGTCGCTCCAGAAGATCTCACCGTCGAGACGGTGGATGCCGGTGCAGATCAGATCGGCGAGCACGAATGTGGCGCTTCGATCCCGGGTGATCTGGACGCTGTACCCGATGTAACAGTGACTGAGATGGATCGTGAATCGGACGATGTGCCCGATGTATCGGCTCACGGTGATCCGGTTGTACAGGAACACTTGACTGCAGGGCTGGGGCACGCGGCGGATGGGCGCTGGAACGAAGCGGTAGCTGAGTACCAGGCGGCGATCGACATAGACCCTGACTTCACACAAGGCCACGTTGAGTTAGGGATGGCATATACGAAGCTGAAGCGATGGGGTGATGCAGTTACGTCATTCCTGCGTGCACTCCGAGGGAGCCCACCAGACGGCCGTTCACACTACTACCTGGGCCTGGTCTATTCGGAACAGGGGCGCACCGGTGAGGCGGTGGACGAACTGTCCCGCGCTGTGAGGTTGGGGTACGCGCCTGCCCGGGATCTGCTGACAAGACTCTGTCCTGAGGACGCCTGGATTCAGTCATCGAAACATGGAGCCGATCTAGAGCCGGAGATGGCGCCGACGGGGGCTCCGGGGACGGGTGACGAGGAGCCGCCTCTACCGGTCGGTGACGATCAAGCCAGTGCGCCAGTGGAGGGTGAAGAGGTTCAGGAGGGACCGGCGCCCCTGGAGGTTGAGCCGGAAGCGACAACAGAGGCGGATCAGACCTCGATACTGGCATTCGATCAGTTGCTGCAGGACCTTCCAGAGGATGGCCATTTCCAGTACCGGTACGAATGCGCTATGTCGTACGCTGAACAGGGTCGCTGGGGAGACGCTGCTGTTGAGTTGCAGGCGGTACTTGAGGTCGCTCCCGAGTTCTCCAAAGCTCGGGTCGAACTGGGCCGAATGTACGCGCGCCAGAAGCATTGGGACAAAGCCGTGGCCGAGTTCCAGACCGTGCTGAGTGCAAACCCTGATAACGTGAGCGCCCACTTCTATCTTGCGCTGGTGCACGCGGAACAGGGTTTGTTCGAGCGTGCCGCTCGGGAAGCGGAATGGGCGCTGCAATTGGGCTATGAACCCGCAGGTAACCTGCTGGGCAAGCTGCAACGCCTGCCTGGTCTTGCGCCCGTCGAATGCAGAAGCAATCGGACCCAGCAAGCCCATGCACTGCAGCAGGATGATGGTAGCCCGCGCCTCGGCGCCGACCAGACGCATTACCAGCTTGGATTGGCCGCCAGTGCACAGGGAAGATGGAGTGATGCCATCAACGAGTTTCAGTCCGCATTGACGGAGAGCCCGAAGTTTGTTGAGGCCCGTGTCGGACTGGGAAAGGCTTATGCACGGGAACAGCGTTGGAGTGAGGCGCGGGATACATTTGTCGCAGCATTGGAGATCAACCCCGATGAGATCGATGCACACTACTACCTTGGGTTGGTCTACGCCGAGCAGGGACAGTGGGACGCAGCGACACGCGAGTTTCAGGCCGCACTCAGAATAAACCCCAACCACGCTGAAGCGCGCAAAGCGATGGGGCTGGCGTACGGCCAGCAGATTCTTCTCGATTGATGGGTACGGGTTACGGTCGCATCCTCATCTGATCCACGCCAACCTAATCACAGGGTGATCTCTGCGACCGAGCTCACGATGCGTGTTGGTCGGTAGGGGTAGCGATTAACATCCTCCCGCCGCGTTACGCCCGACAGAACCAGGACTGTGTCCATGCCGCTCTCTACACCGGCCAGTATGTCAGTATCCATGCGGTCGCCAATCATGGTGGTGTTCTCCGAGTGCACATCGAGGTAGTTCAGGGCGGTACGCATCATCAGCGGGTTGGGCTTGCCCACAAAGAACGGACTGACACCGCTGGCCGCCTCGATTAGCGCAGCCATTGCACCGCAGGCGGGGACCAGCCCTCCTTCAGCGGGACCCACTGGATCTGGGTTGGTGGCAATGAACCTGGCGCCGTCGACAATCAGGCGGATGGCCTTGGTAATCAGCTCCAGATTGTAGGAGTGTGTCTCACCGAGCACCACGTAGTCAGGTGCGTGGTCGGTGATAATGTACCCCGCTGCGTGAATTGCCTCGGTCAGACCGCTCTCACCAATGACAAATGCTGTTCCCCCAGAATGCTGGGAGTGGAGAAAACGGGCTGTAGCCATCGCGGACGTGAATATCCGTGCCTCGGGTACGTTGAGGCCGATGCTCTGTAGGCGGTGCGCCAGGTCGCCTGGCGTGTACAGGGGGTTGTTCGTCAGGACCAGGAATTCGATCTCTAGATCCTCCAGTTGTTGGATGAACGCATCCGCACCGGGGATGATAGTGCGCCCGCTGACCAGAACGCCGTCCATATCCATAATGTAGCTCTTAGCTTGGGTCATGTTGATCCATCACCTCGTAGTATCTTCGCTGTGTATCGGTTCAGTTATGCGAGAGCGTCACTTGCTCAGCAAGGCGGCGTCCTCGGCGTGAGCAGTCCTCTGCCCCTCCGACACGTTGACTCTGGTCAAGAGGTAGATCCCCCCCAGGAACAGTGCGATCAAGCTGAGGATCGCGGGTCGCGAGCTGTCGAAAAGCGTCGCTGCGGCCGCGAACAGCAGGGGGCCAATGATTGCGGAGAACTTCTCCATAACGCCGTAGAGACCGAAGAACTCCCCGCTCTTGGCCGCTGGAGACATGCTGGCGTAGAGGCTCCTGCTCAGAGCCTGGCTGCCTCCCTGAACCACGGCAACCATCCAGGCCAGGAACCAGAACTCGATGACGGAATCGAGGAAGAACCCCCACACCGCAATGACCGCATAGACGACTAGTGCCAGGATGATACTGTTCTTCGTGTCCAGCGTGTCAGCCAACCCGGTGAAGATACGTGGCCCCATAAGCAGAGCGAAAGCAGCTCCCACCGTCTGCAACGCAAGGATCGCGCCGATGATGAGCAGCAGATTGCTCAAGCGAATGGGTGGCAATACCTCAATCTGTGCTAGTGCCAGGCGGGCGCCATCGCTGTTGGGGCTGCTCTTCCCCGAATTGATCAATCGCAACTCGTGGATGCCTGGGGCTGAGGCCGACAGCGTCCTGCGCACGCCGAATCGCTCAGTCACGCTGTAGGCGTCGATGGTGAGCGGCCGTCCAGTATCCTGATCGAGCATCGGTGCGCCATCCAGCTCTACCGACCAGATGCCGTAATCAGGTCCGGCGCCGTAGGTGATCTGTGCCTCTTGCCCATTGAACGCGACGGTGTAGGCCGCCCCGGGCTGGGTGCTGACGTGGTAGGTGACATCGGCATCGGTCCGTAGAACCGATGAGTCCACAACCCGCGTCTGCCAGTCGCCGGCAGTCAGCGAGCTTGAGTTCACCGGATAGACGCCCTGTCCGACAGCGTCCCCAACTGGGGCATAGGGGGGCAGCGGAGATCCCACCAGCTCACCGGGTGCGAGTCGGGCGCCCAACACACCGATGATCGGCAGACTGATCAGGCTGAATAGAATGAACGCCAGGAATACCGGGCGGCGAGTCTCCTGGCGATTGGGTAACCGCCCGAAGATCAGACTGAAAGGGATCCCTACGAACTGGACGAGAAGGAGCGCCAGGATCAGTTCGACCGAACCGAATCCGAGCTCTGCCCCATAGATGGCTGACACGCTGATGATCGTACCAATGCCATCATTGTAGATTAGGAAGGCGATCAGGAATTTGAATAGCTCGCGATACTGATGGATGTCCAGCAATGTATCCTTCAGCCTTCGGAAGCTGACGCTGATGACGCTCTCATTGGGGGCCAACCTGACTGTGGCGGCCGCGGGCTCAGGGACGTGCCGGAACAACGGAATGGAGAACACGGCCCACCAGATCGCGACACTCAGGAACGACAGGCGTGGTCCCCAGGTACCGGGCAGGACTTGAATCATCACAACGTTGACGGCCAGGAGCAGCCCACCACCCAGGTAGCCCAAGGCATACCCGCGGGTGGACACTCGGTCTCGATCGTCAGGCCTGGCCACGTGGGGCAAGAGCGCGTCGTAGAAGACGTTGGCAGCTGTGAACCCCAACCTGCCGACGATGAACAGGATGGATGCCAGCAGCCAATCCCCTGTGCTGACCAGGACCAACAAACCCGTGCCGACGATGCCGATACCCGTGAAGATAGCCAGGAAGCGTCGCTTCCCGCGCATCACGTCGGAGATGGTGCCGAGAATGGGGGACACTACGGCAGCGATGAGCAGAGACAGGCTGACGCCGGCACTCCAATAGGCGGTCGCTCGTGCTTCGCTGGGCAGTGTGGCGCCGGCCACCTGACTGTAGTAGACGGGCAGTACAGCGGCCAGGATAGTGGTCGCAAATGCGCTGTTGGCCCAGTCGTACATACACCAGGCGTTCACGATTCGTGAGTACACTCGGTCGGGAGCTGAAGGTGCGCGCACGTCTGAACCTCCCTTTGTGGCAACGTGACTGGATTCTACACCAGATGTTGTGCCGATCAAGACGCTGCGTGATCGCACAGAGCGAGTGGAGCACGTGTCACCGAGGCACAACCAGGCTCTCTTCAGGCGTTCTCCGTGTCCACGAGCGTGATGTCCATCGCATACAGTAAAGACATCGCCTCGGGCAACGAGAACTTTGCCTGCCTCAGGGTGCACCTGCCGGGGTCGATCCAGTAGTTGTGTGCGCGGCTCAAGTCCGCCTCGGTCAGGTTGGTGTTGCCGAAGATGCTGTTGGCAAGATCGCTTCCCGCGAAGACAGCCCGAGTCAGGTTGGCTTCCCTGAAGTCAACATCGACAGCAACACAGTCCTCGATCCGTATCTCGGTCAGGTCAAGCCCGATGAATGTGGAATGGCTGATCGCGCATTGCAGGAACCCGACTGGACTCACCAGCCGTGTTTCTGACCAGTGGGCCTGAGTCCAATCGATACCGATCAGCTTGCAGTCCTCGAACTGGGTGGAGGTGAAGCTTGTCCCCATCACCTGGGACAGGCTCAGGTCGCATTGACGAAA
This sequence comes from Chloroflexota bacterium, assembly GCA_012514315.1. Classification (GTDB taxonomy): domain Bacteria; phylum Chloroflexota; class Anaerolineae; order B4-G1; family B4-G1; genus JAAZAN01. The sequence continues at coordinate 13,869 of JAAZAN010000153.1, forward strand.
CAGGCAGCGGACAAACTTGCAGCCGCGCAATACTGACTCGATGAAGTTGCAGCGAACGAGGACGCAATCGTAGAACGTGCATCCGACAATCTGCGCGCGGTCTTGCCGCGTTCCCTCGAATGTGCGATCTGAGTAAGTGATCTGTGAATCGATCTGGTTATCCACGCTAGACACCTCGCGATGTTAGGGTTGTTTATTTCGTGAACAGGGTAGCTGACATTCGTGTGAGCTTGGATCCTGTCCAGGCAGCAGCATATCACGGTCGACGTCTAGAGGCAACACGCCGTGTGTGTGATTCCCCATCGAACGAGGCGCGACCGATTGACACGGTGTCTTCCCCAGACTATACTGAACTTGGCGAACGGGGACCAGGGGCTGAGTTCTCCGTCGCCAATCGACTGAGCGGGACCGCGGTAGATTATCAGAGGTCAGGAAGGAGATTTCGCTATGAAACGCTCGGAGATCAATGCAATTATGCGGGATGCTGATCAGTTCATCAGGTCGCGCGGCTTCATTCTGCCGCCCTTTGCATATTGGACGGCTGAGGATTGGCGGGCAAAGGGAGAGGAAGCTCAGGAGATCGCTGATTGTGGTCTTGGTTGGGACATAACCGACTTCGGTAGCGGCCGTTACGAAAGCACCGGCCTGTTTCTGTTTACGCTTCGAAATGGCCATCCCAGCAACTGGGACACATTGCAGGGCAAACTTTACGCCGAGAAAATCATGGTTGTCGGCGTAGACCAGGTTACCCCGATGCACTTTCACTGGAACAAGATGGAGGATATCATTAATCGGGGCGGCGGCGACCTGCTGATCCAGTTGTTCAATGCCACCGATGATGAGAGGCTGGCCGACTCCGAAGTGACCGTCAGTATGGATGGGGTGGTGCGGTCATTCCCGGCGGGAGAGACAGTCGCACTCACTCCGGGGGAGAGCATCTCTCTGACACCTCGGCTCTATCATAAGTTCTGGGGCTGTAGGGAGCGAGTTCTGGTGGGCGAGGTGTCCCTGGTCAACGATGACCGGCGTGATAACCGCTTCTACGATCCAGTCGGACGCTTTCCGGAGATTGTGGAGGATGAATCGCCACTGCATCTCCTGGTGAATGACTATCGGGACTACTATGCTCTGGCCGGGGAGCTCAGTTGAGTGAATGACCTGTGTCGTATTGGCCGCGTGGATCGACATTCCGCTGGGGGAACGCTATGAAGCTTAAGTCGTTGGTCGAATCTGGGGATCCAGAATTGCTCGTTGGTGGATTCCAGTTCACCGAAGGCCCTGTGTGGGTGCCTGGAGGTTGTCTACTCTTCTCAGATATCCCAGCCAGTCGGATATATCGATGGACTGCTGATAACGGGGCTCAGGTTTGGCGGGAGCCTAGCGGTGAGTCCAATGGTCTGACGCTCGATGGTCAAGATCGACTGATTGCGTGTGAGCACGGCAACCGTCGTGTTACGCGCACGGAGCCGGATGGTACGATCACCACCGTGGCTGATCGCTATCAGGGGCGGCGTCTCAACAGCCCCAACGACGTCGTCGTCAAGTCAGATGGTACGATCTACTTCACGGATCCCCCCTATGGGATTCAGCCGGAAGAGCGCGACCAACCCTGCAACGGTCTCTATCGCGTTCTGGCCGATGGTACACTCGAGCTGCTTGTGGACGATTTCGACCGGCCCAACGGGCTTGCGTTCTCGCCCGATGAGTCAATCCTCTACGTGGACGATTCGCCTCGCCGCCATATTCGGGCTTTTGATGTGCGTTCCGATGGCGCCTTGACGAACTCGCGCATTCTCGCGGATATGGATCATCCGCGGCCAGGGTCGCCCGATGGCATGAAGGTGGATGTTGAGGGGCATCTCTATGTAGCCGGCGCCACCGGGGTCTGGGTCTTTGAACCGGACGGCACACATCTGGGGGTCATCGTGACACCAGAACGGCCCGCCAACTGCGCCTGGGGCGACGATGATCGCAAGAGTCTCTATATCACTGCGCGGTCGTCACTCTATCGGATACGTGTCAGGGCGCCCGGAGTGCCAGTTGGACGCGGCGTGTAGGGTCCGTTGCTCAGGTCCAAAGTCAGGCTGTTGCGTCAGACTGCCGGAAATGGTGTGTCTTGGAGAGCGCACTGGTGGCGTGGACTAACAGGCGTTTGGGCATTTAGTGGGAAGGAAGAGGCGGTGAAGGTCAGCATGGTCAACGAGATGAGGGCGATGGACAGGGCGGCCATTGATCGATATGGCATCTCTGAGGAACTGCTCATGGAGAACGCCGGGCAGGCCGCCTACTTCGTTCTGCTCCGTGAGATGGGTATCGCGGGCAGACGCTTCATTGTCTTCTGTGGTTCGGGGAACAACGGTGGGGACGGCCTGGTTGTCGCGCGTAAGATCCTGTCCAGTGGTGGCTGTGTCAAGGTGGTTCTGCTCGGGGATCCCACCGGTTACGCCGGCGCATCGAGGACTAACTACGAGATACTATCACGGCTGCCCATAGATGTGGACCAGGTTCAGTCTGTCACAGACGTGCGAGATGATGTGGCTCGCTCCGACGCGATTGTTGACGCGATATTTGGAACGGGACTTGCGCGGGGGGTTGAGGGCAGGTATCGGGATATCATTGAGCTGATCAACGAGAGCGGAAAGCCGGTGCTCAGTATCGACATTCCATCGGGCGTCAATGGCGACACAGGGCAGGTGATGGGCTGCGCGGTGCGGGCTACCTGTACTGTGACATTCGGGTTACCCAAGCTGGGGAATCTGCTGTTTCCCGGATGTGAGCTCTGCGGGCGCTTGCATGTGTCCCACATCTCGTTTCCACCGGAGCTGTATGATGCTGATTCGCTGTCAGTCGAGATCAGCCCGGTGTTGCCTCTGCCAGTGCGTGCGCGGGATGGCCACAAGGGCACGTTTGGCGATGCGCTGTTCGTAGCGGGTGCGGCTGGTTACTACGGCGCACCGTACTTTGCGGCATTGTCGTTTATGAAGGCCGGGGGCGGTTACTCGCGTCTGGCAACGCCGGCTGCCGTGATGCCGTATCTGGCCGCCGGCGGGAGCGAGATCGTATTCGTTCCCCAGCCTGGGACGGCGGTGGGCAGCCTCGCACTTGAGGGTAAGGAGGCCTTGCTGGAACTGGCGGATCGTGTGGATGTGGTCGTGCTGGGGCCAGGGATCTCGCTCCATGAGGAGACTCAGCAGCTTGTCCGTGGGCTGGTTCGTGAGGTCCACAAACCGCTGCTGATCGATGGGGATGGAATTACGGCGATCTGCAGCGACCTGGACGGTGTGGCGACACGGATGGCGCCAACGATCCTGACCCCTCACCTGGGTGAGATGGCGCGCATGACCGGGTTAAGCGTTGCTGAGATCTCAGCCGACCGAGTGGGGGTCCTGCGGCGGACAGCGATGCGCCTGCGATCGACCGTAGTCCTGAAAGGGGCGCATTCGCAGATCTGCACTCCCGACGGGCGCGTGTGGATCAATATGAGTGGAAATCCCGGCATGGCAACGGCCGGATCGGGAGATGTGCTGTGCGGAACCATCGCCGCCATGTATGGTCTGGGATTCGCCATTGAGGTGGCTGCGCGTCAGGGCGTGTTCGTGCACGGTTTCGCGGGCGATCTGGCGGCTGGAGCGAAAGGAGAGGACGGGATTACCGCAGCGGACATTATGGACTTCCTGCCGCCGGCGATGAAGCAGCTGCGTGAGGCGCCTGTTCAGTTGCGTGATCGATATGCTGGGGTGGAGCTGATCTGAGGTCGCGATCGTCGGGGATGAGTGAGTCAATACCGGTTTTGTCATTCGTTGGACGTTCCAAGAGCGGGAAGACGACGCTCCTGGAGAAGGTTATTCGCGAGCTGAAGGGACGTGGCTATCGGCTCGCTGTCATTAAGCATCACTACCACGCTGGTGTTGCCGTCGATGTGCCTGGTACGGATACCTACCGTTTTGCTCAGGTGGGCGCCGATTGCGTGATCATGGCCGCGCCGGATCAGATCATGCAGATGCGGCGTGTCACGGGTGACATCGCCCTGTCGGACATCGTGGCGGACGTCCGCGATGTAGACCTGATTATCACAGAGGGCTATAAGCGAGCGGGTGCACCCAAGATCGAGGTTCACCGGAGAGAACAAGGGTCAGAGCTGGTATTTCGACCGGAGGAGCTTGTCGCTGTCGCATCGGACGAGTATCTCGATCTGAGCGTACCACAGTTTGACCTGGACGACGCCGCAGGCCTGGCCGACTTCATCGAGCATACCTTCTTGAGCAGCGGAGGTGTCTGCTCTGGCGCTCCCTCACCATGCGGACCTACCGATTGAGTACGCACAGGCCGGGCTGACGCGGGCCCCCGATCGGATGAAATCGGGGGCCCGCGTCAGCCCTAACCTGCGGCCAGTGGTCAGGCTATCGCGACCAGCCTCGTCGGTCGTAGTACTCGTCCAGCATTAACTCCAGTTCAGCTTCGGTCAGCGTTTCGCCACTTGATGCAAGTGGCTCGCGCAGAAGCCGGGGCGGCAGCGTGTCATCCGCCGCGGTCATTCCTTCGCGCAGGTTGAATGCCCGGATCGTGTCAGCAACGCGGCCGGAGAGCGCCCGCAGTCCAGACTTGTCTAGGTCCAGACCGGTCAGGCCGCTGATGACGGTTGATAGGTCATCCCAACCGATCAGGTCCCGGTAAAAGCGGCAGAGGATCAGTGTGTCGAATATGGTGTGCCGGTCCTCGAAATCGAGCACCAGATCGGCCTTGCCCTCTGTTGCAGTACGATCAGCCCAACCAGCGAACTCGGCCTTGTAGACCGTCGCGCGCAGGTGGCATGCTCCCCGATCTGAAATCGCGTACGCCAACCCCATTCCCTTGAGGGTGCGCGGTTCGTAGCCCGCTGGCTCCAGTCCCTTGACGTGGACGGCGAGATCCTCCAATCCCAGTGCCCGGCTCGCGGCCCGGACACCCTGCGCGAAGATGGCGCCAGGCTCCTCTCGACTCACCATCGTGGTCAGAAGCTCAGCGATCCCGTCCACATCGCCGTAGTCCAGTTTGAGATCAATGGCGCCACGTCGGGATGCCTCGATGGCGAACCCGGCGACGTTGCCAGCCGTGATCGTATCAATGCCTAACCGATCGCAGATCATGTTCAGGTAGAGGATCTCGGCCAGATCGTCCACCCCACACAGGCCGCCAAACGCGTAGATGGTCTCGTATTCCGGGCCCTCGCCTTCCAGCCCTGCGTGTCGCCCCTCACTTACTTTGGAGTACTTGCCACAAGCCAGGAAGCAGCGATAGCAGGCTTTGGGACGTGGCCGGAGCTGCTCGACCATTGTGTCGGCGTTGATCTGCTCCCAATATGGAACAGTCCCGGTCGACCAATAGTAGCTGGGAAAGGCGCCGGCGCGATTGGCGATGGCTACAACGCTTGGGGTGCCGAACTTGCGGTACGATAGGGCGGCTGGATCATCCCTGCCGCGTTCACGAAGCGCGCGATCGTAGGACTCAATCGCGTCGCTGTCGGCGAGCGGGCACGTTGCTCCACCGTGAAACACGATTCCCTTGACTCGTTTGGAGCCCAGTACGGCCCCCATCCCGGTGCGGCCCGCGTGGCGGCCGTGGTCGTTGCCGACGACGGCGAACGGGATCATCTGTTCACCGGCTGGTCCAATGGCGATCGCGCGAGCACCGCGGACGGCCACGGCATCCTGAAGCGCGTCCTGGGTCTCGTAGGAATCCATGCCCCAGAATGCCGTCGCATCGTGTATATGAACAGCTTGATCGCTGATCTCGATGAATACGGGGGTGTCAGCCGCTCCCTGCACGATGATCGCGTCGTAACCTGTCGCTTTGATGCGTGGCGCCACGTGCCCTCCGGAATAGGACTCACCAAACACACCGGTCAGGGGTGATTTGGCGATAGTACAGTGACGTCCCGCTGCGGCCAGAACTGACCCGGTTGCCGGCCCCGTGGTAATGATGAAGGGGTTCTCCGGACTGAGCGGGTCGACGCCAGTGGGCGAGTTGCTCTGAAGCAGATGGGCTCCCAGTCCCTTGCCTCCCAGGTACTGCGTTAGAATCTCGTCGGGGATGTCCTCTGAAGTCCAGCTACGTGTGCCCACGTCCACGCGCAACAGGCGGTTGTAGAATCCGTACATCTAGTGCTCCTCGTCACACTCGTTGAACCATTAATTGCCAACAGCATCTGTGAGACGCTCTGGTCACCGCGTGACCCCAGACGCCGGCATCCGCTGGTGTCCAGATGGCGATGCTGACAGACGCGCTGATCTATGCTCGCGCTTGTTTGATCCAGCCCAGTACCTGTGCCACATTGGCGCTGATCGCCGGGTAGTCACCTGACTTGACCCACTCTTTGCGAATGAGGTTGCTCCCTATGCCCAGACAGGCCGCCCCGGCTTTGATCCAGGCGCAGATGTCATCCTGGGTGGCGTCCACGCCCCCAGTCGGCATAATGCGTGACCACGGCATAGGACCCTGCACCGATTTGACGAACGATGGCCCGCCTACTTCTCCACCTGGGAAGACTTTCACGATCTCAGCCCCCAGTTCCTCTGCGGCTGAGATCTCCGTGACGCTGCCACAACCCGGCATATAGGCGATCTTGCGTCTGTTGCAGAGACGAGCGACCTCGGCATTCAGCATAGGACCGACGACGAAATTAGCCCCGCTCGCGATGTACAGCGCGGCGGTGGGGGCATCAATGACCGAACCAACCCCCAGGATGAGAGAGGGTTCTGACGTCTGGAAATAGGCTGCCAGCTCGGTGAAGATGTTCCAGGCCCTGTCGCCGCGGTTCGTGAACTCAACGACGCGCGCACCGCCGTCGGCGCACGCCTGAACAACGCCCTTCGCTACCTCGATGTCTCCATGGTAGAAGACAGGTACGAGCCCAATCTCCAGCACCGTGTTCAATACCGTCAAGCGGTCGAAACGAGCCATCGTTTCACCTCCCGAAATGTGGTCAGTGTCATTGTCAGCGACTGACGCGTCCGGATGAATCACCGGCCATCAACTTCTCCACCTCGTCGACACTGACCAGATTGAAGTCTCCGATAATACTGTGTTTGAGGCACGAGGCCGCGACCGCGAAATGGAGGGCGCGTTGCGGGTCGGCGTAGGTCTGCAACCCATAGATCAGGCCACCGACAAAGCTGTCTCCACCTCCCACACGATCCACAATCGGCGTGATATCGTATGTGGGAGCCGCAAAGGTCGTCCCGTCCTGCCATAGGATTCCACCCCACGTGTTGTGGCTGGCCGATACCGACCCACGCAGCGTGATGGCGACGGTCTTCAGACTGGGGAATCTCTCAACCAGCCTTTCGCACACGTCCACGTAGGCGTCCGCTTCCACGCGCCCACTGGTCACGTCGGTGTGCGGCGCCCGAATACCAAACACTTTGTCAGCATCCTCCTCGTTCCCCACAGCGATGTCGCAGAGGCTGACAAGATCCGGCATCACATCGCCGGCACGTTTTCCCCACTTCCAGAGTTTGCTGCGATAGTTCAGGTCACACGACACCGTAACACCCATAGCCCGCGCGGTCTGCACAGCCTCCAGGCAGACAGCAGCTGTGTTCTCCGAGATTGCCGGGGTGATGCCTGTCCAGTGAAACCAGTCTGCGTCGGCAAATATGTCCTTCCAGTCAATCATGCCCGGCTCGATAGTCGCCAACGCTGATCCAGCCCGATCGTAGATCACCTTGCTGCCCCGTTGTGTGGAGCCCATCTCCAGAAAATAGATACCCAGTCTCTCGCCGCCACGGATGACATGTTGGGTGCCGATCCCGTACTGCCGGATGAACTGGAGGCACGCTTCTCCGATGTCGTTCTTGGGAAGTCGTGTGACAAACTGCACGGGGAGCCCGAAGTTGGCCAACGATGCGGCGACATTGGCCTCACCGCCGCCGTAGATCACATCAAAACTGCGCGCCTGTGTGAAACGCTGGAACCCAGGCGGCGCCAATCGGAGCATAATCTCTCCGAAAGTGACAACCTTTCCCATCTGTTTATACCTCCTGCAGACATATGTTTGGCACCTGTTCTCCAAGTGTGGAGGATTACAGGCGTGGCAGTGTCATGCCCCCGTCCACCACGATAACTTGGCCCGTCGCGTAGGCCAGATCACCTCGGGCCAGCATCGTCACGGCCTTCCCGATGTCCTCAGGTGTACCCCAGCGTGGTTGCACGAGCAGGCCATCCTCGATCAGTCGATCATATGTCGCCGCGACTGCGCGGGTCATATCCGTCTGGATAATGCCCGGCCTGACCTCGTACACTGATATGCCATATTCGCCCAGCCGGGCGGCCCACAGCTTGGTCGCCATGCTGATGCCGGCCTTTGAGATGCAGTACTCACCACGATTGACCGAAGCGACGGTTGCGGAGATAGATGAGATGTTGATGATGCACCCGCTGAACGTCTCGTCACTGCGGCGCTGCGCGATCATCCAGTTGGCCGCCGCCTGGGTCAGGAAGTAAGGTCCCTGCAGGTTAACGCGTATAAGTCGCTCGAAACTCTCTTCGGTCGCCTGCAGAATGTCGATCCGGCGTTCGGGTGCTATCCCTGCATTGTTGACCAGCACATCCAGCCTGCCGAAGTGTCTGCGGACCTCCGCTAGGAGATTTTGTCGGTCATCACGCTCTGCGACATCCGCACGAACATACTCGATACGCACACCCGTATGTCTGAGCGAGGCCAGCGTTGGGAGCACGCTGTCGGGCTGTCGCAGCCCGCATAGCGCCAGGTTGTACCCCACATCGGCCAGACAACGGGCGATGCCCAGACCGATACCGCGTGTTCCGCCAGTGATGAGTGCAGTCTTGCTCATATCGCCCGCTTCCCAGACTGGTTGGCAGGCCGGTAATCCATGCTGACGGGCCTGCTGTCCAAGTCCTATGATTCAGAGCGTCATCAGTCTATCAGAGAAGCCACGATCCAGCAAGTGCGTGGGCTCGGTGTCGTGCGCGCTCCGGAAAGTGTTGGGCGACTTGGCCAGCCTATAGCGGACTGCTATAATCGGGCGGAATCCCTGGTGGACGCGATATCCGCATTGCGGTTGGCTCCATTCCACCGATGTGTGTGCTGTGTTTCATGTGCCCGGATGAAGGGAGGCTGGATGGATTGGTTGGATCGTTCCTTATGGGGTAATACGTTGGGGACATGGTTGCTGAGTCTGGCGGTCGGCCTGACCGTCTTTCTGGCGCTCTCGTTGCTCAAACGAGTGTTCTTCCATCGACTTGCCCGCATCGCGAAGCGGACTAAGACCGACGCCGACGACCTGGCGCTTCAGTTATTGAGTCAGAACTGGCTTCTCCTGTTTGCGGCGATCTCCCTTGGTGCAGCATATCTGATCCCGGCATGGCCGGATGGTCAGTCGGTTCTCAGGCTCGCCCTTCTGGCACTGATTCTGACGCAGGTCGGGATGGTGGGAAGCGGGCTGATCCGCTATGCAGTTAGCCGTCGGATCAAGGTTGGATCGGAGTCGCCAGACACCGATGTCCGACCGACGATCCAAGCGTTAGGACTGATCGGTAGGATCGTCCTTTGGGCTATCGTCGTACTGTTATTTCTCGATAGCATCCCCGGGATAGAGGTCAACACGCTCCTGGCAGGATTGGGCATCGGCGGTATCGCCACCGCGCTCGCGGTGCAGGCTGTTCTAGGCGAGCTTCTCGCCTCTGTGTCTATCTTGCTTGACAAGCCCTTTGTCGTGGGTGATTTCATCACAGTGGGGGACTATGGTGGTACCGTCGAATACATTGGACTCAGGAGTACCCGATTTCGCAGTGTGATGGGCGAGCAGGTTGTGTTCAGCAATACCGACCTTGTGGCCAGTCGAATCCAGAACTTCAAGCGGATGCAGGACCGGCGCGTTACCTTCAATGTGCGTGTACCCTATGGAACTTCGTATGATCAGCTCCTGATAATTCCTGAGCTGCTGAGGGAGATTGTCGAGGCACAACAGCAGACTGAGTTCGCCTGGGCGCGCTTCGCCGACTTTGAGGATTCGACGCTCAACTTCGAAGTCGTCTACAAGATGGTGGTCGCCGACTACAACGCATATATCGCAGTGCGTCAGGCCATCAACTATGAGATCGTGAGGCAATTCTCTGAGAACGGCATCGAACTCGCGTATCCGACTCAGCGGGTACACCTGAACGGTCGACCGCCGAGCAGGTCACGGGGCGCCGAACGTACCGCTGGTGCGGGTACAGCCAGCCTCTGACCGACCGCGCTCAAAGCTCGCTTCTAGATGCGGGCTCGACGCAGCCGCAAGCTATTGGTTACTACTGTGACGCTGCTGAATGCCATCGCGAAGGCGGCTAGAACCGGATGGAAGTGGCGCAATACGTCTGGCAGCCACGAGATCGGATAGAGTACGCCAGCAGCTACCGGAACCAGAATCACGTTATAGAAGAACGCCCAGAACAGATTCTGTTTGATCGTGCGCATTGTGGAGCGGCTGAGCGCCAGCGCCTGCGGTACGGATCGTAGGTCGCCCCGGATCAGGGTGGCGTCAGCGGTCTCCATAGCGATGTCGGTGCCGGTACCCAGCGCGATACCAACATCCGCCTGTGCCAGAGCCGGTGCGTCGTTGATGCCGTCACCAACCATGCCGACGCGTCGTCCTTCTGTCTGGAGCGCCTTCACTTGCGCGGCTTTCTCGGCCGGCAGTACCTCGGCGATGACGCGATCGATACCCACCTGACCGGCTATCGCTTCCGCTGTGTTCTGGTTGTCCCCCGTCAGCATAACGACCTCAAGACCAAGATGATGTAGTTGCGCGACTGCCTCGGCCGATCCCTCCTTGAGAGTGTCCGCGATACCGAGCAGCCCCACCAGTTCCTCATCAATCGCTACACCAACGACGGTCCGTGCCTCTTTGCGCAAGCGTGCTATGTCCGACCCGAGTCGCTGAAGAGACAAGCCCTCCAACTCTAGCCAATCGGGCTTCCCTACCATGACGCGGTGTGTCTCCACTTCAGCGCGAACGCCGCGTCCAGAAACGGCCGTGAAGTCACTTGGTTCTGCCATAGCCAGTTCGCGCATCTCCGCCTCTGCAACGATCGCGCGTCCCAACGGGTGTTCCGATCCTCGCTCGGCAGAGGCCGCGATGCGCAGTAGCTCGTCGTGAGACAATCGGTCAACGTCCATCGGCACAATATCGGTGATCGCTGGCTGTCCAACCGTCAACGTGCCGGTCTTGTCCAAGATGATTGTATCGAGGCCTTCAGCCGTCTCCAGTGCGGCACTGTTCTTGAAGAGTATGCCCTTCTCCGCCCCTTTGCCTGTGCCTACCATGATGGCGGTGGGAGTCGCGAGGCCTAGAGCACACGGGCAGGCCACCACAAGCACCGATACCAGTCGGATCATCGCGGATGCGAAATCACGGCTGCCCACCCACCACACGGCAAGGGTGATCAACGCGATTCCGATGATCGTCGGCACAAAGACCTCAGACACCTTGTCGGCAAGACGCTGGATAGGCGCTTTGCTGCCCTGAGCTTCTTGTACCAGGCGGACAATCTGGGCGAGGGCAGTCTCCGCCCCAATCCGCGTCGCCTCAAATTTGAGCAGCCCTTGCTCATTGATTGTGGCGCCGATCACCTCGTCGCCGACCGTCTTGTCCACAGGGATCGGCTCTCCCGTCAACATGCTCTCGTTGACCGAGGAACGACCTTCGGTAACTACTCCATCGACGGGAATGCGCTCGCCGGGTCGCACAACCACCACATCTCCCACGAGTACCTGAGCAACAGGCAGCTCCACCTCGCGACCGTCTCGAACGACACGTGCCGTCTTGGGCCGCAGTCCCATCAGCTTCTTGAGATCCGCACTGGTTTGTCCTTTGGCTCGAGCCTCCAGGAGTTTGCCCAGCTTGATCATCGTGATGATGACTGCCGACGTCTCGAAGTAGACGTGGAGGCCGTGACCCGGAAGGAACAGGACGACGAGGCTGTAGATATACGCGACAGACGAGCCCATAGCGACAAGGACGTCCATGTTAGCCGCCTTGTTTCGCAGGGCGTGATAGCTTCCAACGTAGTAGTCCCAGCCTGTATAGAACTGAACCGGTGTGGCCAGTATCAGGAACAGCCAGTTGACCCAGGGGGCATGGGACCACGCCCCGGTAAGCCCGAAGTCGCGCGCCATGCTCAGGATGAAGAGTGGCAAGGTGAATATGATGCCGACCCACAGCTTGCGGGTCTGATCGACGATCTCGGCCCGGCGTGCTTCCGCCTCCACGTCCTCCAGCTCTTCTGGTGTGGCGGCCTGTACCACACCGTAGCCTGCGTTCTCGATCGTGCTGATCATCGCAGCGACCGTCGTCACGCCAGGAATGTACTCGACACTGGCGCGCTCTGTAGCGAGATTGACACTGGCGCTCACCACGCCAGGAATGCGGCTAAGTGTTCGTTCGACCGTTGCAGCGCAGTTGGCACACGTCATCCCGGTGATCGGGAGGTCGACCCGAGCCGTCACCACGCCATAGCCTGCATCCTTCACTTGCTCCACGATCTTCGCAGAGCTGACTAGTGTCGGATCAAAGACGAGGCTGGCTTTTTCGGTGGCGTAGTTCACCGATGCATCGGCGACGCCATCCAGCCTCTTGAGACTACGCTCCACAGTGAAAGCGCAGTTGGCGCAGTGCATTCCGGTTATGGGTACATTAGCGCGTTGTTCGTCCATGCGGTTGCTCCAGTCGATAGTGCTGATCTTGCTCTTAGTCTGCTGGTGGGTAGTTGATCTCCGTGAGCAGCGCCTCGATCGCTTCCCACGTCGCCGGATCCTCCCAGGCTACCTCAACGCGCTTGGTGTCTGCACTGGCTTCCACTCTCTTCACTCCGGCCAACGCACCTAGCTCGCGCTGAATTGTCATAACGCAGTGCTTACAGGAGATATTGGGCACACTGAATTGCTTGGTGTTCATAATGTCCTCCCTGCTAATTTAGAATACAAGTATCATCTTTATTATACATCCAAATAGCCGCGTGTCAAGACTACAGGGAAGGCGACTTACGGGTAATCACCAATACAGGGAACTCGTCAGCAATTCCCAATATCGATCTCAGGGCTTGATGGATGCTGCCTGGAGGAGAGGAATCAGTTCGAGTGCGGCCGCAATCGCCTTACCCGTCAGCAGATGCTCGATGCGTGACGCCAAGGTCTGTGCCCAACTCAGGCCACGCTTGGCCGAAATCAGGTCTTTCCCACGACGGGAGAGACGCTGGGACAAAGTCCAGTTATCTCAGCGGAAACACAACCTGGGTCTGCAGCTTTTCGGATGGAGTTTCAGAGGGGTCGTTCAAGTAGAACTCGTACGCGACTCCGGTTGGCTCAAGCCCCTGCTGCTGCACCCATTGGGCGAGCGCCGTGTACGCTGACTTGACCTCAAGGTAAGGCCCGGTGAAGACAGTCGTCGCGACCTTCCTGGCTGGGATCTGCCCCGCCGCAATCGACTCGGTGGCTGGGAGCGGACGAGCGACCGGGAATCCAATCTCCACGTCCAGATTGTCCATATCCATGTTGTAGTACGCGGCGAAGGGCGCTCCAGACGGTTGCTCCCCGATCTCAGCCAGGTAGGTCGCAATGGCCCCGTAGATTCTGCCCAGCTCCTGGGGCAGCTCGTGCACCGAAGTCATTGTGCGCACGGAGAGGATCGGCTGCGCGGGTTGTTCTTTCAGTTCGCACTTGAGTGTCATAGGTACGTTCTCCTTGGACTGGGGGTGTGCTATCGTTTCCAACTGGCTGACTAGACTCTCCGCAGCATTGGTGGGTATCTCTGATTGGATTGATCGAAAGGATTGCAGTCTGTTGCGATCGCGCGAGTCCGGAGCGCAAAACACAATCACCGATATGGTACGACGTTTCTGTTGCAGCGCAACTGTGATAGAATCGCTAGAACTTGATTGGATGGCAGAGACTTGATCTGGCGTAAATGGCAGTGGGCGGTACCCTTCGCGGTTGGGCTGGTGCTGATGATCAGCGCCCCCTATCTCCTTGCGTGGGGAAGCGCTCCTGAAGGGAGCCGATTCACGGGACTGCTGTTCAATCCGCTGGATGGTCACTCATACATCGCCAAGATGCGCCAAGGAGCGGAAGGATCTTGGGTGTTCCGGCTTCCATTTACCTCCGAGGCGCAACCTGGTGCGCCAATCTATCTGTTCTATCTCTTCCTGGGTCATATCAGTCGGTGGCTTCAACTCCCTCTGATCAGTGTGTACCACGCCGCCCGGTTGGCGGGTGGGTTGCTGATGGTTGGCGCTACCGGAGCGCTGGCCGTCGAGCTGACCCAGGTGACGCACGAGCGTCGGGCGATGCTCTTCTTTGTGACGTGTGGGGCGGGCCTGGGGTGGATAGTGGGCATAGTGGGGCCGATGACGGCGGACCTGTGGGTGGCAGAAGCGTTTCCTCTCTATGCTGCGCTCTCGAACGCACATTTCCCTCTGGCGATCGCTCTGATGGCTCTCTGCGCCCTCTTCAGTCTGCGCGTGATGCGATGTGGTGAGCGAACGTGGCTTTGGGGATCGGCGCTGGGATGCGCAGCGATCCTGCTCGGGGCTGTTCAACCGTTTGGGTTGGTTCCCGTCTTCGGGGGCGTAGGTGTGTCCGCCCTGGCCCGGATCGTGAGGCAGCGGGCCATCGTCTGGAGTACTGTGATCTGGGTTGTGGGAGCGGCCCTTGCGGCAAGTCTGTATCCGATCTACATGCAGTCCGCCATTCAGGCCGACCCGGTTCTACGCGTGTGGGGACATCAGAACATCACAGCGTCACCACCGCTGTGGGACTGGGTACTGAGCTATGGTATGCTGGCGCCACTGTGTGTGATCGGCCTCTACGTGTCGCTCCGCCGGGGGAACGAAGCGGACTGGCTGGTAGCGGGCTGGCTCGGTGTAACGCTGATCGGTCTGTATGTACCGCTGCCGCTCCAGCGGCGACTGAGTCTGGGGCTGGGCGTGCCCGTCGGACTGCTGGCTGGGGCGGGATGGTGGCGTGGAGTGAGGCGTGGCGGACTGCGACGCGTCCCAACCATCGCGCGAGTTGCCGGGACAGTGCTCTGTGTACTGACGCCGGCATTTCTGATTGCCGCGAGCACTGCATCTGCCGTGGTGGGTGATGATCGTTTCTTCATCAGCGATGACGAGTGGCGCGGTCTGGCCTGGCTTCGGGATGCTGGCGATGGTCGGGGGGTCATGTGTGCTCCAGAGACTGGACTGTTTGTCCCGGCTTGGGCTGGACAGCCTGTAGTGTATGGACATCCCTTTGAGACTGTGGAGGCGGAGCGGCGCCGTGCTGAGGTTGAGGCTTTCTGGTTGGGGGAGATGGCGGCTGCTGAGCGGGAGACATTCCTGCGCCAGCACCGCATTGGGTATCTCTTCGTTGGGCCCAGAGAGCGGGCCCTGGGTGCAGTGAACCGGCCTGACGTGGAGCTGGGTGATCTGAGCCGCGAGCTGTCGCCCGTCTTCAACTCTGGTGCAGTGACGATCTATGAGCTTCGACCAGAGGTGGGGTGAGGAGTCGGAGTTGAAGGGAGAGACTGATGTTCGACTGAAATGGGTCGAGCGCCTTGAATGGCGTTTCGTGCTGATTGGCAGCCTTCTTGCGGTGGTGATGACTTCGATTCCATACCTGCTGGGCGCCTCGCTCGGTGACGACCGGCGCGTCTTTGGGGGCTTCGTGTATGGTGTCGAGGACTGCTACTCGTATGTCGCCAAGATGCGCCAAGGGGCTGCCGGCGCCTGGCTGTTCCACATCCCGTATACTCCCGAATCGCACCCTGGCGCCCTGATGTATGCCTTCTATCTGATTCTGGGCAAGCTGGCAGTTCTGTTCCTCCCCGGTGACACCACGACGCGGCTCGTGTTCGGTTACCATGTAGCTCGAGTGACCCTCGGCATAGGCTTGCTCTTGACGACATACAGTTTTCTTGCGCTTCTGACCGACCAGGTTGCCGTGCGCCGTCTGGCGTGGCTGGCAATTACCTTTGGCGGCGGCCTGGGATGGTTACTGGTGACGTCGGGACAGCAGAACTGGCTGGGTAGCGCTCCCCTGGATCTCATCCTGCCTGAGGGATTTACGTTTCTCGTGCTCTATGCCTTTCCGCATCTTGCCCTGGCTCGTATTCTGCTGTTGCTGGGTATCACAGCGATGCTCGCGGCGTGGGACCTTGTCCCAGTGGGGTGCGGTGGTCACCGCCGATGGGCGTTGCTGGCAGGGGCAAGCTGGTTGTTGATGGGCTTCATCGTTCCGTTCTACGTGGGCATAGCCTGGGCGGTCACAGCTGTAACGTGGGTAGCCTGGGGACTGCGCGAGGAGCGCTTTCGCTGGCTCGGGGCGC
Source organism: Chloroflexota bacterium (assembly GCA_012514315.1). GTDB lineage: Bacteria > Chloroflexota > Anaerolineae > B4-G1 > B4-G1 > JAAZAN01. The sequence continues at coordinate 30,212 of JAAZAN010000153.1, forward strand.
CGCTCGCCGTCGTCGCGGGGCTCGTTTCGGCTCCAGCCGTCGCCTATGCCGGGTGGATATTCACCAGTCAACCGGTATATGCGGCGTGGGCGAGCCAGAATCAGGTTCTGTCGCCTCATCCTCTCCACTATCTGGTCGCCTTTGGTCTGTTTCTAGTCCCGGCCGCTCTCGCTGTGACAGAGGTCTGGCGAGCCGGTGGCTTGAGCTGGTTCGCCCTTGGGTGGGTCGCGCTGATGCCCATGCTGGCCTACCTGCCGTTCAATCTTCAGCGGAGGCTCGTCGAGGGTGTGCAGATCCCGCTCGGCTTCCTGGCCGCGCGGGGTATATACGCGCTGGGTGTGAGTCCTCGCACGCGGCGCGGCATCGCGGGTGGCTGGATCCTGCTGCTGCCGCTGACGAATGGGTTACTTGTCGGCGGCAGCAGCCTGTTCCTCTTGAACCGGCCCGCCGCGATCTACCGGCATGCCGAGGAGATCGAGGTGATGGACTGGTTGGCCGCGCGTACGACCGTGGAGGATGTGGTGCTCGCGGCATATGGCACGGGCAACTACCTTCCAGTGCGTGTGCCCGCGCGTGTGTTCGTCGGTCACGGTCCGGAGAGCGTCCGCGCTGACGAGAAGCGTGAGCTGGTCGCTCGATTTTTCAGCAACTCAGTTGACCATCGTTGGCGCGAGTCCCTCATTGCCGAATACCACATTCGCTTTGTTTTTGTGGGCCCTGTGGAGAGGGTGTCGGGTGGCTTCGATCCGAGCCAGGCCCCATACCTGGAGCTCGTCCACAAGGTCGGTGATTATGCCATTTTCGAGGTCCGGATGTGAACGCATCGAATGTCGAAGGCCCCCTGACGGTGCTGAAGCCTGACCGCCGTCGGGTGACCCGTCTGGCTCCGTTGGTGGTGTTCGCGCTATTCCCCACCGCTCTGCTCTGGCGTGCGATTCTCGCCGGTGAGGCGTTCTACTGGGGACCACCGTTGCTGCAGTTCGTGCCCTGGCAGAAGTTGGCGGCAGAGTACTGGCGCAATGGACAGTTGCCCTTATGGAATCCATGGGTCGGTTGCGGCGCGCCCCTGGCGGCCAACTACCAGTCAGCCGCCTTCTATCCCCTGAACGCCCTGGCATTGTTCGTGCCTGCAGAGATTGCACTGAGCTGGACGACGCTGTTCCACCTGGGCCTGGGTGGATGGGGCATATACTGCTGGGCGCGGGCCGTCGGACTGCGGCAGTTCCCGGCGCTCTTGGGAGGGTTGACATTCTGCGGAAGCGGTTTTGTTGTGGCACGCGTGGCGCTTTTCCCGAGCATAGGCTTCACCTTTCCGTGGGTGAGCGTCTGGCTGTGGCGTGCCGAGGTACTTGCACAGAGAGCTCGATGTGGAGACGTGGTCTGGCTCGGTGCAGTTCTGGGCCTGGGTCTCTTGGCTGGACACGCTCAGACGGCCTTTTACGGCGCGGTGCTGGTTGCCGCGTACTACACCTTTCGCATTCTTCAGAAGCCCACCGTGCGAGGCCAAGCCTCACGTATTCTGTGGCAGGTCGCGATGCTGACTATCTCGGTGATCGCGGGTGTCTGTATCGCCGCGGTGCAGTTAGTGCCTACGGCTCAGCTCATGCGTTACTCGCAACGGGCAAACGGCGTCAACTACGACCTGGCGATGACCTATTCATTCTGGCCCTGGCGCCTTCTCACGCTTTTCGCTCCCGATCTGTTTGGGAATCCCAGCCGTGGCGACTTCTGGGGGTATGCTACCTACTGGGAGGATGCTGGCTACATCGGACTGCTGCCGCTGTTGCTGGCGTTGAGCCTGGTCGTGTCTGTGTTGCGACGGTGCTCAATACCGGAGGGTTCTACTCCTGGGAGTGGTCAGGTCGGGTTCTGGGTGGGGGGCGCTGCGATCTCGATCCTCCTCGCTATGGGCATATACACTCCGGTGTTTCCATTCCTGTTTCGTTATGTGCCCACCTTCAACCTGTTTCAGTCCCCGGCCCGCTGGCTAGCGGTAACCACTGTTGGATTGTCCGCGCTGGCTGCATTGGGAGCGGATGCATGGCCTGAAGGAATCCGTGGACGCCGGCGTGCGACGCGGTGGACCATCGTGGGAGTCTCTCTGGCGCTGGGTGGTATCGCCGCGCCTTTCCTTGTCCCTGAGATTGTTCCGACCTTCGGGCCGGCTACACTGCGGCTGGGCCTGACGCTTTCGGGCGCTGGACTGGTCATGCATTTGCGACCGCAACCCTCGGATGGCCGGGCCGGCGAGCTTTCTCTGAAGTGGTCTGTCGTGGCTCTCGGCTTCGTCGCGGTCGACCTGCTCCTGTTTGGGTGGCCGCTGGTACCTACGGTGGATCGGTCGTTGTACGGTGGGCAGACTCAGGTGGCCGGTATGCTGCGTGAGTCGGCAGATTCACCGCGCATCTACTGGCCCTCAGACCCAACCCACCTTGATTCCCAGTTTGATGCGCTGCAGCGCGCGCAATTCAGCTATCTGACGTTCGACGATTTTGGTTCCCGGGATGCCGCTCACTGGTGGGAAATGCGGGAAGCGCTCATCCCCAATCTGGGCATGCTCGACCGAGTGGCTGCTGTGAACAACTACGAGCCTCTGCAAGTGAGATGGTACAATGACGTCATGAGCGCCATCGTCCGCAATCCTGGCGCGCTACGAGTGACCGGGGCAACCCACGTTGTAGGCGACTGGCCCGGTGTGGGCGGCGAGACGGTGTGGGCAAGCGGGCCTCAGGTGGTCTCACGTCTGACTCATTCGCTGGGACGGGCGTGGGTAGTCTCAGTCGCACGGGCCGTCACGCCCGAGGATGCACTTGGCATCCTGCAGGCAGATGGCTTCGATCCAGCGCAAGAAGTACTGCTGATCCAGACGAACGCCGAGGCCGTGGATGCATCGTTGACGGCCCCTGTCAACTACAGTCTGTCCTTGCAGGACAACCCCAATGGGGTTACAATACGCGCCGTTCTGGATCGGCCAGGTTATCTTGTCGTGGCCGATACCTGGTATCCGGGTTGGGTTGTGACCGTCGACAACCATCCCGCCGAGTTACTGCGGGCCAACGTAGCATTTCGCGCTGTCCGGCTTGATTCAGGTCAGCACACTGTCGAGATGACCTATCGGCCGGCAGTTGTGTATGTAGGAGGAGCGATCACCCTGGTCAGTCTGGTGGTATCTGTCGCTGTGTTACTTGCGACTTCGGGTGGGCGACGACAGTGACGCGGGTCAGGCTGAACCCGTGGATGATCGTATTGGCGCTCGCGGTGACCTATGTCGGGTTCACGCTGGCTCGCTACGGCGGCGATCCTATGGCATTCGCGATGGTGGGTACGCGATTCGCCACAGGAGATCCAGAAGGGACAGCCGGTTACGACGGTCAGTTTGCATACTACATCGCCCGAGCGCCGCTGGAGGGGTGGCGCTATTGTGACGTGCCCGCCTACCGCTACCAGCGCATATTATATCCCATCCTGGCTTGGGTACTGTCCGCGGGACAGCCGAATCTGGTGCCATGGGCCCTCATTGGGATCAATATCGCGGCGCTGACCGGTGGCGCCTATTTCACCGAGAGGCTGCTGCTGATGCTGGGCGCGAACCGCTGGTATAGCCTGGTATACGGGCTGTATGGAGGACTGATCGCAGGATTGCGTCTCAATTTGACTGAACCGCTGGCCTACGGGCTGGTTCAGGCAGGGCTATGGGCCTGGGCGGTAGGGAAGCGAGGCCGGGGAATGGTCCTGTTCCTTCTGGCCGCGTTGGCCAAGGAGATGGCGCTCGTGGCCGTCGGGGGCGTCGTTTTGTCGTTGGTGCTGGAACGGCGGTGGCGTGCTGCGCTGGCGTGTGTCACAGTGATTGGGGTACCCTATGTGGCCTGGCAGTCTGTGCTGTGGGCCTGGCTGGGCAGTCCAGGCGTAGGCTCAGGCGGGGCTATGGCGACACCGTTTGAGTGGCTTCCGTTTGCCGGGTTTGTGCGAGTGGCGCTGGTCAGTCTGCCGGCGTTTCTGCTGCTGCTCGCTATCGAAGGGCCACTCTTCGTTGCTCCAGCCATCTGGGCGGTGGCGGCTTCGCTCCGGCAGATGATGCGGCGAGATCACGTTCTTTGGGTCACCGTGCTCCTCGCGCAAGGCGCAGTTCTGGCATTCCTGCCGTTCTCGTCTTGGCGCGAGCCGCTGGCTATGGCGCGCATCGCGTCCGGACTGATGTCATCGACGATACTGTTTGGCGCCTGGCGGCGGTCCCCGCGTACTCTCCGTTTCAGCACGGTGTGGCTGGCGACGCTGGCGCTGTTGGCTAACGAGACGGTTCTACCGGTGTGATTGATTTATCCTATGAGATAACTGGCTGAGTACCCTCGGCTTTGGAGGTGGGGTGTGCAAGTAGCGGTCATCGTGCCGACCTACAATGAGCAAGAGAACATCGAATCGCTGGTCACACAGCTGTTGGATCTTCCGATCGAGGTTTGTGTGATCGTGGTGGACGACAACTCGCCAGATGGGACAGGGGAGATTGCGGACCGCCTGGCTCTGGAACACGGCGATCGCGTTGCCGTCATCCATCGTCCTGGCAAGTTGGGCCTGGGTACAGCCTACGTGGCGGGTTTCAAGCGGGCGATCTCGGACAAGGTTGATCTGATCTGTACGATGGACGCAGACTTCTCGCACAACCCACGTTTCCTGCCCAGTATGGTTGAGAAGGTTCGCGAGGGATATGACCTTGTGATCGGATCGAGATACGTGCGTGGCGGTGGAACCAGTGGCTGCACGTTCGATCGCAAGCTGTTGAGCTGGGGAGCGAATGCCTTCGCTCGAATGGCATTGGGGTTGCACGCGCGAGACACTACAGCAGGCTTTCGATGCTATCGACGTGAGGTGCTACAGTCCATGGACCTGGACGCGATCAAGGCAAGCGGGTACTCATTCCTGATTGAGATGCTCTATCGTGTTCAGAACCAGGGCTGGAAGGTGACTGATGTGCCGATTCTCTTTGAGAATCGGAGGCTGGGAGCGTCGAAGATCTCTCAGGATGAGATCACCAAGGCGATGCGGACCGTCCTGCGCTTGGCTCGTGGGCGCTTGCTTGGGGAATCGCGCTGATGGAACACGTGCAGTGCAATCTCTGCGGCGCCGATGATACGGTGGTGCTCTACCCTTGTACCATCACAGAGAACTCGGCATCGCAGGGAAAGCGCACGCTCAAAGATTGGTCCGCGTTTGCCTGTACAAATGCCGGCTATGGGAAACACCACACTATTGTGCGGTGTCAGCGATGTGGCCTGGTCTACACCAATCCGCGCGCCGAGTGTCACGACATTCTGGGGACCTACGAAGAGGTCGAAGATAACCTGTACCTGGAGGAGCGCGCCGGACGCGTATTGACTTTCGAGCGACATCTCAAACCGCTGGAACACCTGACCGGACCGCCCGGCGGTCGGTCTCTGTTGGATGTGGGATGTCATATCGGCATCTTTGTCGAAATCGCGCAGAATCACGGTTGGGATGCCTGGGGCGTCGAGCCGTCGCGTTGGGCTGTTGAGCAAGCCAGACAGCGTGGTCTCCATGTCGTTGAAGGCACAGTCGAGACGGCGTGCCTGCCGGAAGGGACTTTCGATGTGGTGACCCTGTGGGATGTGATTGAACATTTGACTGATCCGCGTGGCACACTTGAGAGCGTCCATCGATTGCTTAGACCCGGTGGTCTTCTCGTAATCCACACTATCGACATTGAGAGCCGATTCGCCCGGCTGCTGGGCTCCCGGTGGCCGTGGCTTATGGAGATGCACATCTACTACTTCTCGCGCCGGACGCTGCGCCGGATGGTGGAGGATTGCGGATTCACCGTTCTGAGTGATGCACCGCAGGGGCGTTACCTGCGCCTGGGGTACTTGTCCAATCGAGTGGGTGCGTTGGTCCCGTGGATTGGCCGTCCGGCTGAGTGGGTGGTCACGCGCCTGGGGTTGCGAGGGCGGGCCGTCTCTGTCAATCTGGGCGATCTGTTCACAGCCTATGCACGCAAGGAGTAGCTAACTACCGGCGCACGTAGATCAGCATACCGTCGGATCCGTAGATATCCGTCGGGATCTTTCGGACCAGGCGGTACTGCGACTGGAATCGCGGGTCCGGCAGCAGGCCCAGCCGGCCGTAGATCTCGAGGATGACGATCACGTCGGGCTGCGTGTCGAGAATCAGGTCGGGCGGGATGGCGTAGGTAATGGCGTGGATCGCGGGATCAGCTGGATAGTAGTCTCGAGACATGGGCGTCACGAGACCAACTGTGTCAAGGATCCGCATATCCGTGTAGTATCCCAATGCGCCGATGTCGGCAGCGCATAGGAGTCCGTATGGGTGATTCTCCGCGAGCACGACACCCGCGGCCTGGGTGTAGAGCTGTTCCAACTTGAACCATGCCATATCTGGCGCCGGACGGTCGGGTCCATGATCTGGGTGCGGCGCCCAAGCATTGAGTGTAGAAATGGTCGCTGCCAGGGCGAACGTGCAGGTAACCACAATGGACGGGCGCACGGGAAACCGGATCGGGGCACTGTGCCGAGCAGCAATTCCGTCCAGATCCTGAACCAGCGTCCAGATGCCTCCCACGATGGTCAGAATGTAGAATGGAAGTGGCGGCGAGAGGTACCAGCGAAACAACAGGGGGTTGCTGATCGCGAAGACTGCAAGGTACACCCAGGGATAGGTCACGGTGGGCCAGACACGATGGTCTCGTCGCACGGCGCGCAGGCTCCCCACGGCACAGATGAAGAGGTAGACGGCGAAGCCGATCAATTGCCAGCGGCTGCCCAGTAGCGTGTGTTCCAGGAATGGCGTGCTGTAGTGCTGGATGAGCCTGACCAGGTTCGCCTCAGGAGACAGTCGGTAGGTGACGGATTTGGCAGCGATGGATCCGGGTATGGGACTGCCGAAGTAGATGGTCCCGAGAATGAGCCAGGGCGCCAGAACACCTAGTGAGACGAGGCCCTCACGCCAGGGAAGGGCCTTACGGGCGACTGCCTGGTCGAGCCACAGCATGCCGAGCAGGATGACTGTGTCTGGACGGGCCAGAATGGCGAACGCGGAGAGGAAAGCGAGGCAGTAGGGGCGCTGGCGGAGGTGTGCGTCAGCTGCTGCAAGGAGCAATGCGATGGTGACGTCGGTCTCCATTCCGCCGATAGCGAACGTGACACTGAAGGGAGCGATGGCCCAGAGCACGGCAGCGATGGTGGCCGGGACACGGGACCCTGTCAGGCGTCTCCCTACGAGCCACAGGAGCCCGACAGAGAGCGCGCCAGCGAGGGCGTTGACGGGCACGGCCAGAGTGGGAAAGTCCTGCGAACCGGTCAGCAGCGAAAGACCGGCGAGTGTGAGCGTGTACAGCGGCGTCGTCGTACCCAACACGCGTTCACCGGGGTTGTACACGAACCCGTGACCGTTGACCAAGTTGCGTGCGTACCGGAATGTGATGTAGGCGTCATCAACCGTACGCGGGCCTGGAATGAGGCGCACTATCAGCGCCAGTGTGACCAGGCCACACAACAGCAATGCCGGCTTGTAGGACTTGCGCGTAGCTCTTATCATCGACAGGATAGACACCGGTGATACGCGATTATACTTATCAGCAGAGCAACGATCAAGTGATCGACGGCGATGCTGGCACTCACTGGCTGAGGGATACCGACCCGGGCGTCTCCAGCGCAGAGCGTGCCTGGTTGTCTTCGTGAATCTCGGCCATCTGTCTGCAGTCTGCGTGCGCAGACGGCAACTGCTGACGAGTGAGATGTGCTTTCACGTTGGGTGCTGAGTCATATGATTGTAGGGACACGGAGAACTTGCGCGTGAACGCCACCATCAGGTTTCCGACAGGCTGCCTTGTTGGGCTGCTGCTGTTGGTGGTCTATCTCTTGCTCACCTCGTTCCGCATTGACACTGGAGATGGGGAGACTGTGTACCAGGTGACACGCTCCATGGTGAATGGTCAAGGCGTTGCGATCCCAGCGCCGGCGTCAGACGCGACCGTGGTCGGACCGTGGGGAGAGACCATACCGCACGAGGAGTTGCGTGGAGGCGGCCCGTATGGTGCGTGGGGTTTCGACGGACGGTACTATGCACAGTATGGAATTGGCCAGTCGCTTCTGGCCCTGCCTCTCTATGTTACAGGTCGCGCAATCCACGGTGTCACGTCTTGGGGCACCGAGGGCCTGCTGACGAGAACGTGCGCGATGCTTCTCAACCCGATGGTTCTGGCCGCGACGGGTAGCCTGATGTATGCTGTTCTACGCGGGTTGGGGTACACCAAAGTCGCTGCAGCGTGTTCAGCGCTGAGCACAGGCCTGGCAACTCCTCTGATCGTCTACAGCAAGACTTTCTTCAGCGAACCGACACTTGGATTGATGCTGACTCTCGCTGTGTGGGCAGTGCTGCGATCGCGACGCGATGAGAATGCTCATCCCGACGTCCTCTGGCGCCTATGCGGTGGCGCACTGGGATTCGCCATCTTGACCAAGCTGACCGTCCTGGTTGTGGTCCCCATATTTGGCGTATATGCTTTCCTGTCCCGCGGTCGACGCTGGAGGAAGCTGTTCTTACTGGGAGTTCCCATCGGCTTTGGGCTGGCTGGAGTTCTTGTCTATAATACGGTGCGCTTCGGCTCACCCCTTGAGACGGGTTATCGGACTGTCGCTTTGAGCTCCAGTCCTTTGACCGGTCTTGTTGGGTTATTCTTCAGTTCGGGCAAAGGGCTTCTGTGGTATTGTCCCGTGGTGCTACTTAGCGTAGTCGGGTTCGCTCACTGGCTGAGGCATCGTTCGAGTGCGGCGGTGCTGATTCTGGCCGTGGTCAGTGTCTACACAGTCTTCATTGCATGGTACAGCAACTGGCCAGGCGGTGGCGCCTGGGGGGCCAGGCATCTTGTGCCTCTCGTGCCTCTGATGATGCTGCCCAGTGCTGAGGTATTTGAGCGTACCGTTCGGAGGTCACGGTCGTCGCCAGTGGCGGGACTCTTGCTGGGGGCGAGTCTCATCCTGCAGATGCCGGCGGTGCTGGTCAGCCCGGCTCGCACATTCCAGAGTCTGTATACGCGTTCTGAGTCGATGACGCAGTATGTGCAGCGACTCGTGTACTCGCCCGCGGATTCACCACTGTTGGGACAATGGCGTAGCCTACTTGAGGTCTTCGCTATGATCAGAGACCCCTCCATCCGATCGGAGATCGTGCGGATCGCACTGACCTCCGGCGCCCAGGAAGCCACAGACCCGTTGACCGGAGCGCTGGGATATCTGGCCTACAACTCTGTTGATGTTTGGCCTGTGCACTGGTCGCTGTTGGGGGCGCCGGTGGCGCCAACAGTGGCGGCGGTCGGCCTGCTCGTAGCGGTTGGTGGGTGGCTGATTTGGCGACTCAAGGTCCGATTGGCGTGCGTCTCGGACAAGAGGTGTGGTCAGTAGCGCGCGGGCCTGCATCCTGACACAGGGCCCCATCTACCGTCTGGTCGCTGAAGCGCCGTGGGGAGTACGACACAGTGGGTCAATGGGTCGTTTAGACCTTGCTTCGACTTGCGCCAACTGGATGCGCTGAACCCTCGAGGTGATCGGATTGATGGCCAGCAGACAGAGCAACAGTGATGTTAAGGCCGGCGCCATGCAGGTGCGATGGGTCCTGCTACTGTTGTGCGTGTCTTCACTGATGGTCTTCTTTCGCATCGTGGTGCAGCCAGATGGATTCATCTACCGCCCCAACAGCGGAGTGTCGGACCTGACCATCACTCACTGGCCGAACGCGCTGTTTGTTCGTAACACGCTCACTGCCTGGCGTCAGCTCCCCCTCTGGCGACCGCTCATCTTGAGTGGGGAGCCATTTGCTGCCAACCCGCTTTCTGGTATCTGGTATCCGCCCAACTTGTTGCTGATCGTTTTTCCAGTGACCATGGCGTTCAATCTGCTGTTCGTCGCTCACGCAGTGTGGAGTGGGCTGGGGGCGTTCCGTCTGGCGCGTTCGACAGGCGCATCGGATGCGGGCGGCATTCTGGCTTCCTTGACGGTAATGCTGGCCCCCAAGGCAATAGCTCACCTGGCCTCGGGGCATGTGGGACTGTACTTCGCCTGGAGCTGGCTGCCATGGCTGCTCTGGTCTGTTCGGCGTCTGGCTCAACGTAGTTCTCCACCGAGAGTGGCGGTCACCGCGGTGGTGGGCGCCAGTCTGATTCTGGCCGATGTTCGCCTGGGGTTCTACGGGGCATTGGCGGCAGGCGCCTATTGGATCTGGCTCGTGACCGATAGAGTCCGATCGCGCTCCACGCGGCTGGCCTGGGCAATTGTTGCTGTCATGGCGGTGTGCGCACTGGTTGCCGGGCTTGTGGCGGTGCAGATGCTGCCGCTGGCGGCGGCGGCCGGGCGGATGAACCGAGGTGGACTGAGCTTGGAAGAGAGCGGAATCGCGTCGCTCCCTCCACGATACCTTCTGGGCTTGATCATTGGCGATCACGGCGGGTTTCAGGAGTGGATGACCTATATGGGGGCAGGTATCCTGCTTCTTGCCGCAGCTGGTGTCGCGCGCTGGGCTGGGAGTGAGCGGTGGGTATGGACCGGAGTCGCGCTGGGGGCGGGCATCTACTCGCTGGGCACACACACGCCGATCTATGGATGGCTTTACCGTGTCTTGCCGCCTCTGACCTGGCTGCGAGGGCCAGCCAGGGCCTGGTTTCTGGTTGTCATCGGTGTGGCACTCCTGGCAGCCCACGGCACAACGGTGCTCGAGGCCGCTCGAGGAGTCAGATGTCGCCGGACACAGCTTGCGGCGTTTGGTCTGGCCGTTGCCGCGTGTGTGGGTGGGGTGGGATCATTTGTGTTCGGTCTGCCGGCTAACGTCATGGCTGCATGTATCTTGTGGCCCCTCGGGGGTGTACTGATCCTGCTGCGCCTGTCAGGTGCGCTGAAGTCCCTACCCTTTGCGACGCTCGTTGTGGCCTTGAGCTTCACCGATCTGTGTGTCATCGATTTGTCCCTGTATCGGGTTCGGTCTAGCGGGGATGTACTCTCCGAAGGCCGCGCGGCGGCTGAATGGCTGGCGCAACAGCCCAGACCGTTTCGAGTCTACTCTCCAAGCTACTCTATTCCGCAACACACGGGCGCACTCTATGGGATCGAGTCTGTCGATGGCGTCGACCCGTTCCAGTTGACACATTATGTCGAGTTCGTGCGTGCGGCCACACGCATAGATATACCTGGCTATGGAGTCACAGTCCCGGCCTTCCCAGATGTGCCTCAACACGTCGATATGCTGCAGGCTCACGCAGACGTCCTGCCCGATCTGCGATTACTGGGACTGCTCAATGTGCGCTACCTGGCGACTGGCTACCCGCTGATCTCCGACGATCTTGTGCTCGTTGGTGAGCACGACGATGTCCACGTCTATCGGAATGAACGCGCCCTGCCCCGTGCCTTCATCGTGGACGCGTCTGCAGCGGGGGTGCATGGGTCGATCTCATCCACGTGCAGCGAAATTCATCCGGACACGCTCGGTGTTCTCGAAGATCGCGCCATGCTGCGTTCGGTCAGTTCCCTTCGCCTGACGCCCAACCGCATTGACCTGACGGCCACTGGTCCAGGACTGCTTGTGCTGAGCGAGATCTGGGACCCGGATTGGGCGGTGGAGGTCGATGGCCTGAGCACACCCTTGCTCTGCTACGGCGGTGTACTGCGGGCCGTCTGGTTGGACCCTGGTACGCATCGGGTACAACTGACGTACTGGCCCGGTGGACTCAGCGCGGGTATAACGGCCACGCTGGCCACTGTGATCGGTGTGGTTGTCCTATGCTGGATGCGACGCTGGTCCGTCGTGGACGGTATGGGCGAGCTAGAAGGACACAATCGCCGTGTGCCACGCGGCCAGTAGCTGTGGAGCACGAGCCAGGATTCGGGTTCGGCGGCGGAGACCCAGGTGCGGGAGAGGAGCTCGATGGCGAAGCTTCACAGGTTGACCTGGCTGGACACACGTCGACTGATAGTGGCTATCACCTTCGTCTCGCTCTTTGCCATGGCCGTGCGCGCGCCCGCGGACACTGACACCTGGTGGCACTTGCAGGCGGGAAAGATGACGCTGGAGTCCGGGCGCATCCTGCAGACCGACGTGTTCTCGCATACGCGCTACGGAGCTAGCTGGGTCAACCATAGTTGGCTCACTCAGGTCTGGCTCTATGGGCTGTTCAAGACATGCTCCTACGCAGGGCTCGGGATCTGGATCGGCGTCATCGTGACAGTAACTTTTCTGTTCGTGTTTCTGCAGATGGACGGCGATCCGTTTGTGAAGGCCTTCATCATCCTGCTGGCTGCGATGACGTCAAGCGTGATCTGGGTTGCCCGGCCGCAGCTGGTTTCCCTCTTGCTTACTGCAGTGGTGGCCTACATCCTGCATCTGTTCAAGTGGCGACGGACTAACCGGCTATGGCTGTTGCCGCCGCTGTTCGTGTTGTGGGTCAACTTGCACGCCGGATACGCGCTGGGCTTCATGGTTCTCGCTGCCTTCGTGGCCGGCGAATTACTGAACCACGTGCTCAGTCTTGTGTTACCTTCCGACGATCCCGTGACCAGTTGGCGAGGGCTGGCAACGGTTGTGGGTGTGTCGTTCCTGTCAGCGCTCGTATTGGTGATCAACCCCAATACGACCCGTATGTGGACCTACTATCTGGACACTGTCAGGATTGGAGTGCTTCAAGACTTCATACAGGAATGGCGCTCGCCCGACTTTCATCATCTGTATATGCAGCCTTTCATCTGGCTGCTGCTGAGCACGCTGGCGGCGGTTGGATTGTCGGGTCGAAGGATCGATGGCGTAGACTTGGCGTTGGTGTGCGGGTTTGCCTATTCCGCGCTGTTAGCGGGACGAAATATCGCCCCGTTCGCTGTGATCGTCGCACCCACACTCAGCAGACACGCGAATACAGCACTCGGCCGGCTTGGATGGTCGCTTCGTCCGCGCCCGGCGGGCGACATGCGCCTGCGTAAGGTATACGCCAGCGTGAACTGGCTACTATTGACTCTGCTCGTTGCGCTGGCCGGCGTCAAGATTGTTACCCCATTGAGTACTGCGGCTAACGAGCAGTTGGAACGGAAGACGTTGCCTGTGGGAGCGGTAGAGTGGATTGCGGAGAACCGTCCTGCAGGTGAGATGTTCAACCACTACAATTGGGGCGGGTACCTGATATGGAAGCTCTGGCCCGAGCACAGGGTGTTTGTAGATGGACGCACGGATCTCTACGGAGACGAGATTCTCAGAGAGTACATGGCAATTCAGACTGCCCGGCCTGATGCTCTGCAGTTGCTGGATGCGTACGGGGTCTCCTTCGTGTTGACCGGTGCGCACGATGCGCTGTCCGTGCGGCTCGATTGCCAACCTGACTGGGTACTGCGCTACGAAGATGACCTCTCCTCGTTGTGGCAGCGTGTCTCCCGATGATGGGTATGCGCGCAGTACGATGGTACCATTGGAGTGCCCCGTCAGGCTATGGTATACTCAAGCGATTGATTCGCCGATGGAGCATCTGCCAGCCCCAGGTACTCACCTGGGGCTCGGCAGGTCCGGTGGCGTATGGGGGGCGGGGGCGAATTCTGTACCGGCGATAGTGAGGCCGGCGCCTGCACCTGCAGGCTATGTCGTAGAGAGGGAGGGGATTCTTGCTGGGGGCGATGCTGAGGAGAGCACAGGAGGAAATCCGGTACTGGATGTGGTCGGACTGGTCGCTTTCCGACACCGCGGATCACTATGATCGTCTGGCTGCCCACTACGACGAAGTCAATGCGGACACAGACGCGCATTTCCGGCGCTTTACGGATGCGCTGCAGCTAGCCCAGTTGCCAGAGGAAGCGCGGCTGTTGGAGGTCTTCGCGCGCACCGGAGAGGGTATGGAGTACTTCTACGAACAGGGGAGAGTGTCCTCCGGTGTGTGTGTAGATGTCTCCGAGGAGATGGGACGCATCTGCCGCGAACGCCTGGCCCGTGGCGGCCATCAGAATTGGCGGTGGGTACATATGACGGACTACCGGCTGCCGCTGGCGGACGGTGAGTTCGACGTGACGATCTGTCTGGAGACTGTTGAGCACGTCTCAAGACCCGATCGGTTGGTCGCCGAGCTAGCTCGTGTGACTCGGCCAGCCGGTCTGTTTGTGCTCAGCACACCGAACGTTCTGTGGGAACCGGTCCATGCGTTAGCGGCAGTGGTGGGATTGCACCATTCCGAAGGACCGCATCGATTCGTGAGCTACGCCCGTCTCGTACGCATCGTCCGGGCAGCAGGTTTCGAAGTGATGCATGCCAAGACGATGGTGCTAGTTCCCGAGGGCCCGGAGTGGCTGGTGAGGTGGGGTGATCGGATCGAGAACCGAGCGCCACGGGCCGTCATGGAGGCTGTTGGGCTCCGTCGATTCCTGATCTGTCGCAGGTGTGTGGAAGGCTGAGTATGGACCGGCGTCGGTTGCCGTTGCGAGGTAGTGCCTGGGGAGCGGCCGTCACCCTGGTCCTGATTTGGCTGTTCGCGTTGGTCGCGGCTTACTTCTGGGCGCATAAGCCCTTCGATGTGGGCAGTGCCGTCAGTCTCCTGAGGACCACGGCCAATCTGCTTGTCTGGCTCCTGATCATCTCCCTCGGCGCCGCATTGGGCCGGCGTGTGATCGGTGCGCTACTGGATCTGTTCCCGGCGGTGATGCGGGTTGTGCTGTCCACCGGGGTTGGTCTTGGCCTCCTGTCGGTCTTGATGCTCTGTCTGGGTTTAGCGGGACTCTACAGGCCTGCTGTGGCGTGGGGGCTCGTCCTGTCGATGACCGTGTTGTTGCACCGTCAGATTCAGGCAACCTGGCGCGATGTGAAGGCGATCTCGCTCCCGTGTCCCAATGGCAGGTTCAGGTGGTTGGTGCTTGTATACGGTACCGTGAGCCTCCTGCTCGTGTTTGCTGCCGCCCTGGCGCCCGCTACGGCGTGGGATGCTCTGGTTTACCATCTCGTGGGTCCGCAGCTCTTCACCGAAGTGGGACGCATCGTCCACGCGATTGACCTACCCTACCTGGGCTTCCCACAGCTTGTGGAGATGCAGTTCACGTTAGGCGGGTTGCTTGTGGGCGATGGGGTGGCGCCACTGCTCCACTTCGGCTATGGGCTGATGGGCCTGTTTACGGTCGTGTCTTTGTCAAGAGATGAATTCGGCGAGGACGCCGCCTGGATGTCTGCGGCCGTCTTTCTGTCCGCACCCACTCTGCTTTTCCTGATGAGCAGCGCCTATGTAGACATGACGCTCCTCTTCTATGTGACGGCAACTGTCTATGTATGGCTACGCTGGTGGAGTGATCACGATAACGATGCCGTGCCGCTGCGTGACGGTCGGCTCTGGCTTGCGGGATTGTTCTGCGGGTTCTGC
The DNA here is from genome assembly GCA_012514315.1 of Chloroflexota bacterium. GTDB lineage: Bacteria > Chloroflexota > Anaerolineae > B4-G1 > B4-G1 > JAAZAN01. The sequence continues at coordinate 45,597 of JAAZAN010000153.1, forward strand.
GGAGGGGTCAAGTACACGGCCATTGCTGTGCCCCTGGGCCTGGGGGCTGCGCTGATCTGGGCGTCGCGCCGTGATGGATTGAGGCTCATCGTGGGCCGGCTGTTGGTGGTTGCGATTCCAGCAGCTCTTGTCGTTCTGCCTGGACTTCTGGAGAACTGGGTGACGACTGGGAACCCGGTCTATCCATTCTTCTCGTCGCAGGGCGAATACTGGGACGCTTGGCGCAAATGGTGGTATGATCGTCCGGGTACTGGTCTGCTGACGACGGCGCCGTGGCGCTTGCTGATCGCACCGGTTGAAGCATCGGTGCTGGGCACACAGGGCACTGTCCTCTATGACGCCAGCATTGGTCCCCTGTTGGTGATGACACTGCCCTTACTGATTATTGTGTGGCCCGTTCTCTCAAGCCGCCAACGAAGCGCTGTGGGCTATCTGCTCGTATTCTGGCTGGTGGCTTACTGTTTCTGGCTGGTAGGCCTCGCGCGCTCGGCGCTCCTGCTGCGAGTCCGACATCTCTCCCTGGCCTTCGGCGTTGTGGCTGTGATCGACGGTCTCATTCTTGTGTCGCTGGGCGCGCTGGATCGACCGCGCCTTCAAGTGAGCTGGCTGGTCAAGGCGGCTGTTGGGCTGACCTTGGTCCTGCTCCTGGTTGCACACGGTCGGGACTTCCTGCGACATAATCCTGTAGCTGTCATCGTGGGCGTTGAGACGCCCGAGGACTATCTGTCCCGGAGACTCGGCTGGCATTATGTGGCGACCGCCGAACTTGATGATCACGTCCTCGCTGATGATGTCGTGTTGTTCCTCTGGGAACCGCGTAGCTTCTACTGCTCGCGCACGTGCTGGCCCGATGCTTTGTTGGATCGTTGGCTTCACACCACCCACGTTTATGGACATGATGCCGGGACGATCGCAAGCGCATGGCGCCAACAAGGAGCGACGCACGTGCTTCTGTATGTGCATGGCTACGAGGCGGTCCTGACGGGGCAGTTCGATCCCATCACCGGTGCCGATGTGACGACCTTGGAGGATCTGCGTCAGAACCATCTTCGATTGCTTCATGACTGGGGTGGTGCGTATCAACTGTATCGCATCGAAGATGGATAGGCGCAGTCCAAGCCAGCGAACAGCCTGGGTCGTCGTTGTTCTCGTGCTGATCTACGTGTGCACGACCGTAGTTGTGCGCCGGACACTGCTGGCCGACCGCGAAGCCGCTGTCTGGGATTTCTTTCAGCTATGGTACAGCGCCCGGGTGCTGTTTCTGGAACACCGCGATCCCTACGATCAACAGGTCGCTATGGAGATGCAGTACGCGTTGTACGGCCGCGCGGCTGAGGTCTCGGAGAGCCAGGCTGCGTTCTATTATCCTTTGCCGCTCCTTCTGTTGGTGGCGCCTCTCTCGGTGCTGCCTTACTCCTGGGCGGCGGCCGCGTGGCTGACACTGCTCCTTGCCACGGTCGCGGTCGCCGTACTGGTGGCCGCACGCGATGTGGGACTACGACTTTCGCCGCCATGGGCGGCTGCGCTTGTGGTTGCGGTGTTAGCCTGGTTCCCAGTAGCTTGGTCAATCACGTTGGGGCAGGTCGCTGCTGTGCTGATGTTGCCCTTGGTTATCGGACTGGGAGGGCTGTTGCGGGGGAGGTATCGGCTCACGGGCGTGTGCCTGGCGCTGGCTGCCCTGAAGCCCCAGCTGGTCTACGCACTGCTACCCGCGGTGTGTCTATGGGCGGCTGTGAATGGCCGCTGGGACCTGTTGTCTTTCACAGTGCTTTCGGGGCTGATACTGACGTTGGCCGCGGGTATATTCGTTCCTGCATGGCCCATACGTTTTCTTGATGCCGTGACTCGGTATGCGGGAGTCAGTCCATTTGCTCCCCCTCTACAGATTCTACTGCGCGACAGGTTAGGGCTGACGATCGATTGGCCATGGATTGCGGTTAGCGCATTTCTAGGTCTGGGCTGTCTCTGGCTATGGAGATCGGCGGGCGCTGATCTCGCCCGGATATCCTACGCTGTAGCGATGACGTTAGTGGTCTCCACCCTGTCACTGCCGCACATCGGTATGATCAATCAGCTCGTTCTGCTTTGGCCGTTGATGTTCGCTCTTAAGGAAGTCTCGTCTACCATTCAGAGGGGTTCTGTGGTGGCCCTTGGGTTTGCTCTCGCGGTGGTGGTGTTTCCGTGGGTTGTCGCAGCGACGCTTGATGTGAGCCCGTCCGTCCCTCGCTACGTGGTCGAGCATCAGGCAATGTCGATGTATATGCCTCTGCTCGTAGGGGGCGTGCTGGTATGGCAGTTCGTGGCGACCTCGAGAAGGCGCCCGCTCAAGCGGTGGTTGTGAAGGGAGCAGAGGTCGTGTGAGACCGAATACCAGAAGCCATGGGGTCATTAGATCGCGTCTAACCAGTCAGGGCCTCGCGGCGCTGGCCGTTCCGTTGTTCGCATTTGGCTTGCGAACCGTCGGCCTGGCCGGACGCGCCCTGTGGTACGATGAGGCGTTCGCGATGCTCTATGCGGCTCTGTCGTACCCTCGCATGCTATACGGGACGGTTTCGCCGGTCGAGGGGGCTGGCGCGGCAGACGTCCATCCGCTGGCGTACTACGTTCTGTTGCATAACTGGATGCAGGCCGTTGGGCGAACACCGTTCGCCGTGCGCTATCTCTCCGTATGTCTCGGCGTGGTGACAGTTGCTCTAGTCTGGCATATGGCGCATCGCCTGTTTGACCGTCGCTCGGGGCTGGCCGCGGGTCTACTTGTGGCGACTAATCCGTTTCACGTGGCCTATTCCCGAGAGGCGCGTATGTACGCGCTGCTGGGGCTTGCCGTTGTTGCTGCAACGTACGGGATGCTGCGAGCGTTCGACAGCAGTAGAAGCGGCAAGCGCGCTTGGCCGTGGTGGGGGGTGTACGTAGCCTCGGCATCGCTCACGCTGTACGCTCACAATCTGGGCGCCCTTTTTCTGTTGGTCTTGAACGTGCAGTGTGTGCTTCGGCCGGACTGGCGGAAGAGGACAGTCCTGCTTATCATCGCCAACGCGATCGTGTTCACTCTGTCTGCGCCGTGGATGATTGGAGTGCTGCCGGGGCAACTTGGGTTCGTGCGCCGCGGCTATTGGGTTGCCCGGCCGGGTGGGGCTGAGCTTCTGAGGTCTCTGATGCTGTTGACACTGACCTACTACGAGCCCGCACCTCTGTGGGTCCTGGGGCTAGGGCTGTTTGCGGGTCTCCTCTCTTTGGTTCTGCTGGCCCTTCGGCTCTTGCGTCGGCGTTCACCCGTGGCGCGATTCACTATGCTGGTGTGGGCGCCCGTCTTGCTGCTGTTCTCCGTCGCTCAGCGGTGGCCAGTCTATCTGGAGCGGGCGCTGCTGCCCGCGGCGCTGTTCTATTGCATAGTAGCTGGCTGGTTGGTGGCGGGGGCAGGGCTGCCTCGTGTGATGCGGTGGACGCTGGTCCTCCCCTTGGCAGTTGGCGCAGTTGGCTCGCTCTGGACTCACTACACCTACGCTGCTTTTCCGCGTCCTCCTTTTCCTCGCGCGGCTGCCTATCTGGAATCCCGATTGGAGCCTGGCGATGTGGTGGTCCACACCAACAAGCTGACGTACTTCCCGATGGCTGTATACGCCCCGCACCTTCCTGCGGTCTTTCTGGCCGATGAGCCGGGATCACCTCAGGATACATTAGCGCGTCCCACACAGGTGGCGCTTGGATTGTATGCCAGGCCCGATATGGCGTCGTGTGTGGTCGATGAAGGCCGCGTCTGGCTTGTGTACTTCGACCGCGAGGTGGATCAACGCGGTGCGGCGCACCCGGGTCTGGTGTGGCTGACGAGGGATTTCGCGCCGATCGAGGAGATGGTCTTCAACGACTTACAGGTCGTCTTGCTTCAACGCCAGGATGGTTAACGTGAACGAAGCACCCTCATCGGAGTGGCGCTGGGCGCTGTGGATCGCGGTGGTGGCGGTGCTGATCGCCTCAGTCCCCTACATCGCCGGGTATCTCGTTCAGACCCCGGACCGGATCTTCGTCGGCGCCGTCTACGACTGGGAGGATTACTACAGTCATCTGGCCAAGATTCAGCTGGGTTTACGTGGCTCGTGGCGCTACCGCATTCTGTTCACTCCCGAGCTGCACGCGGGGGTCTACATCTATCCGTTCTACCTGGCGCTCGGTCATCTGAGTCGTGTGCTGGATGCCTCTCCGATACTTGTGTATCACACAGCGCGCGTTGTTGCTGGCGGACTTCTGCTCTATGTAGCGTACTGGTTTCTGGCCGACTTCATAGTCAACCGTCCAGTACGTCGGGTCGCCTATCTGCTCGTCTGTTGTTCCTCAGGGTTAGGCTGGTTGGTTCTGCTCTGCACACGGTCTTTCACACTAAGCGGTGTGACGCCTGTGGATTTCTGGTTCATTGAGATCAACACGTTCTTCACGGTGCTCATGTTTCCCCATACCTGCCTGGCTTTGATTGGCCACCTGCTAGCTTTCAGTGGGGTGGTGAAGGTGATCCGTGGCTGCGGCGGTTGGCGCGTCTATGTGATCACCGCCAACGCGATGGTTGGACTCGCGCTGATACATCCCTACAGCCTGCTGCCGCTCTCTCTGCCTCTAGTAATGTATCAAGTCATCTGGTGGGTTCGAGAGCGTCGTCTCTACGTGCGGCGTGTTCTGGGTGCGGCGGCTCTGGCGCTACTGCCCGTCTCCATTGCCATCTACAACTACGTGGCTATCTCGCGCAGTCCTGTCTTAAGTGCCTGGCAGGTACAGAATCTGACACTATCACCGCCGCCCATTCACTATCTCTCCGGCTACGGGATTGTATTGGTGTTGGCGATCTGGGGGGGAGTCCGTGTCCTGCGTCAACGGGTGGATACGCTGTTGCCGTTAGTCTTGTGGCCCCTCACCGTGGCGTCACTCCTCTATGCACCGCTTGTCTTCAACGTGCAGCGGCGCATGGTCGAAGGGGTTCACGTGCCACTATGCGCACTGGCTGCAGTTGGGCTGATTGATGGCCTGTTGCCCGCCATCGGGCGATGGAGCCTCACAGCGCGGATAACACGGTGGGGATACTCCTGGTGTCGTCTGAGTCGCTTGATTCGGGCAGCCGTTCTGGGGTTCTCGGCTGTGTCCAATGTCTACCTGGTAGCAGGGCTGACTGTAGCCACAGCTCGTGGCTATTCATCGCTGTTCGTCAGTCAGGCTGAGAAGAAGGCCATCCAATGGTTAGGTGCGTCGACCTCACCAGATGAGGTCGTGCTCTCTTCCTATGAGATGGGAGGGTACATCCCGGCTTCGATTGGACAGCGTGTCTTCTGGGGACACTGGTGCGAAACAGTAGATCTGCTCCGGAAACGGGCGGAGGCGCAAGCCTTCTACGGGACTGACGAGCTGGACCGGTGCGGCCTCCTGCGCCAGTACGGCATATCCTACGTGATGCTTGGACCGCGTGAACGCACGATAGGTCCGGTCAATCCTGAAGCAGTCCATTGCCTGCGGCAAGCCTATGTGGAGCAGGGCGTGGCGATCTACGCCGTGGTAGCAGAGGAGTAGCCCGTGAAGCCGATTCGCCGTGATCTCCTGGTTTTGTTCCTGGCGACACTGACGTTGCGGCTGGCGACCGCCGCGCTGATCCAGCGTCCTGGAACGATGGACGCCGCATACTACGCGGCAGGCGCTGTGTGGCTCTCCCAGGGTCAAGGTCTGGGCGAACCCTTCATCTGGAACTATATGGACAATCCCCACAGTATTCCTCACTCGGGGTTCCTGTACTGGATGCCACTGCCGTCGCTGGTGGCCTGGCCATTCGCAACTCTCTTCCCTGGCTCGTTTCTAGCTCTCCAACTGCCCTTTGCTCTTCTCTCTGCGTTGTTGGCCCCGATCACGTACGTCCTGGCGTGGCAGCAGACCGGGAATGATCGCGAGAGACATCCTCGTAGGCGGCTGATGGCCTGGGGCGCTGCGCTACTGGTGGTCTTCAGCGGGTTCTTCCTGCCCTATTGGACGCTTCCCGAGACATTCGCGCCCTTCGCGTTGTGCGGTTCGCTTGTGCTGATGCTAGGGGCGGCAGCGGATGGCGCTGAGTCATTACCGGGATTCTCCGGAACCACCTTCCAGCGGAAGATCCTCCGGTGGGTCGCCGTCGGCCTGTTGGCGGGATGCGGACACCTGACTCGCGCCGATGGCGTCCTGTTGCTGCTCGTTGTGCTGGGTTGGCTGATGCACGTCGCCAGCCTGAAGTGCGGCGAACAGATGCCACTCCGTTCGCTGCTGGTGCGAGGTGGGCTTGTCCTGTTGGGCTACATGTTCGCAATGGGCCCCTGGTTCTTGCGAAACTGGACGCTGATCGGGCGGCCACTGGGGGCCGGCGGGACGAAGACGCTGTGGCTCACCCATTACGATGAGTTGTTCGGCTACGGGGCGGACATCTCGCTCCAATCGTACCTGGCCTGGGGATGGGGCAACATCCTGCGTTCGAAGCTGTGGGCATTGGGAGTCAACCTCCAGCGTTTCCTGGCTGAGAACTGCCTGGTGTTCCTATTTCCATTCACACTGGTCGGTTTCTATCGCTGGCGGCGCCAGCCCCGTTTCATGCTGACTGGACTATACACACTGACCATCTTCGCGGTACACTCGCTGGTTTTCACTTTCGCTGGTCCGCGTGGCAGCTTCTTCCACGCCAGCGCAGCGACGCTCCCGTTCACTGCCGTGGCCGGCGTGGAGGGCATCTACGCGGTGGTGGGATGGGCTGCGAGACGCCGGCGCTGGCCGTTGCGTCAAGCGCAGCGCGTGTTTGGGGGGGCAACGGTCGTCGCTGCGGTCCTGCTGAGCGGGTACGCGACTGTCAGTAAGGTGATCGAGTGGCAATCGGTTGGCTCGGCGTACATTGCGCTGGGCGACTGGCTGGACGAGCGTGGTGATCAAGATGCCATCGTGATGATTGCCAACCCGCCTGCGCTATGGTACCACACGCGCCACTCGGCTGTGGCTGTGCCGAACGGCGACGTCGACACGCTGCTTCACGTTATTCGGCGCTATGAGGTGTCATACGTGGCGCTGGATCGGAGCTGCCCGGCTGATCTGATGTCAATATGCACCGGCTCCGCAAGCGACCCGG
>JAAZAN010000154.1 GCA_012514315.1 Chloroflexota bacterium
CGCGCGTGTATTCAAAGATATCTATCCGCGCTACAAGACCATGTGTGGCTACTACGTGGGACGTAAAGCGGGTTGGGACTGCCACGGTCTGCCGGTGGAGCTGGAGATAGAAAGACGTCTGGGTTTCGACCACAAGGAGCAGATCGAGGCCTACGGCGTAGCGGAATTCAATCAGCTGTGCCGCGAGTCGGTTACGGCTTACGTGGACGATTGGAACCGCCTGACTGAGCGTATCGGCATGTGGCTGGATCTTGACGATCCCTATATGACCATGACCGACGACTACATTGAGTCGGTATGGTGGATTCTCTCGGAGTTCGCTAAGCAGGGGCTTCTCTACGAAGGTTACAAGGTGGTGCCCTACTGCCCGCGCTGCGGAACAGCGCTCTCGTCGCACGAAGTGGCTTCCGGCTATCAGCTGGTCACCGATCCATCGGTGTATGTGCGTTTTCCGTTGCCGGATGTTGATGGCCGGCGGACTAGCTTGCTGGTGTGGACGACTACTCCCTGGACGCTTATCTCCAACGTGGCTGCCGCAGTGTGGCCGGATATCACTTACGCGCTCGCCCTCTTGGATGATGAATATCTTATTCTAGCCGCCGATCTTGTTGCCGCTGTACTGGGACCGCAGGCCCAGATTGACGAGACTTTCTCCGGCGCTGAATTGGTGGGCATGGAGTACGAGGCGCCCTACCACTTTGTTACCCCTGAGAAACCCGCCTGGCGTGTTATTGAGGCCGATTTCGTGGCTACTGATGAGGGCACCGGGATCGTGCATATCGCCCCCGCCTTTGGTGCCGACGACATGCTTGTGGGTCAAGCCAATGATCTGCCCGTTGTTATGCCCGTGGATGAAGAAGCCCGCTTTACTGCGGAGGTCACCCCCTGGGCGGGCATGTTCGTCAAGGATGCCGACGGCCCCGTCATGGATGAGCTTGAAGGCCGCGGGCTTCTCTTTGCCCGCCAGCCCTACGAGCATAACTATCCCTTCTGCTGGCGCTGCGACACTCCACTCATCTACTATGCCAAGACCTCATGGTACGTGCGCACGACGGCCCGCAAAGAGGCTGTTCTGGCCGCCAACGAGGAGGTTACTTGGTATCCCGACCATCTCAAGCACGGCCGCTTCGGCAAGTGGTTGGAAAACAACGTCGACTGGTCACTCTCCCGCGATCGTTACTGGGGTACACCTCTGCCTGCCTGGCGCTGTAGCCACGGCCATGACACCATCGTGGGGTCGCGGGCCCAGTTGGGCGAGCTGGCCGGTCAGGACTTTTCCGACCTTGAACTGCATCGACCGTACGTGGACGAAGTGGTGTTCCCCTGCCCCGAGTGCGGAGCAGAAGCACGCCGGGTGGATGCGGTTATTGACGCTTGGTTTGACTCCGGTTCCATGCCGGTAGCTCAGTGGCACTATCCCTTTGCCAACCAAGAGACCTTCAAAGAGCGTTTTCCGGCGGATTTCATCTGCGAGGCTATCGATCAGACGCGAGGTTGGTTCTACAGCCTGCTGGCCATCAGCGCCCTCCTCACCGGCCGTAGCCCCTATCGCAATGTGCTGTGCCTGGGGCACATCCTGGACAACGAAGGTCGTAAGATGTCCAAGCGTCTAGGGAACGTGGTTGATCCTTGGACCATCCTCGACAAGCAGGGTGCGGATGCGCTGCGCTGGTACCTCGTCACCGTAAGCTCACCGTGGTATGCCCGTCGTTTTGGCTCGGAGAACGTGGATGAAGTGGTGCGCAAGTTCATCCTCACTTTGTGGAACACCTACTCTTTCTACACCCTCTACGCAAACATCGACGGCTTCGACCCGGCTGTACACGAGCTGCCTGTGGCCGACCGGACCCTCATGGATCAATGGATTCTTGGTGACCTGCACCTGCTGGTGCGCAAGGTTACGGCCGAGCTGGAGGACTACAATGCTTTTGGCGCTGGGCGGGCCATCGCCGAGTTCGTTGATGAACTCTCCAACTGGTATGTGCGTCGCAGCCGCCGCCGCTTCTGGAAGAGCGAGGCCGACGCTGACAAGATCGCGGCTTATCTCACGCTGAACGAATGCCTGGTGACACTGTCACTGCTCCTGGCGCCCTTTACACCCTTCTTGGCCGAAGAGCTGTATCAGAATCTCGTGGCAGAGCGGTTGCCGGATGCGCCTGAATCGGTACATCTGGCTGATTGGCCTGAGGCAGATGAAGAGCTCATCGATGAGGATCTGTCCTACCGCATGGCAGTTGCTCGGCGGGTGGTTAATTTGGGTCGCGCTGCCCGGAATACCGCGCAAATCAAGACTCGTCAGCCCATCGAGGTGGCAGTGGTAGCCGCGCGGCCCGGCGAGCAGGCTGCTGTGCAGAGCTTGGCTGCAGTGGTGGCCGAGGAACTGAATGTGAAGGCCCTCCAGTATGTGGAATCGGCTAGCGAGCTCGTTCAGTATGTCATTAAGCCCAACTATCGCACCTTGGGTCCCAAATTCGGCAAGAATATGCCGGCCGTGGCAGCGGCTGTCGCTGCGCTGCCCGCAGACGAGACGGGGGATCGCGTGAGTGGTGGCCAGTCAGTCACGGTGCAGGTGGATGGCCAGGATTACGACTTCGACCCAGCCGATTTTGTGGTGGAAGCTCATGAGCGGGAGGGCTTTCGGGTGGAGCGCGACGCCGGATTGGCGGTAGCTATATCTACGCAGCTTTCGCCTGAGCTGCTGCGCGAGGGTCTAGCCCGCGAACTTACGCACCATATCCAGAACACGCGTAAAGCCGCTGATTTTCAGATTGATGACCGCATTCACTTGCGTATTGTCGGTCCGACGGAGCTCCGCGACATGCTGGCGGTGCACGGCGATTGGGTCAAAAAGGAGACGCTCGCGATCACCCTGGATGTTGAAGTGGGTACTGATGCCCCGACAGCAGCCGCTGCAGCTGGTTTCTACCGCGAGGAACTCAAGGTCAACGGTCTGCCGGTGGTCGTGGAGGTGGCGAAGGTCTAGCGAGCGAGTGGACCCTTGGTTAATCTGCTCTCTCGTCATGTGGTGTGGGAGAGCAGATTCTGCTGCGCCAAGGCCGACGGATGTCTGTCTCGGCGAGGCTGTCTCTCAGGGCACGAGCACTTCAATGGCGCGGGGGTCTACCTGCACAGTAGCAGGCAGGCGCCCGGCCAACTCGCCATCGGTTTGGAACCACACCACTCGACTGCGGTCAAGCGGGTAGAGCTCCGCCTTTTCGGTGTAAAGGTAGACGGTCTTGGTGTTCTGCAGATGAAGGCCCGTGGGCATCTGCAGCCAGAAGGTCGCTAAGCCCGGACGCGACATGCCGGTGAAGAGTATGACATCGAGAAGCCCATCGGTAGGGTCGGCCTTGGGAGTGAAGCCATAGCGGCCGGCGTAGTAGCGGCTGTTGCCGGCCACAAAAAAGCTGGCCCTATATTCGCGACCATTTGCCTGCACCAGGAAGGGTGAGGGTCGGGCGCCGAATCCGACCTTCAGGCCCGTGCTCACAAACGCCAGTTTGCGGAAGCGCTTCTTTGCCTCCGGATCAATGTTGCGAATGGTGAGGGCATCCACGCCAGCGCCCATCATCAGTAGAAAACGGCGCCCGTTGACCATGCCGAGGTCCAACGAGATGGCCTTGCCCCCGGCAATTACGTTGCAGGCTCGCTCCACTTGAAATGGTATGCCGAATTCC
>JAAZAN010000155.1 GCA_012514315.1 Chloroflexota bacterium
AATGAACCAGCCTTCCTCGCGCTCGTGAACAACTTCGCTCCCCTGTCTTTCGGGTATCATGAGGTATCCTTTCAGTTTCCATTGCACCATACCGCATCCTGCTCACTTTGTAAAACCTGTGCTCCTGAGTTCTGGCGCTATGTGTTGACATCCGATTGAAGACGTGCTATTATGTTGTTGTCAATGGCAGATGGCGGTGGACCATCTGCGTGGCAGGCTCATTCTACTTCGCTGTTCGCCTGATCTCTCGGTAGAGTAGCGGACTGTCAGTCTCCCGTTCTTCGGATAGTCCAATCTGCGGTGTCGGTTATTATCTTTGTCCTCGTTTCTCTCTAGAGGGTCCATATCAGACAGTGGGGCGGCCAATCTTGTGTACACTCCAGGGAGCTCTCGGTGGCTGTCGTCGGGGTGTCGTCAAGGAGATGATCTATGCTGGCTGAGGAGCGACGGCTCCGAATTGTAGAGCTCATCAATCAGAGACGGACCGGAGTTGTGTCTGTGGCCGAGTTGAGCGATACCTTTGGTGTGTCCAGCATGACCATCCGGCGAGACCTGGACAATCTGGAGGAGATGGCCCTGCTGAGGCGGGTGCACGGTGGGGCAGCGGCCAGTCACGCCATCGCGACTGAGAAGCCATACCAGGAGCGTAGCGAGGAGTCAAGTCAGGAGAAGCAATCGATTGGGTGGGCAGCTGCGCAACTTATCGGTGAGAACGATCGCGTGCTACTCGATGCTGGTACAACGACACTCCAGATCGCTCGGAATCTGGAGGGGAAGAGCGGGATCACAGCGGTGACAAACGCCTTGCCAGTTGCCAGCGAGTTAGCCCATTACAGACAGTTCTCTACTATAGTGCTGGGCGGTATGCTGAAGGATCGGGAGCTCTGCACTGTGGGCCCTTCAGTCACTGAGCAGTTAGCGCGCCTGTCAGTGGACAAGCTATTCCTGAGCGCAGCCGGCTTCTCGCTTGCGAGGGGTATTACCGACTCCGATCTGATGGAAGTCGCTGTGAAGCAAGCCATGCTGAAGGCCGCCCGTGAAGTAATCCTTGTTGTAGACAGTAGTAAGTGGAACGTCGTCAACCTGGTACAGATCTGTACTCTGGATGCCGTTCACGCCGTGGTAACGGATGATCGGATTTTCCCCGAGGCCATCGAGGGGATTGAGGCTGAAGGGGTACGCGTCATCACCGCCGACCGATTATCCGGTAACAGTGTTGTGGTTGCCTGAGCACTGGCCTGCGGGCCGAAGTATGTCTGGTTCTGTCAACGAGCAGCTCCTGACTGCCCTGTGTAGTGTGACTCCACTGTACTGCTGGGCAGGCTCGCAGGGCAAGTGTGAAGACTTTCTCTCAGTGGTGACCCGACTATCGAGAATGGGTGATGGAAGACGCGGTTACCGTCGCGTGAGTGACTGACAAACACATCGTGTGACAAGGAGAATCGGATATGACTGACAAGCAGCGAGTGAGATTGGCTGTCATTGGGGGCAGACGAGGCGCATCGTTTGCGATGGCGCTTCAGGCACTGCAAGAACAGGCGGAGCTGACGAGCGTCTGCGATCTCTCAGAGGGTGTGCTGGACAAGTGGCGCGAGGACTATCCGGGTATCCGGACTTTCACGTCTTACGAGGCTCTGCTCGAAAGTGATGTCTGCAATGCGGTCTTCCTGGCAACGCCGCTGAGGCTGCATGCCCGGCAGGCTGTGGAGGCGATGCGGGCGGACAAACACGTGCTGAGTGAGGTGGTGGCGGCTACAACCGTGGATGAATGCTGGCAGCTCATAGAGATGGTTGAGAAGACCGGCAAGACGTATATGCTGGCCGAGAACTACTGCTATATGCGACCTAACATGATGGTGCGCAACATGGCAGACCAGGGGGTATTCGGAGCGACCGTATACGCTGAGGGAGCGTACATACACGACTGCCGTGAGCTTCTGTTTGATGATCGAGACCAGCTCACCTGGCGTGGTGAGTTGCGGCGCAGCGCCAATGGCAACACATATCCCACGCACTCGCTCGGGCCCGTCGCGCAGTGGCTGGGCGCTGTGCACGGCGGGCGTGACCGGCTGGTTTCGGTAGCTACGTGGATGAGCCCGACGCGGGCGTGCGAGCTATACGCGGCCGAACGCTTCGGTCCCGACCATCCGGCTGCACAGAAGGATTTCTGGTGTGTCGGAGACTCCGGGAGCACACTGCTCCAGTGCGAGAGCGGCGCTGTGATCTACCTACGGGTGGACTGGGCCTCAGCTCGCCCACACAATATGACGCATTACGTGTTGCAGGGAACCCGGGCAGGATACTTGTCGGCGCGGCGTCATCACCAGCGCGAGGACAACCTGATCTGGATCGACGGAATGAGTCCGGGCTCCAGTCCCAGCGGCAAGGCCGAGTGGGAGGCGCTGGAAGTGTACAAGGACCGGTATGAGCATCCGTACTGGCGGGAATGGGGAGAACTGGCCGAACAAGCTGGACACGGAGGCGGCGACTTTTTCGTCCTGAAGGACTTCTTCGATGCGGTACTCTCTGGCGCCCGGCCAGCTATCGATGTGTATGACGCCGTCACCTGGAGCTCGGTCTTCCCGCTATCGGCGCTGTCGGTCCAGAGAGGCAGCGCTCCAGTGGATATTCCTCGTTTCGATGCGGCATCAGGCGAGTGATGTCTGGCCGATCTGGATGTGTGTGAAAATGTGCAATCATGCGCGTTGTAGGTCGTTCAGGTTTAGAAGGAGGGCTCTGCTTGACATTGTGCGGCTCATATGGTAGTATGTTACGTGTGTAAGAGGGTGTTCCTGACACAAGCGCAACTAACCGCACAAACTTCATCATTCTTGTTTTGTGTGCAGTCTTGGATTTCCTAACAAAGTATCCTGAGGAGTGAGTCAATGGCCCTATATGATCCCTCAAAGTATGCGGTCGACCTGGAGCAGATCCCAAGAATTGTCACGGATACTCTCCCTGGCCCGAAGAGCGTCGAATGGCACAATCGGGCGACCAAGCACATTCGCGGCCTATCGGGCCAGGTGCGTTTGTTCCCTGTCACCTTTGAGAAGGGCGATGGATGCACGCTGACCGATGTGGACGGCAACACGTACATAGACTTCTCCAGCGGCATTTACGTCACCAATCTGGGACACTGCCATCCCAAAGTGTCCGAATATGTGGCCAAGTACGTCAAGACGCTGATGAACGCTCACGACTTCACAACGCCAGTCAAGGTTCTGGCGATGGAGAAGTTGATGAGTGTGCTGCCTGGCGACTTCACGGGGGTGCAGTTCTACGACAGCGGCACCACGGCGGTGGAAGCCGGCCTGCGGACGTGTCGTGCCGCCACCGGCAAGCACGAGTTCATCAGTTGTTTCATGGACTTCCATGGGAAGACGGGGCATGCCGTCAGTCTCGCCCGGATGAACTCCCTGTACGGCCCAGCCCGTGCGTCTGGATTCTACATGGTCCCGCGTCCTGATACGTATCGGCCGTGGTGGACCCGCAGCGACGGCTCAATGGACGTCGAACGCTATCTCGAGTTCTACGATAAGTTCATTAAGGAAAGTACGACCGGCCAAATAGCCGCGTTCGTGCTGGAGCCGATCCAGGGTTGGGGAGGGACGATCATGCCCCCCGACGATTTCTTCCCCAAACTGAAGAAGTTCCTGGACGAACGGGGTATTTTGCTGTTCGCCGACGAGGTGCTGACCGGTATGGGGCGAACGGGCAGGTACCTGTGCATGGAGCACTGGGATACTCTGCCCGATGTGGTGACACTGGGCAAGGGATTGGGAAATGGCTTCCCCGTGACCGCGATGGCGGTACGCGAACCGTACGCGGAGGCGGTCGACAAGATCAGCGCCTCCACCAGCTACGGGGGTAACCCGATGGCGTGTGCGGCCGTGCTGAGCTCCATTGAGGTGATGGAGGAAGAGGGCATCCTGGAGCACGTCCAGGAACTGGAGGTGCTGTTCAAGGAGTGTATGGCGGACTGGACCTCCAAGTACGAGATCGTCGGGGATACGCGTGTCAAGGGCTGCCTCATGGGCGTCGAATTGGTCAAGAACAAGGAGACCAAGGAGCCTTTCGATGAGGCCGGCAAGCTTGTCTACCAGACCGCTTTCCGCAAGGGCCTGGCCTGGATTCCCGCTGGACATATCCTGCGCATGAGCCCGCTGCTCGTCACACCGAAGGATGTCGCGCGAAAGGGTATGGAGATTATTGAGGAGTCGATCGCTGAGGTCGAGAAGAAACTGCTGGGCTAGGGCACAAGTCCCCAGTTGGGTCAGGCGGAGGGAGTAATATGGCCAAGAGGGAAATTCGTTTCGGCGTGATCGGCTGTGGACTGATGGGGCGGGAGTTCGCCAGTGCGGCAGCCCGTTGGTGCCATCTGCTCGATCTGGATTTCGCGCCGCGCATTGAGGCCGTATGTGATGTGTTCTTGCCCGCGACGGAGTGGTTCAAGGATAACGTCCCAAGCGTCCGATTGGCAACAAGCGATTACACCGAGTTGCTGGCGGACGACGGTATCGATGCTGTGTACTGTGCCGTGCCGCACAACCTGCATGAACAGGTCTACTCTGACATCATACGATCCGGCAAGCACTTGCTGGGCGAAAAGCCGTTCGGCATTGACAAGCCGGCCAACCAGGCGATTCTTCGGGCAGCCCGAGAGCATCCTGATGTGTTCGTTCGCTGCTCGTCCCAGTTGCCTTTCTTCCCAGGCGCCTACCGGATCATTCAGTGGTTACGTGAAGGACGCTTCGGCAAGATCATCGAGTACGAAGCGGGCTTTTGGCATAGCAGTGATCTGAATCCGCTCAAACAGATCAACTGGAAGCGTAAGGTCGAGCTGAATGGGGAATATGGCTGCATGGGCGATCTGGGGATGCACGTCTACCATGTCCCCAGCCGGTTCGGCTTCAAGCCCCGCCACGTGCGGGCGTTGCTCTCCAAGATCGTTGAGGAACGTCCCGATCGAGACGGCAACATGGCGCCCTGCGAGACGTGGGACAACGCGATCCTGGCGTGCGATGTGAAGATGGCTGATCAGGAGTTCCCGATGACGCTCTCGACTAAGCGTATCGCGCCGGGCCATGGCAACACGTGGTTCGTCAGAGTCTATGGTACAGAGTTGTCGGCTGAGTTCACCACGCAGAATCCGAAGCAATTGCGCTTCATGCCGTACAAACCGGGCGGTGAGCAGGAATGGCGTGTTGTCGATATGCCGTACGAGTCGGCCTACAAGGCAATCACGGGGAGCATCTTTGAGTTCGGGTTCTCGGACGCGATTCTGCAGATGTGGGCGGCCTTCTGTGACGAGCTGACCCACGGACCGGATATGCGACAGCCCTTTGGCTGTGCAAGGCCAGAGGAAGTGGCCGACAGCCATACGCTCTTCACGGCGGCGTTGGAGTCTCAGCGAACTGCGCGGACCGTCGCGATCGCATGATGATTGGGCCGAGGGTGCTCGGCTGGAGGATTTGCTATGTCAGATAGACCGGTGATCCCAGATCAGATGCGGGCACTGGTGCTCGATGGTGTGGGGTTTGACCATCTTCACGTTCGCGAGATACCGACTCCCCGGCCAGGGCCGCGCCAGCTGTTGGCCCGGGTCGACGCGGCCGGTATCTGTACATCCCTGATCAAACTGGTGGCGCAGGGCCCAGACCACAGCTACATCTATGGCTGGGACGTCGCACGGTATCCCCTGATTCTTGGCGATGAAGGTTCTATCACGCTGGTGGAAGTGGGGGAGGATCTGCAGGGGCGCTATCAGTTGGGCGAGCGCTACGTGATCCAGCCGGCGGTCGATCACGCGCCGATCAACCACCGCGAGCGCTACCGCGACGGGGCAAAGGGTGTCGAGAAGCTGGGTGTTGGGTACACGCTGCCGGGGCATCTGGCGGAGTACGTCCTGGTTTCTGAGGAAGTGCTCGCTGCCGGGTGTCTGTTGCCTCTGCCAGGTTCCGATCTTCCCTATGCGCACGCTGCGCTGAGTGAACCGTTCTCGTGTGCGATCTCGGGACAGGATCACCACATGCATCTGATTCAGGAGGATCCTCTCAAGCCGCGGAGCGTGCTGAAAGGACTGAAGCCGGACGGCGTCACGGTGATCATCGGGGCCGGCGCTATGGGACGGATGCACGTGGATGCGGCGCTAAGCTACAGGCCCCGTGTGATCATCGCCAGTGATCTGATCGAGTCACGCCTGGAGAGAGTGCGGACGTTGTTTGGCGCGCGGGCGGAGAAGCTGGGTATCGCGCTCTATGCGGTGAACCCTGCCGAGACAGACCTGGGGGCTCTGATCGACGATCTGACGCACTACCATGGTGCAGATGACGTCATTGTCGCCGTGGGCGCGCGTCGCGCGATTGAAACTGCTCAGGCTTACTGTGGTCGGGGAGCGGTGCTCAACCTTTTTGGAGGCCTCAAGAAGGGTGAGGATATGGTGAACCTGGACACGGGCATCGTGCATTACAAGGAGATCAACGTAACCGGGTCCAGTGGGGGATCGCCCTGGGACATCGCGCGGATGTTGGAGTTGATGGCGACGGGGGCGGTCGATGCCGGCAGCCACATCGCTCAGATCGGCGACCTAGACCACTCGATCGAGTTTCTGGAGATGGTGCAAGCGCAGGATATCGATGGCAAAGCCATCGTGTATCCGCATCGACGTACGAATGAGAAGCTAACGGTGTCCGCCTGGACAGGCGGCGATGAGAAGGAGTACCTCGCGTCGGGATCCTGACTCCGCGTCCGGGCGCCTGAGGTGTTTTCGGTTGTTCGGTGGCAGCTTGACAACTGTGTAAGTCGCGATAAGATGGTGAGTGAGCTGGTTCAGTTCCAGTAGCGTAGCATGGAGGAGACATCGCTGAGCCTGGTTCCGCATTCCACGGCCGACGCTGGCTGGGCCCAACAGCGTTGCGCGGCGTGCGGAGACAGGGTCGCTACTGAGGAACGAGGGATCGGCTTGGTCTGTTTCGTGCAGACGATCGACTAGAGACACTATCTCAAGGAGAAAAGCGAAAATGGAGAAGAAACTGGATCGTCGTACGTTCTTGAAGTTGGGCGCCGGCGCTGGCGCAGCCGCATTCCTGGCGGCATGCGCCCCCACAGCGACGGAAGCGCCGCCAGCTCAGACTGGTGGAGAGGAAGCAACCGCTGTGCCGACCTCGACCCCGCGGCCCCCGACGCCTGAGCCCACCCCGATCCCCACGGCGCCGCCGAAGCAGATCGGCGAGGGCGCCAACGAGATCGTCGTGTGGTATCAGGACTGGGACGGCGCGAATCGCATCATGAATTTCGTGACGCCGCTATTCGTCGAGGATTACCCTGACGTGAGCGTCAACCTGCAGGCGATCGGCTACACGGACCTGTTCAACAAGATGCTTCCGGCTATCGCCTCCGGCACTGAGGGCGACGTGATGATGATGTACACCGACTGGGTCGTCGGGACCGACGTCCGGCAGGTGTTCCTCGATATCACCGAGCCTGCAGGTGGTCTGGCGTACTGGCAGGAGATGATCTTCCCGGCGGCCTTCACCGCGATCGACGTGCCCGAGGGCAAGGTGTTCTACCTGCCATGGCTGGCCGGCATCCGCGGCGGCGCGATGACCGTCAACATGGATCATTGCGAAGAGGCTGGGATCGACTATCTCAACTTCGGCTCGTTCGAGGAGGTCGTCGAGGCCGGCAAGGCCATGACGCAGCGGACTGCCGATGGCAAGATCAGTCGCTCCGGCTATTCGCCGCGCAGCTCGCAGTATCAGCTTCTGTGGAGCCTCATCTGGCAGCTTGGCGGCAATATGTTCGACAAAGAGACGGGCGTATGGTCGCACGCCACGGACGAGGGCGAAGCCGCGGCGCAGATCATCTACGATCTGTACTGGAAGGAAGAGGTCTGCGACTTCGAGCTCTTCACGAGCGAGTACGAGGCGGTCAGCCAGCAGTTGGTCTCCATCTGGGGCGATGGCGCCTGGACGATGAGTGCTCAGACCGACGTCGCGGGCGTAGCGTGCGACAATATCGTCACGCCGTTCCTGGCTAACGCGGTCGAGCAGGTGCTCTATCCGCAGCACGCGGCCGGGTGGGGCCTGTCCCGACGGCTGTCTGACGACGCCGACAAGCTGGACGCGGCTCTGGCATACGCACTGCTGATCGTGGGCGCCGACGCGTGCCTGCAGGCGTTGGACTTCTACTCCGGCGTTATGATGAGCAAGCCGCTCTATGATGATCCGCGCATCGAGGAAGTGAAGTTCGGCATTCCTTCGAAGCGGGTGGCGCTGGGTATGTGGCCGGTGGCCCGTTACACGCAGGACCACGTCGCTAACCAGGCTCCGGCGGCGGAGGAGTTCGACCTGGCAATGCGGAACGAGAAGAGCATCCCCGAGGCGCTGGCCGCGATGGATGCCTACCTGCAGGAGCAGGAAGACGCAGCGCGCGAGCGCATCGGTATGTAGTTGTTCTAGGACGGGGATGGAGGGATCAGACGATGGGTCCCTCCATCCTTGGTCATCTCAGGAGGCGGGCGAGTGGAGCAGAGCGCTATGGCAAGTAATCGTCCTGTGGCAACCTCCCGAAGTCCAGGCGGGTTTGGACACCGTATCCGCAGGTCAAGCAAGCTCGGTATGATCTTCGCGGCGGCTGTCACGGTGTTTTACGCGATCGTATTCATCATCCCGTTTGGCACAGCCATCTGGTTATCCTTTCACAACTGGGACTACATCACGATCCCCCGTTTCGTCGGCGTCCGGAACTATGTGAAGCTGTTCCAGAGCGCGCAGTTTTGGCAGGCAGTCTGGACGACGGTAAAGTTCTCGTTTACCGAGATCACAGTGGCCGTCACCCTGGCCCTGCTCCTGGCGCTGATGCTGAGTCGAATGCGGGGCAAGTGGGAAGGCCTGTACCTGACGCTGTACTATCTCCCGATGATCACCCCATCGGTGGTCTCGGTCTATCTCTGGCGTTGGCTGTACACACCGACGGGCGGTGTGTTCAACACGATCCTCAAGAGTATCGGGCTGCGCGAGCAGCCCTTCCTGGCGAGCACCCAGCAGGCCTTGTGGTGTGTGACGGCGATGATCATCTGGATGAACGTCGGTGGGGCCGCGGTGATTTTGCTGGCTGGGATCAAGGATATCCCACAGGCTATGTTCGACGCGGCGAAGATCGACGGCGCCGGCTTCTGGCAGATGTTCTTCAAGATCATCATCCCCCTGATTCAGCCGGTGTTGGTGTACCAGATTGTCGTCAGTGTCATCGGTACGGTGCAGATGTTCGATCCGTTCTTCCTGATGCCGGGACCGGGCAACAGCACGCGTACGTTGGCGCCGTACGCGTACCAACTAGGCTTTCAGACGCTAAACCTCGGGTTCGGGGCCGCGACATCGATGTTCATCTTCTTGATGCTACTGGTCGCGACGATCTTTCAGCTCCAGCGCTGGCAGGTGAACTGGGAGTACTAGGAGAGACCCGTTATGTCAAGTGCAAGTCCTGTGGCTGAGAGTGCTCGGCCCTATGGTCCTCGGAACTCGCTACGCGCGCAGGTTGAGCGGTTGTTCGCCGGTGAGGGATGGATCGACCTGCTCATCAAGATCATCCTGGCGCTCGGTAGCGTCGTGACGCTCTACCCCTTTCTCTGGTTGGTCTTCTCGTCGTTCAAGACGGGCGCCGACATCGTGAATCTCCCGCCCAAATTGCTACCGGAACGGTGGACGCTGGACGCGTACCGGATGGTGATGGACCCGAATCGCGCGAACCTGGCGCAGGGTTACGTAAACAGCCTGCTGGTGACGACGGGCACGGTGGTGTCCGTGTTGATCACCTCATCACTGGGTGGCTATGTGTTTGCCCGGCTTGACTTTCCCGGCAAGAGGGTGTTGTTCTACTTCATCCTGGGCACGACGATGGTGCCTTTCATCACGCTGCTCATCCCGCTGTATATGGTGATGCGGACGCTGAACTTGCTGGACAAGCTGTGGGGGGTGTGGCTGCCATCGATTTTCTCCTCGTTCGGCATATTCCTGTGCCGTCAGTTCATCTACGGCATCCCGGCCGATATGTACGAATCGGCCAAGATCGATGGGGCGAGCGATATCTCGATCTACTTCAACATCATTCTCCCGCTGCTGAAGCCGGTGTTGTCGGTCCTAACTATCTTCAATTTCCTGGGTTCGTTCAATGCGTATCTGTGGCCGCTTGTGGTCCTCAACACGGAGCAGAAGCTCACGCTGCCGCTGCTTCTGTCGCGCATGGCCAACCGTTTCGGCGGGACGGACTATCAAGGCGTCATGGCCGGATCGGTTATGGTCTTGTTGCTCCCCCTCATCGTGTTCCTGATCTTCCGGCGGTACATCATTGAGGGTATTGCTCTGACCGGTACGAAGGGCTAGTCGTTCGGTCGTCCACTGCAAGCGTCCACTCGGAAATAGCCGGTCGTCCGCTGGACGCTTGTTTGATGTCAGGTTCCTGAAAGGAAGAGAGGGCAGTGCGCTGATGAAAGGTCTGGAAGTGGCGTGGCGGACGCTCAATCAGGAGTCCGTTACGGAGCCGTGTATCGTGGCCTCGTGGCTTATGAAGGGCGACTACTACACCCGCGTATCAGGTCGCGACTACTGGGCTGACAAGGAGGATGTGTTTCTAGACGCGTTGCCGCGCATGGGAGTCAACCTGTGTCCGCAGTTCGCGATTCCTTACGACCGCATGGGCAATGCCAGTGCAGAGATCGGCGTCCTGGACGAGCACTGGGCGAATCGCCTGGGTCTGAAGCAACCCGAAGAGATTCTGCCCATCATCGACGCGCTGCCTTCTGATGAGGAGATCGAGCGAGATTTCGATGTGGCAGCCTACGCGAGGGACTATGCTGATTCCATCAAGGCGCATATCGATGCGACGGCCGGTGAGACGCTTTTCATCGCCAGCTTTGGACAGACCGACTTTATGGGGCCGTACAACGAATGGGGCTACACACCCTATCTGATGGCCCTGGCGCTGTATCCCGACCACGTTCATCGCTACTATCACTACACATCCACGCGAGCTTATTTCCAGAACCTGGCCATCGTCGAGGCCATTCGCAAGTATGATCTGGCGCCCTTTGTCTATGGTGGGCAGGACATCTGTGCCAACGATGGTCCACTCTGTTCGGTCAAGACGCTCGACGAGATCTACTTCCCCGAGCTGCAGCGCGCTGTTCAGCCTTTGGTTGGTGCAGAGATACCGATCATCTGGCACTGCGACGGCAATATCGTGCCCATCGTCGATCGGCTGCTAGATGTTGGCGTTTCGGGGTTGCAGGGTTTCCAGGAGGAATCGGGTGTGCCGTACGAGGAGATGGTGACGCTCAAGAGCAGGTGGGGCAAGCCACTGATTATCTGGGGTTGCGTGTCGGTGACAACAGTCCTGCCCTTTGGCTCCGTGGACGACGTAAAGGCTGCGGTTCGTCGGAGCTTCACCTTGGCTGGGCCGGGCAGAGGCTTCGCGCTGGCTTCGACGAGCAGCATCATGCCTGAGGTCCCAGACGAGAACATCGATGCGTTCTACCAGTATGGACGGCAGTTTGGGCGAGAGTTCCTGAGCGAGCACTCCGCCTGACGAGGATTCTGAGGGTAGTATCGGCAAGCATTCAGTGAAGGAGGTCGTGAATGGCCAAGGACATCAAGGTTGCGTTCGCCGGTGTGCATCGGGCCAGCTCGTTTTTCAAGGCGTTTCAGGTTCATCCAGACACAGAGATTGTGGCGCTGTGTGATGTGAATCGACAGACACTGGAGGACGTGGGACAGGCAACGGGCGTCGATCAGCTGTACCAGGTCTATGAGGAGATGCTGGATAATGCGAAGCCGGACGCGGTGGTTGTGGCGACGCCTATGCAGTACCACGTCCCGCAGTCGATCGCGGCGCTGCAGCGTGGCATCCATGTGCTATCGGAAGTGACCGCCGCAGTGTGTCTGGATGAGGCGCGTTGGCTGGTGCAGGAGTGCAAGCAGAGTTCGGCGGTCTACATGATGGCGGAGAACTACATCTACACCAAGCCCAATATCCAGATTCGCGCGATGGTAGAGGCCGGGGTGTTTGGAGAGGTGTACTACGCCGATGGTGAGTACATCCACGAGCTGGATTCTCTGCACTACACGGCGGATGGACGTCCGACCTGGCGCTTCTACTGGCAGGTTGGGGTGAATGGTTGCACCTACCCAACACACAGTCTGGGCCCATGTCTGCAGTGGGTCAAGGAGAGGCCGCAGAGGATCAGTTGCATCGGCACAGGGTGCTGGACTGCGCCACACAAGACCATGGAAGACACGGTCTTGCTGCTCTGCAAGACGGCCACCGAGAAGCTGATGCGTATTCGGGTGGACATGCTCTCCAGACGCCCGCACGCGATGACCAACTACGCGCTACAAGGCACGAAGGGGGCTTACGAGAGCGCCCGCCGGCCGGGCGAGGGCAACTGGGTCTGGCTGGAGGACTACTGCGATGACGCGAACGAATGGGCGCCACTAGCGCAGTTTGAGGAGGAGTTCCTGCCGGACTACTGGAAGAATCCACCTCAAGAGGCGCTTGAGGCCGGTCACGGCGGTGGTGATTATTTTCAGGTGATGGATTTTGTCGAAGCGATCAAGGGGAACAAGTTGCCGCTGGTCGGTATACACGAAGCCATGGATATGACGTTGCCGGGTCTGGTCAGCCAGGAGTCGATCCAGCGTGGAGGCGAATGGCTGGACGTGCCAGACTCGCGCAACTGGTAGTCTGGAATGGAGCGTGTCTGGCCATAGGCCGCGACAGTGTGTTAGTAGTGCGACGCAGTAGTTCGCATCGCACAGAGACCCATCATAGGTAAGGAGATTTGAGGTGACAGGACGGGAATTGCGTTTGAGTAGGGTGTTCCCCGAAGGGGGTAGTGCAGTTGTTGTAGCGATGGACCACGGCCAGACATTTGGTCCGATGGAGGGGTTGATCGATTTCACCAAGGCGGCGGAGCAGCTGAAGGAAGCCGATGCGGTTCTGATGACAGCTCAGATGATCCGTTTCTCCGGCTCGCTGTATCAGAACAGGAACAGCCCCGCAGTCATTGTGCGCACCAACTGGAACACGATTCACTGCGAACCGTGGGAGTATCAGGAGTCTAACATCGTACAGAGTCTGTCTGTAGAATCTGCGGTGGCGATGGGCGCTGATATCGTCCTGGCCAGTCTGGTGCTGCAGACCGGCAGTGAGGCGCACGATGCGGAGAACGTGTCTGTGTTCGCCAAGTGCGTGGAGGAGACATATCGCCTGGGCATTCCTATGATCGGCGAGGTCTTTCCTGTGGGTGGGCTACGCGCGCATCCGGACGAGTTCCACGACTACATCAAGAAGATGTGCCGCATTGTGTGTGAGTTGGGTGCGGATGCCATCAAGACGTTCTACACTGGCGAACGTTTCGCTGAGGTGACGGATGGCGTGCCGATTCCCGTGTTCGCACTTGGCGCAGAGAAGTTCGAGAACGAGGTGGATGCGCTCCAACTGGCACAGAAGGCGGTGGCTGGCGGTGCACGTGGAGTTGTGTTTGGCCGGAATGTGGTCCAGGCCAAGAATCCAGCGCAGTTCCTGCGTGGGCTGAAGGATGTGGTTCAGGGACGTGAGGATCCGGCCGGCGCTGCCGCGAAGTACGGTCTGAAGTAGACGACGCCTCAGTTGCGTGCCCGGCACTGCGAGAGCTGAGCGTCCTCTCGCTGGTGTCGGGTACGTAGATGCGAAAAGGAACATGTGATGT
Organism: Chloroflexota bacterium; assembly: GCA_012514315.1. Classification (GTDB taxonomy): domain Bacteria; phylum Chloroflexota; class Anaerolineae; order B4-G1; family B4-G1; genus JAAZAN01. The sequence goes on from JAAZAN010000155.1 coordinate 13,745, forward strand.
CTCTGCTCTACAAGCCTGATTGGGAAGAGGCGAAGCAACGCTATCTGGCCTGGTGGGCGGGTGAAGCAATCGGGCGCTGTGGCTTGGGTGTGACAGCTCCCCGTGCTGATATGGCACATGTTGCCCCGCCGGAGTATCCTGAGGACCCTGTCCAACGCTGGACGGATCTCGACTTCATCTCGGCGCTGAACGAATACCACCACTCGACAACGTTCTACGGAGGAGAGGCTTTCCCGATGTGGAACGGTGGATACCCGGGTCACACGAGCATCGCGACGTGGTTGGGGTGCCCACTGGAGCTGGACATGGTTACCGGATGGTGGGATCCGATCTTTGACGAGCACGAAGATGACTGGAACGTTACCGGGCTGACGCTGGACCCCGACAATCCGTGGTGGCAATTCACAGTGGCTCAGTTACGGCGGGGAATTGAGGAATCTGCGGGCAAGTCGATTCCCGATATCGGCGGTGCTCTGGGTGGATGCGGCGATACCCTTGCGGCACTGCGCGGCTCATTGCCTCTGCTGTACGATGTGAAGCTATGTCCCGAGAGAGTGCGTGAGGCCGAGCTCTATCTGATGGAGATGTGGATAGAGGCCTACGAGACCCTCTATTCCATGGTCCACGACGCAGCTGAGGGCAGTACGTGTTGGTTTCGACTCTGGTCGCCCGGGCGTTTCTACAGCACGCACTGCGATTTCTCCTACATGATATCGACGGAGATGTTTGTCGATCTCTTCGTCCCCGCACTGGAGCGTCAGAGCGAGTATCTCGATCACGCAGTGCATCATGTCGACGGGATCGAGGCGTTCCGCCACGTTGCAGCGCTGACCGAATTGCCTGGCATCCAAGCATACCAGATTTTGCCAGGAGCGGGCAAGCCCAGTCCATTGCACTATCTGGATACGCTGCGGCTGGTCCAGGCTAAGGGGCGGAATCTGCACATATCGATTCCTCCGGAAGAGATCGAGACGGCCCTGGAGCTCCTATCGGCGCGTGGTCTGTTCATTGAGACGCATTGCGAGACGGAGGAACAAGCGCGGGACCTGTTGAAGAAGGCCGAGAAGTGGTCCCACGATTGAAGAACCAGATTGGAGCGGTATGCTGGGGAGGATGCTTCGATGCTTTTTGAGGTCAAGGCGATAGATCATGAGTTCTACGACGACCATCTGGCCAGTTTTCTGCCCGAGAAGATGGTCGATGTGCACACGCACGTCTGGCTCAAGTCATTCCTACGGGATGATGACGAACACAACCGCGGAGCAAAGTGGCCTTCGCGCGTTGCGGAGGACAACTCCATCGAGGATCTGTTGGAGACCTATCGCCTGATGTTTCCACGTCAGCGCGTCACGCCATTGGTTTTCGGCTACCCGGCATCGAACGTGATACTTGATCAGACCAACGATTATGTCACCCGCGTCGCCGCCGAACACCGCCTGCCCAGCCTCATCCTCAATGATCCTTCGTGGTCGGCGGAGGAGCTGGAGCGTCGGGTGCGTGCTGGCGGCTTCTTGGGTCTGAAACCGTACCTCTGTTTCGCACCGTCACACCTGGGTCCGAACGATATCACGATCTTCGACTTCTTGCCGCGTCATCAATTGGAGGTAGCCAACGATCACGGTTGGATTGTGGTACTTCACGTGCCACGCAACGCGCGCCTAAAGGATCCGGTGAATCTGGATCAGATGCTGGAGATCGAGCGTCGGTATCCCGAAGTCCGTATGGTCTATGCTCACGTTGGACGCGCGTACTGCGCCGAGGATGTGGGGAATGCATTCGAGGTTCTAGGGGACACTGAGCACATGCGGTTTGACTTCTGCGCCAATACCAACGCTCAAGTGATCGAGCAGGTGATCCGTGTGATGGGACCCAAGCGGGTCCTATTTGGGAGCGATCTGCCGATCCTGCGCATGAGGATGCGGCGTATCTGCGAGAACGGGATGTACATCAACCTGGTCCCTCCAGGACTGTATGGTGATATCAGTGACGACCCACACATGAGGGAGGTCAGTCCTGAGGAGGGAGCGCGTCTATCCTTCTTCATGTATGAAGAGCTGCTGGCGTTTCGTACTGCTGCCGAGGCGCTTGGCCTCAGCATAAAGGATGTTGAGGACATCTGCTACAACAACGCCGTAGCCCTGTTTGCGGAGCAAGGCTGGACGCTGTGATGGGTCGGGCGATTCCGATCGCTCCGCTCCGCGTCTCAGTTCTGACATTCTCGTTCCCCCTGGGTCAATGCCCACGTCCGGTCTGTGCGCCGATCCAGTGGAATTGACAAGAGGCAGATTCCTAGGATGCCAATTCAGCAACTTCAGATGATATGGCCGGAGCATCGGGTGGCATGTCCGCCCGATCCGGTAGCACCGCCAGGGTACGAGCTCCGCACATACCGGGCCGATGATGAGGTCGACTACCTGACCTTGCTGAGACTGGCGGGATTTCGACCGGACCCTTCGACCGGCGTCGAAGGGCTCCTCCGATTCGCGCTGCCGGAATCGTGCTTTGTGGCTGTGCACTCGGCGAGTGGTCAGCTTGTTGCGACCGCTGTGGGTAGACATTTCTACCACTCACTGCACCAGTATGGCGGGGAGATGGGATGGGTCGCCGGACATCCTGCACATGCAGGCAAAGGGCTTGGTGCGGCGGTGTGCGGGGCGGTTACACGCCGCCTGCTCTCAATGGGCTTCCGGCGAATCTTCTTACTGACTGACGATCATCGTCTGGCAGCGCTCAAGACCTACCTTAAGCTCGGATATGTGCCATTCCTGTTTGCTCCGGATATGCCGGCGCGCTGGTGTCAGGTCTGTGAGAATCTCGGATGGCCTTTCACGCCGGGTGAGTGGCCGAGCAACAGTGACCCGACAGTGCCTGGCGAGAGAGAGGACGCAGACCAGCCGAACCGTTACCCCTGGCGGCGTCAATGGCTGGCCGATCGGCCTCACCGTGGCTATGCGCTGATGGGGGACGTGGATGCCTTCGGTGACGAGTCGCTTTACCATCCCACCTTGTTGGGGGTCGCTGAGGTATCACCCTCCAGACTGGTGGCCGGCCAGACGATGCCACTGCGATTGACGTACGTAGCGGGCCCTGCTGGCCTGGCAGAGGGCGCTCAGGTCACATTTGTTATGCGTGGCCAGCAACCCCTGGGGCGCGCCGAGCGCGACTACGAATTGATCGGGCCCGAGGGCCGTGAACTGGCCCCACATGAGCGTGGGTTTGGGTTCAGGCTGCTACGAGGTGGTTTGAGTGGTGGAGAGGAAGTGGAGCTCAGAACGGAGCCCTTCACATGGACCCCGCTGGCCGGTCGCCGCGAGTTCAAGGTCGTGGTCAATGCTGGCGACGGAAGTCCTGAACGACGACTCTCAGAACCTCTTGTCATTGACATACTGCCCGGACGGCTCGATCATCTGGATGTCACGTTGCCTGCTACCAGACGGGCCAACGCGCCCGTGGTCGTGCAGGCGACGACGCGAGATGAATTTGACAATCGAACGCCGGTGTCAGGCACACTCGAAGCGCGGTCAGCGAAGAGCCAGCAGAGGGCTCCGATGGTGTCTGGTTTGGCGCGGTGCCGGCTGGACGTGGGACAGGACGCCGTTGTTCGAGCTGAAGTCTCGCTGCCGAATACCGGACTATCGGCGGTGTCCAATCCGTGCGTCGAGACACAAGATCTACAGCTCTACATTGGGGACCTGCACTGTCACGACTTCCTAAGCGAAGCGGAAGGATACACCGACGAAGTGTATCGCTGGGCGATCGAGGATCGACGGCTTGACTTCGTCTCTGTAGTGCCCCAGGCGCACGGTTGGCTGGACAATGAGACCTGGACCGTGGCGAAATACATGAATGAGCGCTACTTGAGGGAGGGACAGTTCGTCCCCTTCCTGGGGTTCGAGTGGCAACACAGCGGCTATGGGGACAAGGTTGTACACTATCTCGGTGGCGATCAGCCGTATCTGCCTGTCGACGACCGCAGGTACAGCAGCCCGGCCAAGCTGTATGCAGCGTTGCGTGCGTCGGATGCACTGGTGATCTCCCATCATCCTGGGTATCCCATTGAGGAGTGGGTCCCCGGTACTGACTTTGAGGCTGTGGAGACGGATGTCGAACGTTTGGTTGAGCTGTGGTCGATGCATGGCAGTTCGGAAGGGTACGATCCCTTTGATCGACCACTGGTGGGAGCGGCAGACAATGGAGGCGTCCTGGCGGCGCTTCGGCGGGGCCTGCGGGTTGGGTTCGTCGCCGGATCGGACACACACTCGGCGCGACCTGGTGGATCGGTCCGAGAGCCTCGGCCCTACTGGGGTGGGCTGGCTGCGGTGTGGGCACGGAAGTTGACGCGGCGTGAGCTGTTCGATGCTCTGCGGGCCCGCCGAACCTATGCCCTGACCGGCGCCCGCATCGTGCTCAAGATGACCGCCAACGGGGCGTGGATGGGGGAGGATCTGCCACTCGTGGAGCATATCGACCTGCGGATCGATGTCTGGGCGTTGGGCTCGATCAAACTTGTCGAAGTGATGAAGGACGGCAGAGTGTGGCAGCGTGTCTCTCCAGATGGTGATGAGTGTCACCTCGAGTTGGAGGATCGGATATCGGGCCCTGCATTCTATCATTGCAGGGTGACGCAGGTGGATGGCGAGCTGGCGGTCTGCTCACCGGTCTGGATCGGATGACGGCGGCAGTAGAGGGCATTCGCGCGGAGAGCCCGACCCGGTGCGGTATCGTTCGCGCGCCGGTGGGCTTCAGTGCGCGTAATCGGGAGGCGCTATGCAGCAGTACGAGAAACCGATACGAGTTGGTGTAGTGGGTGTAGGGCGCGGCAAGGGCTTCGCCAGGGGTGCTGGGCCGCATCTGGGCATGGAGCTCGTGGCCCTGTGTGACACCTGGGAGGAACGCCTGAATGAGTTGGGCAAAGAACTGAGTGTCGCGACATACACAGATTACGACAAGTTCCTGGAACACGACATAGATGCCGTGATTCTGGCGAACTACTTCCACGAACATGCTCCATTCGCGATCAAGGCCCTGGACGCGGGTAAGCACGTGATGTCTGAGACATCGGCTTGCTTCACCCTGGCACAGGGTGTAGAGCTTGTGGAGGCGGTGGAGCGCAGCGGCAGGATCTATATGTTTGCCGAGAACTACCCGTACATGGTCTTCAACCAGGAAATGCGCAGGCTCTACCAGGCTGGGCACATTGGTGAGTTCAAGTACGGGGAGGGGGAGTACGTGCATCCGATGTCGGCAGAGGAATCCGCCCGGATCTCACCCGGAATGGACCATTGGCGCAATTGGATCCCCGCGACTTACTACTGTACACACTCTCTGGCGCCTTTGATGTACATTACAGATACCTGGCCTGTGAAGGTCAATGGTTTCGTGATCGCGCACGATCCTGAGGATGAGACACACTTTGGCAAGACGGTCAGGCGGAGCGACCTGGCGTCGATGATTGCGGTCCGGATGGACAACGGCGCCGTCGTCAAGCTTCTGAAGGGCAGCCTTCGTGGTCATGGTGTCTGGGTTAGAGTACACGGCAACAAGGGGTTGATGGAGAACCTCCGTTTCGGTGACACGCATATGGTGCGGGTGCGCCGTGAGCCGTTCGACAAAGACACGGGGGAGCCTGTGGAGCGCGTCTACCTGCCCGATTTCCCGGAACATCATGCGGAGGCGATGAAAGCGGGACACGGTGGGGGCGATTTCTTTATGAACTACCATTTCGCGGAGGCGATCCGCAGGAATGAGCAACCGTTCCTGGATGTGTACCGGGGTGTCGCGATGTCAATCATAGGTGTTCTTGCCTATCGTTCGGCGCTTGACGATTCGGCTCCGGTAGTGGTCCCCGACTTTCGGGACATCGAGGTCCGTCGTCAATATGCCGATGATCACTGGTCACCGGCTCCGTGGGACCGGGGGCCGGGCCAGCCGTGGCCGAGCATCCTGGGCGATATGCGGCCATCCAACCGTGGGATTGAGTTCGCGAGCAAGATCTGGCGCGACAGTGGATACACAGGGTGAAGCTCAGTATGGGCGAGCGTCGCCGGAGTACGGTGGATCCACCATACCCGTGGATGAGAGTACGCCTAGGACAGATGAGCCGCGATGGAGTGTGCGGGAGGGTGAGTGATGGATCTACTTCTGGGTCTTGATGTTGGCACAACGGCGACCAAGGCGCTGCTATTCGACCTGTGTGGCCACGTCGTTGCGTCGGCTAGCTACCAGTATGGTCTGATCACGCCTCACGAAGGGTGGGTCGAGCAAGACCCAGAGGATCTCTGGCGCGGTGTTGTGGAGACGACGCGCGCTGTGGCACGGGATCTGCGGCCTGAGGACCGAGTTCTGGCGCTCAGTCAGTCATCGCAAGGTGGAACAACCATCCCGGTCGATGCGGATGGGTGTCCCACGTACAATGCTATCAGCTGGATGGACCAGCGCGCCGTGATTCAGGCGGACAGGCTGCGGGATGAATGGGGTGACGAGTTCGTACGAGCGACCACAGGATGGGCTCCATTTAGTGGATTACCCCTTCAGCATATCGCCTGGCTGCGTGATAACCGCCCCGATGTGTTTGAGGCCTCGCGCTACTTCCTCTTTGTGAACGATTTCATTGGCTATCGGTTGACGGGCGAATTCTGCATGAACCCGTCCGACGCAAGCATTACCCAGCTCTTCAATATTGCCGAAGTCGACTGGGATGATCGGCTGTTGACGTCGGCGGGGATCCGCCGCGATCAGCTCTCGCCGGTGCACGAATCGGGCCACGTCGTGGGACATATCACCCGGGCGGCCAGCGAAGCAACTGGATTGCCGACGAGCGTACTGGTGGCGAACGGTGCACACGATCAGTACTGTGCGGCTGTTGGCATTGGCGTGTATCACCCGGGCCGAGTGATGCTCTCATCGGGGACCGCATGGGTGATACTGGCAGTCCCCGAGAATATTGATATCGGCTTGGGCACTGGGATGTCGATGAGCTGTCACGCCGTACCAGGGCGTTGGGGAGCGCTACGGTCACTGGGTGGCGTAGGTACGTCATTGGAGTGGTTTCTGGATCAGGTTTGGGAAGGCGGTCGATCTCGGACAGAGTCGCGCAGCGTTGGACGAGGAGGGCTCTACGATGAGATTACAGAGGCGGTGCGTCGCTCCCCGCCAGGCGCCGAGGGACTGCTCTTCTTCCCGCTTTCGGGAGGACACAGCGTTCAGACCGGGGTAACGCATGGAGGATTTGTCGGGTTGTCGCTGTCACACTCACGCGACGATATGGCCCGGGCGGTCCTGGAGGGTGTCGCCTTCGAGCTGCGATGGGTGCTCGATGAAATCCAGGCCGGTGGCTTGCGCGTTGACGAGCTGAAGATGGTCGGGGGTGCGGCGAGGAGCTCAGTATGGCCGCGGATTGTAGCGGACATCACTGGCGTGCCGGTTGCGCTCCCGAGTGTTACTGAGGCGGCGTGTTTGGGCGCTGCAGCGCTGTCTGGTGTGGGCGCGGGAGTCTTTCCCAGTGCTGAGGAGACTTTCGGATATCTCACTGAACAGGAGTCCCGAGTCGATCCGGCCAACGATCTCAAGCCGATCTATGATGGTCGGTTCGCGCGCTACCAACGTTCGTTTGCTGCGCTTGAGTGATGACGGTTATGTGATCTGACGCTGCTGGGCTGAGCGCGAAACGCTCCTAAGAGGGTTCACCTTGTCTGACAAAGGACTATGAGATGAAAAGAAGCGAGAAAGCACAGGTAGGTTTGTTGGGTTTGATGCTGGATCTGTACGATGCGATCCCAGATCTCAAGCCAGAGATGGCTGAGTTCGGCAAGGAACTGGTCACAGCGATGTCGGCGTTCGCAGACGTCGACTTCCCGGGAGTGTGTACTACCCGGGACCAGGTGGACGAAGTTGTCGCCCGTTTTGAGGCGGAGGGCCGGGACCTCATCATCGTGGTGCTCCTGACCTATGCGCCAAGCCACATTGCTCTGCCAGCACTGCGCAGAACGTCTTTGCCCATCCTCGTCTTCAACACGCAACAACTGCGGGCTGTCGCACAGGATACGTTGTCGTATGAGACCACGAAGAACCACGGCATGCACGGCGTCCAGGACCTGGCCAACGTGCTTCTGCGGACCGAAGTGCCGTTTCAGTTGGTGACTGGCCACTATGCCGATGATACGACGCTCGCGGAGGTCAAGTCCTGGTGTGACGCAGCGCGCACGGCCCGGTTTGTACGCCGGATGCGCATAGGCCAGGTCGGCTACGCGATGGAGGGGATGGGCGATTTCGGACTCGACGAGACGGCGTTTCTGGGACAGGTGGGAGTGGAAATTCACCACATTGCCCAGAAGAACATTGCCGAGAGAGCTCAGGCTGCTCCCGCAGACGATATTGCGCAGCAGATGGCCTTTGATCGTGAGCATTTCCAGTTCGATGAGGGAATCATGGAGGTGGAGCACGAGGCCAACTCACGCATCGAATGGGCATTGCGGAGCATTCTCGCGGAAGGCGGGATGCACGGGTTTGCGCCGCATTTCGTGGCGATCGGCGAGGAAGGGTGGTTGGACACATTGCCGTTCCTTGCGTCCTCCAAGCTGATCGCTGAAGGATTCGGCTTCGGCGGTGAGGGGGATGTTACGAGCGCGTCAGCCGTTGCGATGATGCACGAGATGGCGGGCGCAGCCAGTTTCACCGAGATGTTCACAATGGATTTCTCCGGGAACTCCACGCTGATGATGCACATGGGTGAGGGCAACTGGCGGATGGCGCGCGAGAATGAGCCCGTGCATCTTCTCCCCAGTGACCTGGGCCTGACGCCTGTGCGCGTGAGAGCTCTTCTGCTCGCGTATGGCCTCGCGCCCGGCGAGGCGACGTTGGTCAGCCTCACCACTGGGCCCGGCGGCAAGGCGCGGTTCGTAGTTACCGAGGGTGAGGTACTGGACTTTCCGTACGTCGCTGATCTGGCTCGTCCGCACCACAAGTTCAGCCCACATGGCGACCTGAGCGATTTTCTGACCCGGTACAGTCTGGCCGGCGGTTCACACCATCAGGCACTGGCCTATGGTCGGTGGGCGGGGACGGTGGAGAAAGTGGCCGCGCTACTGGGTGTGGAATGCATTCACGTCTAGCCGCAAATCGTGATAATGAGTGACTTTGCAGTGTCGACTACAGGTCGGGCATTTTCGATAGATATGCGCGGAGCAGGCAGAGCGCAAATCCAGCGTCGTGCTCTGTTTGTCCATGCATGATTCGACAGTGAGCCTCCTCGCAGCGATCTCACTGTGAGTCGGATGAGAAGGAGAGTGTATCGCATGTTCCCTGAACCCAGCACTGTCTCGGCGCAGCTTGCCCTGGACACGATTGATCAGAAACCCACAAAGGGAATACCCAGTTGGATGATCCACGTGATGGAGCACTCGGTGATCGAGCGTCTTGCCGGGGTGCAGCCAGGTGAGTACCGGCGCAAGCCGGTCGACACGTACCTGGCCTTCCAGCGGGCCGCCGGTACTTGTTTGATTGACCAGTTCATCCCTGAGAACCCCCTCACAATGGAGGAACACGGGTATGAGGGCGCTGAGAAGGGCGCAACCACCGGGGCGGATCAGATCGTGCTCGATGATATGATCATCGATTCACCCGAAGCGGCGGTTGAACACTTGGAGTGTGTTGTCTTCCCCCGCATCGAGCGGAATATCGCTGGGTTCAACGAGGATGAGCGGGTGTGCGAGATCATCGATGGGGAGCTGACTCAGCAGGAGGCGATTGGCCCCACGATGCTCAAGAGTGGGTATGCGTTCATTCAGTTCCCCACATTCGCCTATTCCCAGTATGGCTACGAATACTACTTCATGGCATATGCCCTGTATCCTGATGTCGTCGAGAGGCACTTCTCACTGCAGGCCGACTACGCGGCGCTGAACAACCGGGCTGCTGCGCGAGCTTATGTTGAGGGAGGCCTTCCACCTCTGTACCGGCTCGATTTTGATATGGCCGATTCGCGTGGATTGCTGGTGCGCCCGAAGACTCTGGACCGACTGTGGCTTCCCCACTTCGCGCGCAGTCTGGAGCCGATGGTCAAGACCGATGTCAAGATGATCTGGCACTGCGATGGCAATCTGATGGACCTGGTGCCCCGGCTCCTGGAGGTCGGCATACGGGGATTCCAGGGGTTTCAGTACGAAGACGGCATGGATTACGAACGGATCTGCGCGATGAAGACAAAGGATGGGGATCCGTTGATCATCATCGGCGGTGCATCTGTGACGAGGACGTTGCCCTTCGGCAAACCGGCCGACGTCAAGCACGAGATCGACTGGCTGGTGGCCCATGGACCTAAGGTGGGCTTGTTCCTCGGCGGGTCAAGCTCAATCGCGCCGGGCGTAGCCTGGGAGAATATACAGACGCTGGTGGAAGGGCTCCGATACTATCGAGAGCATGGCAGAGCGTAGGTTGGAGGGCTCATGTCGAATATCGAGTACAGACCCGAGATTGATGGACCTGTGTATGAAGCGCTGGCCGAGTTTCTGCCGGTTCGCGTGTTCGACTCACACATTCATACGGGATTGCCCCAGCACATCGTGGCGCTGTCGGATGAGCGCAAGAAGTCGAAGCTCGGATTCTTCCTGGATGTGGCGCTGGAGTTTGGCTGCAACGCGTATGAGATTGCTCAGGAAGTTCGCACAACTCTGTTTCCCGAGCAGATGATGGAAGGTCTGTATTTCGGGTTCCCGTTCCGTGAGACAGATCTGGACGCCAATAACGCCTACGTTGCGGGTCTGATCGAGGATCACGGCGTGCAGGGTCTCTACATGCCCCGTCCCGACTCCACCCGCGATGAGCTGGAGCATGCCCTTGACGCCGGCTTCATCGGCTTCAAGCCGTATTTGGATCTGGTGACCGACAAGAGTTTCGCCGAGATGCGTCTTGCTGACTATGTGCCTCCGGCCCTGTGGGAGGTGACCAACGACCGGGGCGCGATCCTCCTGATTCACCTGGGCCGACCAGGACGTCTGTACGATCGCTACGACATCGAGGATCTGAGTGGGGCATGCCGTCGGCACCCCGCTGCTAAGGTAATCATGGCGCACATCGGGCGGCCCTATATCCCTTCTATGATTCGGGATGGGATACCCGAGCCCTATAAGGCCCTCCCCAATCTGTGGTTTGATGTTTGTCCTATCTGTGAGAGTGGCGTCCTGGAAGTCGCGATCCGTGAGGTCGGACCACAGCGGTTGCTGTTTGCGACGGATTCACCGGTCACGTACATGCGGGGCCGTCTGGGTGAATGGAACGGCGATCGCAAGTTCTTCAGTGATATGGATTTCCCGTGGAACACTGAGCGAGAACCAGCAGAGAAGGAGACCCGGTACACGTTCTTCGTGTATGAGCAACTGCTTGGACTCAAGAAAGCTGCGCACGCCACCCGACTCTCGAGCGGCGACGTTGAGGACATCCTGTACAACAATGCGAAAGCATTGACGTCGGAAGCAGGCTGATGGAACTGAGGACGATGGGGAGACGGTGTCGATGACTGGTCTGACGGGTCGTGAGCGACTGCTAAGAGCTCTTCACCAACAGCCAGTGGATCGCATCCCTGTGGCGCCGTTCATCCACGTGAACTACGTCAAGGAGTTCTTCGGATCGCACGACATCGATTGGGTGGAACGGACACCCGAGGTCTATCGGCACTACGGTTTCGATCTGGTTCACCGCAACTGCTCCGCCGTCCCCGACGCTTTCGGCCCTGAGGGACCCAACTGGGAGATCGAGGTCGCGACAGAGGAAATCGGTCGTGATCAGAATACGACAACCATCATTCACACTCCCGGTGGGGACCTGCGTTGTGTCGAGTCTCTGCGTTGGACGTACGAGTATGATGCAGAGATTTCGGTGACTGAGTATCCGATTAAGACGGAGCACGACCTGGACCTGGTAATGGAGTACCAGCCCGCGCCCGGTGCTGTAGATGTCTCGGATGCGCGACGCGCCGTCGATATCGTGGGCGATGAGGGGGTAACGGCCCCGTGGATTCAAGGGGCCTTTAACGTGATCGCTGTGTACTATCGGCGTTTGGACGATCTCTTGGTCGATGCGGTTCTAAATCCGACGTTCTATGGGCGGATGATGGCGTATTTCGTCGGCCGGTACAGGGCCTTCGTGCAACAGGTAATCGACGCGGGGATAGACTTTGTGAGCTATGGCAGCAACATCGCCAACGGCAAGCTGGTGAGCCCGTCCTTCTATCGTGAGCACATATTACCCTATGAGGTGGAGTTCATTGACTTCATCCAGAGGCAGGGGGTGGGTGTCATTCATCACAATTGTGGGTACGCTCGAAACCTACTGCCGCTCTATGCGACGATGGGTATGTGCTGTCACGAGTCGCTGACTCCCCCGCCTTACGGTGACACCACACTGGCGGAAGCTGTGGATGCTTTCGCAGGAGGCGGCACAACACTCTCGGGGAACATCGACCAGCTGGATCTGGTGCGCAAGGGGAGCGCATCGGAAATTGAGGCGGCTGTGAAGGCGACCATGGATACCGTTCGCGGTCGGTGTCACTTCATACTCGCGACGACGGACTACTTCAACGAGAATACACCTGCAGACCGAATCCAGGTCCTGGCAGATGCCGGGCGCAAGTATGGCAGACTCTAGGCGTTATCCTGTGCTACGAGGGGGGGGATTGTGAACACTCGCGAGCGTTTCCTGGCGGTGATGGATTTTGAGCCCTGTGATCGGACGTTGCTGTGGGAATGGGGATACTGGGGCGGTACTGTCTCGCGCTGGTATGGGGAGGGACTGCCGCACGAGAAGGGGCTTCGCGAACCGGTGGAGTACGGTGGGACGCTCTCGGGACCAGGTGCTGCCTGGCGTAGTGGCGTACTGAATGTACAAGAAGCCGTGGATGTCTCAGCCTATTTTCGGTTTGACCGGGGGCGCGAGACGGTTCCGCTTCAGAACTTCATCTTCCCCGCTTTCGAAGACGAGGTGCTGGAGGAGGACGGCGACAACATAGTCATTCGGAACTCGATGGGAGTGACCGTCCAGCAACGGCGGGACAACGCTTCCGTTCCTCAAGCGTTGGCCTGGCCGGTGCACGACCGTGAGAGCTGGGAGCAGTTCAAGGCCGAACGATTTCAGGTCATGCTGGATCGGAGACTGCCCGAGAACTGGGCGCAGCTCGTACAGGAGTACCGAACTCGCGACTACCCCCTGTCAATTGCGAGCGGGTACTGCGGCTTCTTCGGCTCACTGCGCGAGCTGATGGGGGACGTGAACCTGCTGCTAGCCTACTATGATCAACCAGAGCTGGTGCACGAGATCGCCAGCTTCCTGACCGAGTTCTGGATTGAGATCTACGATGCGGTATTGCAGGATGTCGAAGTCGATAGCGCTGAGTTCTGGGAAGACATGTGTTTCAAGACTGGCCCTTTGATCTCGCCCAGCCTGTTTCGTGAGTTCATGATGCCGTACTACAAGCGGCTGATCGGTTTCCTCAAGGACAACGGTGTACGCCATCTGTGCGTGGATACCGATGGAAACTGCACCAAACTCATTCCCCTGTTCCTGGAATGCGGCGTTACAGGTATGCTGCCCTTTGAAGTTCAGGCGGGGATGGACGTTGTCGAGGTGCGCAAGGCGTTCCCTCAGATTCAGATCTATGGTGGTCTTGATAAGGCGGCGGTTGCCCGGGGCCGCGCGGCGATCGACTGCGAGCTGGAGAAGAAACTGCCGCCACTGCTTGCTCAGGGTGGATACGTGCCGTTCATTGATCATATTGTCCACCCCGACATCTCCTGGGAGAATTTCTGTTACTACCGTCAGCGATTGGAGGAGATGGTCCGCGAGTACGGCAGTGGGCGTCACTGAAGGATGTGAACCGAGTCGATGCGCATACTGCATATCTCTGACTTCCACCTGCCCAACAATCCCAGCGACGGTCTGTACGGCCTGAACCCGTTCGCACAGCTAGAAGCTGCGCAGGGCGCCGTTGCATCGGTCGTGCCGGCGCCTGACCTGGTGATAGTCGGGGGCGATATACTGAATGAGGGGAACACCGGTGACTATGGTGTAATGCGAGCGCTTCTGTCTCAGTGGTCCCAGCCCGTTCACTACGTACTGGGCAATCACGACAGCCTCGACGCCTACAATCGCACTGGTGACCCCCCGGGCGCGCCAGGTTTTCCGGGTTACTATTCCTTTGATCGGTCGGGCTACCATTTCGTGTTGCTGTACACATCGGGGACGGGGCGTGGCTATGGCGAAATGGATGGAAACCAGTTGGCCTGGCTCGCGTGCGACCTGGCCCAGGCCGAGGGACGCCCTACACTGGTATTTGCTCATCACCCACCGGTTGATGTTGGAGTTCCCTGGCTGGACGACATCAAGCTGCGCAATGCCGCGGAGTTCTGGGGTGTGTTGGCAGGCCTTGAACCCCAGATATGCGGCGTCTTCGCAGCACACGTTCATATGCAGGCAACATGTCTGTATCGCGGAGTTCTGGTAGCAACGTGCCCATCGATCGGGTGGCAGTTCGTGGACCGAGGGGATGCAAACGAGGCCGAGAGATCGGAAGATCTCCCCGGCTTCAATCTCATCGATCTCCCTGTGGTTCCTGCGCGCCAAGTCATCCTGAGAACGGTGCGCTATCGGACCCCGGCGTGATGGCGTCCGAAGGGGTGCACAGGCGCCCATCCGTGAACCTCGCAGCCGGAGGCGCGACACGGGGAATCCAGGGCGATACTACGACGAGCTGGTCGCTTGGGGGCGCCAATCGACTTTGATGACCGCCGCTGTGGGGTTGCCAGATGCTGATGGGCTCTGTTCGCGCTTGAGTGGGAAGATGAGAGGGCTACGATATGCTGTCCAAGCCACTGGATTCTAGTATTGCCTTCAAACCGCGGCTCCAGGTTCTCACCTCAGAGCAACTCGACATGATTCACTGCGCCACGTTGGAGGTCCTGGAGCGTACGGGCGTGATCCTAACGCACCGACGCGCCAGGGAGATTCTGCAAGGCGCCGGTGCGCGCGTCGATGGCAAGCGGGTATTCATACCTTCGTGGCTCGTCGAGGAGGCGCTGCGATCCGCTCCGAAGCGGGTCGTCCTGGGCCGTCGAGATGGTGAACGTGAGGTGTTTCTGGAGCGGGATCGGGTGTGGTTTGGCCCGAGCGTGGATTGCGTTGACTATCTGGATCCACTGAATGGAGAACGGCGACGCTTCACCAGCGCCGATTGTCGCGTCACAGCCACTGTTGCCGACGCCTTGCCGAACTACACGTGGGTGATGACGATTGGCATGGCTGCGGATGTCGCCCCAGATATTGCAGATCGTGTCATTGCGCGTGAGGTTATGTCCCACTGTGAGAAGCCGCTCGTCTTCTGCTGTAAGGATCTGGACAGTACGCGAGATATCTATGAGATGGCGGTGACTATCGCGGGCAGTGAGGAGCGATTTCGGGCTGCACCACCTATCGTTCACTACTCGGAACCTATATCGCCCCTTGTCCACTACGATCCAGCGATCGACAAGCTGCTTTTCTGTGTCGAAAAGGGCATTCCACTCGTCTACTACCCGGCGCCTCAAGCGGGCAGTACCGCGCCGATGTCGCTTGCTGGTACGCTGGTGCAGGGGAGCGCGGAGTCACTGAGTGGGTTGGTGCTGGCACAGCTCGCGCGGCGCGGCGCCCCGTTCATCTACGGCGCCTTCACGACAGTTATGGACATGTCAACTATGGTCTTCTCTTACGGAGCGCCGGAGATGAGCCTGATGACAGCAGCGATGGCACAGCTCGCCCAGCGGTATGGACTGCCCTTCTTCGGCACAGCGGGCTGCTCGGATGCCAAGATGCCAGATGCGCAATCTGCAGCGGAAGCTGTCTTCTCCTGCCTTAGTTCGGCTCTCAGCGGCGCCAACCTTGTCCACGACTCAGGCTGGTTGGACCACGGCGCGGTTGCCTCTCCAGAGTACATGGTGCTCGTCCACGAGGTCCTGGATATGGTGAACCACTACGTGAGCGGACTGCCAGTCGGGATGGAGAGTCTGGCGATTGATCTGATCGATCGGGTTGGCCCTGGCGGACATTTCCTGCAGGAACCACACACCCTGCAGCACTTTCGCGAGGTGTGGTACTCTCGGCTCTTCGATCGAACCATCTATCAACAGTGGGTGGAGCGGGGCGCTGACACTTTCGGCGAACGGCTTCGCGCGCGGACGCTGCGGGCGATGGAACACAAGCCTGCGCCCCTCGCAGCCGATGTGGTCCGCGAGATAGATGCACAGGCTCGGCACTGGCGGTAGTACAACCACTATTTGGCTAGCTATCGTGGTCGTACGCCGGGAGACCTGTGGGCTTCCTGACGAATCGATTGGTACATGAATTGATGTGATACGAGACTCTGGAATAAGACAGGAGAGTGAATAGAAATGGGCATTCGAGTAGGCATATGTGGTACCGGCGCGTTTGCAGACAGCTTCATCCCGCTGTTCACGGCGCACCCCGCGGTTGAGCAAGTCGTCTTGTCCGATCTGGACGCAGAGAAGCTCAGCGCGAAGTCGGCGAAGTTCGGGTTACCCGAGACGTGCGCGTCTCTAGACGATCTGTGTGCGATGGACCTGGATGCCATCGCCATCTTCACTCAACACCATATCCATTGCCCTCAGGCTGTGCAAGCACTGAGAAGCGGCAAGCATGTCTATTCAGCAGTTCCCTCGGCCATCACGATGGAGGAGATTGCTGATCTGGTGAAGACAGTAGAAGAGACGGGGCTGATCTACATGGTGGGTGAGACCAGCTACTATTATCCGTGCGCGATCTACTGTCGTGGGCGATTCAGGAATGGTGATTTCGGCCGCGTTGTCTATGCCGAGGCCGAGTACTATCACGATTTCGATCACGGTCTCTACGATGTGTATCGATGGCGTCACGGCGACGATTGGGAGAGATACGCGGGGTTACCACCGATGTTCTATCCCACTCATTCGGTGAGCATGGTGGTGTCCGTGACCGGTGCACACGTGACACAGGTGAGTTGCTTTGGGTTCGTGGACAACGACGAGGATATGCTGTTCGACCCGGAGCGAAATGTCTGGAACAATCCGTACAGCAACCAGACTGCGCTGTGCAGGCTGTCCGACGGCAGCACGGCGCGCTTCAATGAGTTCAGACGGATTGGACATCCGGGCACCGTCGGGATGAGCCTGTACGGTACGGAAGGCAGCTATGAGGAACAGGTCAAAGGTCAGATGTGGGTGACAAAGGATCTGAAGACATGCATTGACCTGACCGAAGAGCTTGCACCTATCGGGCTGCCGGTCGGTGGAGTGGATGGGCAGATGGCCAAAGTGACAGGGGCTGACGGCACGCACGTCGGCGTTTCGCGAGTGCATGAGGTGAGCCGCCTGCCTAAGGAGTACATCGGCCTGCCCAATGGACATAACGGTTCCCACCAGTTCCTTATCGACGATTTCGTGACCGCCTGTGTCACTGGACAGACGCCTTCCAACAATGTATGGGATGCTGCACGTTACCTGGCGCCCGGACTGATCGCCCACGAGTCGTGTAAGCGGGACGGTGAGCTGCTTGATGTTCCGGATTATGGGGACGCTCCTGCGTCACCCTGAGCTTTGCGCATCACATAGGGCTGGCCAGCCGATACCTTGGTCTGGTGTTCTCATCCTGTCCGTGTTTGTGTGATAGCGAGGAACGAGGAGAGGGAGGTCGACTATGTCCAGTGAGTTGTTGTACCTGTCTCAAGCTGATGTGAAGTCCGTCGGGGTGACGATGATGGAGATCATCGGCGCACTCGAGCTGATGTTCCGTGAAAAAGCGGAAGGACGCGTGGAGATGCCGCCCAAGCCAGGAATCCACACGATGCCTGATGCTTTCATCCACGCGATGCCGGCATACATACCGGCTCTCAGAGCCGCCGGCATCAAATGGGTCAGTGGCTATCCCGGGAATCAGGCGCGCGGATTACCCTATATCTCCGGCCTGCTGGTCCTGAACGATACGGAGACAGGGATGCCGTTGGCGGTCATGGACTGTACCTGGATCACGGCGATGCGCACGGGCGCCGCCACGGCCCTTGCGGCCAAGTACCTGGCACGCCCAGAATCGGCGGTTGTAGGCATACTGGGGTGCGGTGTGGAAGGGCGAAGCAACCTTGAGGCGCTTAACTGCCTGTTTCCTCTGACGCGCGTGATGGCATATGACGTTGATGCTGAGGCGCAGAGACAGTATGTCGACGAGATGTCACAGCAATTCGGCCTGGAGGCGATTCCTGTTTCCGAGCCGCGTCAGGCGGTCAGTGGGTGTGACCTGGTGGTGACGGCGGGGCCGATACTGAGGGCCCCTCACGCGACGATTCAGGCCGGATGGCTGGAGCCTGGCGCCTTTGCGTCGCTCGTTGACTTCGACTCGTATTGGCACCCGAGCGCGCTGCACGAGTGCGACAAGTTCTGCACCGATGACATTCCCCAGATGGAACACTATCGCGAAATTGGTTACTTTCGGGACATCCCGGTGGTATATGCCGAGCTTGGCGAGCTCGTCGCTGGGCGGAAACCTGGTCGCGAGTCGCCCGGCGAACGGACGGTGGCGTGCAACCTCGGTCTCGCATCGGACGATATGGCGACGGCGCCGCTGGTGATGGAGAAGGCACTGGGCCAACAGATCGGGCTTCGCCTGCCTCTCTAGTAGTAGCTGGTAACAACACGCACCGTGCCGCGTCACCACAAGGCACGGTGCGTGTCTTTCGCGCTGTCACGGTGTGAACAGGCTGATCACGAGCGGGCGGATCAAGTCCCAGCGTGGCATCAGAACCGCACCGCCGGTTGGCGTTGTCCAAGGTGTAGTCATATCACGTCCGATGATGTAGCGCTCGATCCCTTCGGGTCCTACCTGGTAGAGGGTTGGAGCCAACACGAGCGCGTCCCACGCTGTTAAGTCGGTGTCGAGGTGCTGCTGCGCTATCTGCAATAGTATGGGCAGACTGGGCCAGACCTTGGGTGTCAGCAATCGTCGTCCGAAGGCGACTATGACTTGCTGCTGACGCCTGGCTCGCTCGAAATCGGATGAACCGTGGCGCGAACGGGCGTACCGTAGGGCCGTCTCGCCGTCCATGCGCTGTGGTCCAGCCGAAATCTCAATACCGATAATTCCGTAGTCCTCCGTCGGGTACGAGTGGTCAACCACGGGCTCGTCAACGATGATGTCCACGCCTCCGACTGCATCGATGATAGCACGGAAGCCATCGAAGTCCATTCGCACGTAGCGGTCCACCCGAACACCAAAGTTGGCCTCCACAGTCTGCACTGCCAGAGGGGGGCCGCCACCGGAGGCGCCGGACTCTCCCCAGAAATGCGCCGTGTTGATCCGGTTGTCGCCGTAGCCGGGAATCGGCACGTAGAGATCACGGGGTATTGACAGCAATGCGACCCGCGAGCCCTGTGGATACACAGTCATCAAGATGATCGTGTCGGATCGAACCACGTATCCCTGCTCAGGCCGTCGATCGAGACCGAGAATCAGTATGTTGGTACGGGACAACGTCATAGTCCAGGACCAGAACGCGAAGCAGCCGGCGATGAGAAGCGCGGCCAGGAGAGAGAGTATCGTGAGTGCTCCGATGAGTGGAGATAGACAGGACGGCCTTCTGTCCAGTTCCAGGGTGGGCGTTTGGTAATCCACGTAGGATGGGTATGGACGTTCTCGGGATGATCTATCTCG
Source organism: Chloroflexota bacterium (assembly GCA_012514315.1). GTDB lineage: Bacteria > Chloroflexota > Anaerolineae > B4-G1 > B4-G1 > JAAZAN01. Next base: position 33,458 of record JAAZAN010000155.1, read on the forward strand.
GTGCATTTCCTGGGTGTCATCCCGTGACGAGTCTGGTTGTGGTCTGGTCGCGCGGCCGGGTCGCATCCGCCTACTTACCTGAGTGTCCTCGTTCATTGGGAATGAATTGTAACATCGACAATCGGGCTGTCAATCATCGATTGACGCCGCTCCAGCGTCCGCTATAATGGCCGTATGCCTGAGCTTCCTGAAGTTGAGACGGTGGCTCGCAGCCTCCGACCTTTCCTCGTTGGACGGGTCATTGCAGAGGTCGATGTGCTCTGGCCCCGCAGTCTGGTCGATCTCGATCCTGAAACGTTCGCGTCTCAAGTGACGGGACAGACGGTCGTCGGTGTGGAGCGCCGGGGCAAATGGATTGTTCTACGCTTTGGCGGAGGCGGTGCGCTACTCATCCATCTACGGATGAGTGGACAGTTGATTCTGGATTCTTACGTCTGCCCAGATGACCCCCACACGCGCGTTCGTCTTCTTCTGGACGACGGCCGGCGACTCTACTTTTCGGACACACGGAAGTTTGGTCGCCTCTGGCTCGTGAATGATCCGGAGAGAGTGCTGGCCGACCTGGGGCCGGAGCCTCTGGCTGCCGAGTTCACCGTTGGCCGTTTTGCGGCGATGCTGGCGACCCGTAGACGGCGTCTCAAGCCGCTGTTGCTCGATCAGCGGTTCGTCGCAGGGCTGGGCAACATATACGTCGACGAGGCGCTGTGGCGCGCGAGAATCCACCCAGTGCGTCGAGCGGATAGTCTGTCAGAAGCGGAGATCGAGCGGCTATACCGCTCGATTCGCGAGCTGCTGGACGCTGCTGTGAGGCGTGGTGGAACGACGTTGCGGGATGCCCGTTACCGGTCATCAGATGGCCGGGCCGGTGAGTTCGCGGTCGAGCTGGCCGTGTATGGTCGGGATGGAGAGGGGTGCCCACGTTGCGGGCACCCCATATCGCGAATCGTTGTGGGACAGCGCGGCACTCACCTGTGCCCTGTCTGTCAGCCTGCTCCGAGCGATGCCTGACATCTCCAAATAGGGTTGGTCAGCGAGTCCACCCTGCGACCTCTCCACTAGAGGGCCATCATGAACTCAAAGACAAGGTCCGAGTGACCGCGTAAGTGCTCATGGCCGTAATCGGGGTACAGGGCCATAGACTTCTGTGATGTGATCTTGTTGTAGCAGGCAAACTGGGTTGATGGCGGACAGATTGTATCCATCAGGCCTACCGCCCACAGGATCTCCGCACGGATTCGGGGACAGAGGTGCTGGATGTCGATATACCCAAGCCGGGTGAATACCTCATCCTCGTGTTCGTGGCGTGGATCAAAGGCCCGAAAGTACTCCCGTAGTTCCGCGTATGCATCCTTCGCTAGATCGATCTGCCATGTTCTTCTGTAATCGCAGAGAAACGGAAACACAGGTGCTGCACGTTTGATGCGCGGCTCAAGCGCGGCACAGGCCACAGTCAACGCGCCTCCCTGACTGCCTCCAGTTGCACCTACTCGCGTTGCATCCACATCGGGCATATCCATGATGATCCCAGCCAGCTGAGCTGTGTCAAGAAATATCTGTCGAAATAGCATCTTCTCTGGTGCATCGTCCAATCCTCGGATGATGTGTCCGCGTAGCGTGTTTCCTGTTACGCTTCCCCGATCCTCCGACAGCCCCCCCTGTCCGCGGCAATCCAGCGCTGCCACTGTGAACCCCGCTGCGACAAACCCGAGCTTCTCTGACCAGTCACCTGCGTGGCCTGAGTAGCCATGGAACAAGATGACCGCGGGATGCGGGGCATCAGAACTACGTGGCTGCAATAGTTGAGCATGGACACGCGATCCTCCGACGCCAGTGAAGTACAAATCGGAACACCTGGCGAACGGTACCTGAAACGATGCCGGCGTTATCTCGACTTGAGCATCGAGTGCGCGCAGCTCGGCCAACCCGCTATCCCAGAACACATCGAAGTCGTCGGGGCGCGGGTTGGCGCCCTCGTAAGTCCTCAATTCCTCCAACGGGAGATCAAACGTCAGCGGCATAGTGCCCTCCTTTGGGAATGAAAGCTGGTTAGGGGATCGGGTCTCAGCCCTGGACAAGTTTGGCGACAGTCACACCTTCTCCGCCCTCTTTGTCCCCTGCAGATTCGTACGAGCTCACGAGCGGGTGATTCGCCAGGCGCTCACGTACTCCTCGTTTCAGAGCGCCCGTACCCTTACCGTGGATGATGTGGATCCAGGGCAGGTTGGCGCGTGAAGCCGTATCCAGGTGACGTTCCAGTTGCTGGATTCCCTCCTCAACTGTACGACCCCTGAGGTCCAGGCGCATGCCAGGAGTCTGCACGTGACTGGCAGAGATCGCTGGCTGTTCGGATTCAAGTTGCCTTGGCCCCTTACGTCGCTCCAGAACGGACAGGCTGACGCGCGTGCGTGCAGGACCCACCTGGACTTCGGCCTCAGCTCCGTCGATTCCGAGCACTTGCCCCAGCGCATTGAGGGGCTGGACGAACACGGAGTCCCCAATCCGAATCGGGCGACGGGGGGCGCCTGGTTCCGCGGGCAGTTCGCGAGGGCTTGACTTGGGCACAGATACATCCAGATCATCGACGGATTCCTCGATTGCCACCAACTCATCGAGAGGCGCCCCAATTCTCTCCAGCCCTCGCCGCAGCGTCCTGATCTCGCTCCGCAGCGTCTCAAGTTCGCGACTGGAATCAGCCCGCGCTCTATCGAGCACGAGTTGTCTCTCATCCTCGATATTGGCCATTCGAGCCCGCAGCTCACGCGTGAGCTGCTGTGCTTCGGCACAGGCGGCATCGGCGTTCTGCCTGGCTTCCTGGGCCTGAACGCGCAAGCGATGGATCTCAGCCAGCATGTCTTCAGTGCGGGCTGTCTCTGGTGAGACGGTCTGACGGGCTTCGTCTACGATTTCCTCGGAAAGTCCAATCTGCAGCGCGATAGCGAAGGCATTCGATCTTCCCGGCAGACCCACCGTCAGACGATAGGTTGGTCGTAGCGTCTGCGGGTCAAACTCGACACATGCGTTGCACACGCCTGGTGTGAGCTGGGCGTAACTCTTCAGCTCAGGATAGTGCGTTGCTACAAACGTGGTAGCCCGCTGACTGCGAAGACGATCGAGCAGAGCGCGGGCCAACGCAGCGCCTTCCGCAGGGTCTGTACCCGCGCCCAGCTCATCGAGCAGGACCAGGCTGCGGTCGTTGACGCGATCGAGGAACGAGATGATGTTCGTCAGGTGGGAGGAGAAGGTGGATAGGCTTTGCTCAATGGACTGCTCGTCACCGATGTCGGCGTAGATGTCTTCGAATGGTGAGATGGCGGAACCTGCCTCGGCAGGAATGTGCATTCCTGCCTGCGCCATCAACGTCAGTAGCCCGATTGTCTTCAGCGAAACGGTCTTGCCTCCAGTGTTCGGACCCGTGATGATTAGCATTGATGTCTCTTCGTCAAGCACGACATCGATAGGAACGACCTTGTGGGGATCCAGTAGGGGATGCCGTGCACCCATCAGCTTCACGGTCGATCCAGGATGACGATAGCCATCACCGTTGCTCGCGGTAGTCTGCATCCGGCGGAAGGGTACGATCTCCGGCTGAACGGCCCCGAGCTCCTCAGCGTACCGCGCTTTGGCAAAGTGAAGGTCCAGTTCGGCAATCGTCTCCACGGTCTGGAGAATCCCAGAAGCCTTCTCGGCGATTAGGGCGGATAGATGCGCCAGGATCCGTTCGATCTCCTGCTGCTCCTCGATCTCCAGTTCGCGCCACGCATTGTTCAGTTCGACAACCGAGAGTGGCTCGATGAATACGGTTGCTCCCGATGCCGACACATCGTGAACGACGCCCCGTATGCGGCCCTTGAAGTCCGCTTTGAGGGGAATAACGTAGCGTCCATCGCGTTGAGTGACAATCGCTTCTTGCAGATAGGGGGCGTTGCGTGATGAGGTGACGATGGAGTTGAGCTTGTCCTGGACCCGATTGAGTGCTATGCGAAGCTCTCGACGGATGCGCGCTAGCTCTCCAGACGCATTGTCCCTGACAGTGCCCCGCTCATCAAGGCATCTTTGGATCTCTTCAATGATCTCGGAGCAAGGGTCGATTCGTGCGGCAACAGCCGCTAGATGTGGGAACTGAGTGTCCAGCCGAGTCAACGTTCGGTGGAGTACCCGTGCAGCAACGAGCGTATCTCTGACATCCAGCAGGTCCGAAGGCTGGAGGAGGACGCCCCGCAGGGATGCGGTCACCCGCTCCCGCACGTCACGCGCCCCACCAATAGTTGTGCCGGGTTTGGCATCAAGCAATTCACGCGCCTCAGACGTGATATCCAGGCCCCACTGGATTTCCGGCAGAACGCTGGTTGGCCGCAATGCGCGAGCCCTCTCGGCGCCTGCCGAGAAGCTGGTGTGAGCCTCGAGGCGGGCGAGAACTTTGGTGAACTCGAGTGTGTTGAGGTGTTTCCCTTTCGCAGTATCCATTCTATCCTGGTAGGTCGTAAGTGTAGATGGCGGGCGGTTGGCCCAGGAACCAGAAGCGCTGGCTCGTGTAGAGCGCGGAAAAGACCCCTCGTAATACAGGCCTCAGGGTAGCGGCATCGTGAGCCCCTCCCCACGTCGACGAATATCCCAACACGTTGAACAGCAGCGAGGCGATGAAGATGCCGATTATGAGATAGATCACGGCGCCTGCAACATGATCCAAGAAGCCGATCAACGGTATTGATGTGTCGTTAAGCAGGTGTCTACTGATCACTTCGAGCAGAATCCATACTGCGAGTGCGAGTACGATGTAGGTGAACACAAGCGAATTGCGCGTGACCTGCTCCCCAAGCGGCGAGCCAATGTAGGGCGCCAGGGGACGGTAAGCCGTGGCGGCGATGCCCGTGGCAATGTAGAGGATAATCGTGCTCAGGAATCCTCGGACGGTGTTCTGAGTGTAGCCAATGGCTGCGAAAAGTACAGCTATGAACAGGATGACAAACTCGAGCATAAGAAATCCGGGCGTGGTGTACCCGTATGCCAATATGGCGCCTGTGCCCAGCACACACAGTATGAGAGGTGGAAACACAATTGAGCGTGGCTTGGCGCTAGATGCACGGGACATGGATTTGTCTCCTCATTCTTGCGTAGACCCGATCACCCGCCGCGAGTCGGGTTCCAGAACAGGTTGTGTGAGGACTGGTGTCATATCAGCGTGGCCAATCCAGAGCAATATATCACACGGACGTCACGGCGCAAGTCGCGACGGAGTGATGTAATGAAGATGCCTGAGGCTAGGGAAGAGCAGGGGACAGCCATTCGCATCAACCTGTGGCGGCCGCTACACCACGGGCGATCTCGGATACCGACCATGGTGAGTGCCACACGGCGGCGTCGACCTGCACTGCGGCAGCTCCCGCCCTCAAGAGGTCGAGGGCGTCCTGAGTCTCGAAGATACCGCCACACCCGATGACTGGCACAGTGACCTGATCCAGGACCGCGTGCACAGCGTGTAGTGCCAGCGGCTGGACGAAGTGACCGTACAATCGGCCGGTAATGAGACGGCCGGAGGACGGATCCCACGCGCTGCCCCGGGGCGGGGCGGCGACTGTAAACGCATCGACGCCGCATGCAGCGATGAGCGTGCAGATTTCTTGCGCCCGGAACAGCGGCAGACGCGCGATCAACGGCAGTGTGCAACAAACACGTGCTGCGGCAATGAAGTCATCCATCTCCTCGATGGTTGTGCTATCGGCGAAGCCTAGCTCAACCCCGGCGATTCCCGGTACGTCGTTAAGGCGCTCACAGCAGGTAGTGGTGTCATGCACATCAATGGTCGCTACATGTGCGATCACGGGCACTGCACTTCTCCGCCAGGCCCGGCCATATTGCCGTACCGACGCAGCGATGCCGGGATTGGCTAAGCCTGAGTGTAGCAGCACGCCACCGGGCACTCTCACCGCCCTTGGGGGTGAGGCTCCACGTCTCGGACGGGCGGTGAGAGGACCGATGACAACAGCACCCAACGATTCCACATCAGCCAAACCATGATAGTCGATATGCGGGCCGAAACACCCTACGGCGGTCATCAATGGGCTAGGCAGCCTGAGTCCGGTCTTGCTGAGGGGGGCCAGTTCAACGCTGGTCATCGTGCAATCGATGCGAGCTCCAGTAGATCGAAGACGGGGCCGTCGGTGCACGCCAGTTTGACCCCGTCAGCAACAGATACTGCACAACCCTGACAGAATCCAGCGGCGCAGATCATAGTCGGCACGACCAGCGCCTGAGCAAAATCGTGCGAGGGTGCAATGCGAGCCTGCGTCACCTGCTGTGCCAGGCTGATGTGTTGGTGACGGTCGGTGACAACGAAAACACGATCGGCCCAGCCTACAAGGCGCCGAAATAGATCAAGAGAGGAGCTCGGAAATCCGCCTGAGCCATCGAACGTACTGACGTGAACTTCGACGCTCGGGGGTAGCCATCGGATGGGGTACAGCTCCGTTGCGGTTGGCGCCGTCAACAACAGCGCCGTGCTGACATCGGCATCGGAGGCCTGCTGGAGCAAGCCAAGAGCGGGGGACAGGAATCGGTTCGACGCTATCAGAAGCCAACGCCTGTCGGATTCATCATATCTGAACCCCCTGCCCATTGGCCCTATCAGATCCAGTGACGCGCCTTCATCCAGACAAGCGGCTGGATGATCCGACTGGACCAGTACATCGAACGTGTCGGGTGTGACGCGCGCTGGAAAGATAGGATAGCGAGGTAGGCCGTCCAAATCGGCCATGACGAAGCGCCCCGGAGCGAGCTGGTGCGTGATCTCTGTCTCGTATATGGTGATCCATACCCAGGGACCATAGCGGTCTATGGCCGATACTGTTGCATAGACATGCTTCATCGCGATTTGCCTGTCAGCATTACCGTGACTATAATTGGCCGCGACTATGGCACGGATTGCGCAGCCTGTCAAGCCAAGCGGGAAATCGTGGCTTATTGCACAAGACTCAGACTCGGATATAATTGAATGGAGTGGGGGCGACTCGTGGAGGATAGCGTCGGACTTGCTTCGCCCTCGTGCTTTCCTCAGCCGTGTGACGTGCTGCATCGATGCCTGATGGTGCGTTGTTGGCCACATGGCTGATGTTGAGGGTGCGCTCTGAATGCTCAGAGTGATCTGATAGCGGACACAGCCTATTATCTGAAGGAGGTCACCGAATGCCCGTCAAGCGAGTTAACCCAGTTCCCAGCGACATTGAGATTGCGCAAGCAGCCGAATTGTTGCCCATAGTAGAGGTAGCTCAAAGTGTAGGACTCAGTGAAGACGACATCGATATGTACGGGAAGTGGAAGGCCAAGGTCCATCTCGATGTACTCGAACACCTCAAGGACCGGCCAAACGGGAAGTACATTGACGTGACGGCGATCACGCCCACACCTCTGGGGGAGGGCAAGACAGTCACGACAATTGGTCTAAGCGAGGGCTTGCACTATCTTGGCGAGAAGGTCTTCACCTGTATTCGCCAGCCTTCGCAGGGCCCGACCTTCGGCATCAAAGGCGGTGCTGCGGGCGGTGGGTATGCCCAGATTGTGCCTATGGAAGACTTCAACCTGCACCTGACAGGCGATATCCACGCAGTTGGGGCTGCCCACAACCTGTTGGCCGCGGCTATCGACAATCGCCTGGCTAAGGAGTCGCAGTTCAGCACCGACTATCTGGCCAGAGCGCTGTGTCCCAAGGATGAATACACGCCGTCTATGCGCATTCGTTTGGAGAAGCTCGGAATCCAGTCGGAACAGCCATCGGACCTGAGTGATGATGACAAGGAACGGATGTTCCGACTGAACATTGATCCAGCTACCATTCAGTGGCGGCGTGTTGTGGATGTCTCTGACGCTTCCCTGCGCAACATCATCACCGGACTGGGCTCAGTCAATGATGGTGTGCCGCGGGAGGCCGGTTACGATATCACCGTCGCGTCCGAGATTATGGCGGCGCTGGCGCTCTGCAGCGGCCTGGATGATCTGCGCAAGCGAATGGGACAGATTATCATCGGTACCAGCAAGAAGGGCGGACTGAGGTCTGTGGGTGAGGTTGTGCCGATCACGGCGGAAGATCTCAACGTGGCTGGCGCTATGACCGTGCTGCTCAAGGATGCTCTGATGCCCAATATGATGCAGACACTACCAGGCAGCCCGGCGTTTGTGCACTGCGGGCCCTTCGCGAACATCGCCCAGGGCAACAGCTCCATCATCGCGGACAAGATCGCACTCAAACTCGTTGGCCCAGACGGATACGTGGTGACGGAGTCCGGATTCGGCGCCGACTGCGGTATGGAGAAGTTCATGGACATAAAATGCCGCGTGAGCGGCCTGGCGCCCAACTGCGTCGTTCTTGTTTGCACGGTGCGTGCGCTCAAGATGCATGGCGGTGGGCCGACGGTTGTCGCTGGCAAGCCGCTGGATAAGGCCTACACGGAGGAGAATCTGGAGCTCCTGGAGAAAGGGCTGCCCAACCTCCTGCAGCATGTGGAAAACGCGCTCAAGTTCGGGGTCCCAGTGGTTGTGGCCATAAATCGTTTCACCAACGATACGGACGCAGAGATCGCGTTGGTGCAACGGCGGGCCAAGGAGACCGGGGCTGAGGATGCGGTGGTCAGTGAGGTGTGGGCAAAGGGCGGCGAAGGTGGCGCGGCGCTTGCTGAGGCGGTGATCAAGGCGTGCGAGAAACCATCGAGCTTTCGATTCCTCTACGAAGACGATCTGTCCATCAAAGAGAAGATCGAGATGGTCGCACGTGAAATCTACCGCGCGGATGGCGTTGACTACACACCGGAGGCGGAGAGCAAGATCAAGCTCTTCACGAGCATGGGGCTGTCCCACTTGCCGTTGTGTATGGCCAAGACCCACCTGTCGTTCACTCACGACCCGAAGCTCAAGGGAGCGCCACGAGGCTGGAGGTTGCCGATCACTGATGTGCGCGCGAGCGTAGGGGCCGGCTTCATCTACCCTCTGTGCGGCACTATGCGCACGATGCCGGGACTACCGTCAAGACCTGTCTTCATGGATATCGACATTGACACCGAGACAGGCAAGGTCGTCGGATTATCCTAGTCTGAGAAATGAGATGGTTGCCGGTGCCTGATGCCTTGTCCGTATCAGGCGCCGAGTTCTCTGTCGGGAGGTTATCCTATGGATAAATTAGTACTGAATCTGCCTGCCCTATGGGCCGATCATCACGTTTTGATCGTGCGTGACACGTTATTCGGTCTTAGTGGTGTGGAGGACGTGTACGCCAGTTCGGCCTGGAAACAGGTTATGGTCACGTATGACTCAAGTAGAGTTGAACCTGCAACCATTGAGCGGGCGCTAGCTGAGGCAGGTTATCCTGTGGGGGCAGGGGAACCCCCAATCCTGGCGCAAGCATCGGCTGTCAAGCGCGACCCACAGTGGAGTGTGTTGGGCAGCCGCCTGACGGAGACCCAGCGCGTGGATCAAGAGATGTCGGGCGAGTTTCGCCGATACTAATCAGTCGTATGTTGAATGGAGAATGTTAAGATGGCCAAGAGTAAGGCAAGAACTTCAGAGGAGGCGAGCCGGGACGCCGCAACCATCAATCTACTCGATCGCGCTTGTCTGCTAGAGATTGATACCGCGTTCTCGCGTGCGGATTCGATCGTTCCGTGCAATGTGGGGGGCGCGGGTCTGTGCTGCAAGAACTGCTCGATGGGGCCCTGTCGTCTGGTCGGAAAGACCGATCGGGGCGTCTGTGGGGCCACAATCGACACGATTGTTGCCAGGAACTTCGCCCGTGCGGTGGCAGCAGGTGCTTCGGCGCATTCCGATCACGGCCGTGGTCTGGCATATACTCTACTGGAGGCGGCCGAAGGCAAGGCGCCAGACTATCGTGTGAAGGATCCGTTCAAGCTCAGGGAAGTTGCGGAGCATCTGGGCGTTGAGGTTGAGGGGCGCCCGCTTGAGGATGTCGCGCGGGATGTCGCTTTGGCTGCGCTTGGGGAGTTTGGGCGGGTTGAGGGCACTCTGCTCAACTTGAAACGTGCGCCCGCGAAGCGGCAGGACATCTGGGCGGCAGAGCAAATCGCCCCTCGGTCGATCGATCGTGAGGTGGTGGAACTGCTGCACCGGACGCACGTCGGGAACGATCAGGAGGCGGAGCATATCCTGGATCAGACGCTGCGTTGTGCGTTGGGCGATGGATGGGGCGGATCGATGTTGGCTACCGATCTGTCGGATGTCCTGTTTGGAACACCGGCGCCGGTTTTGACAGAAGCGAATCTGGGTGTGCTCCGTGAGGATATGGTCAACATCATCGTGCACGGCCACGAACCGACCCTTTCGGAGATGATTGTGGCCGCGTCGCTGGATCCTGAGTTGATCGAACTCGCCAAGAGCAAGGGAGCGCAGGGAATTCAACTGGCCGGTATCTGCTGCACCGCCAATGAGGCGCTGATGCGTCAGGGTGTACCACTGGCTGGCAACTTTCTGCAGCAGGAGCTGGCGATTCTGACAGGCGCTGTGGAGGCGATGGTGGTCGACGTGCAGTGCATCATGCAGGGCCT
>JAAZAN010000156.1 GCA_012514315.1 Chloroflexota bacterium
ACTACTGCGTCCCAGTGAACTGATCGCAATCATCCTGGAGCATATGGATGCTTGGCAAGCTCACCGTGAGCAACTTATTATGGCACTCCGCCTCACTGAAGGCAATACATAAAACCTGTGCTCCTGGCCAGAACTCGCCGAATTTGATCGCGAACGAACAACCCAAGTGTGCATAAACGATTGGATCGCGATCTCACTCACCGAGCGTTGACCAACCTGGGAAAGACACTTCTTGTTGATCAAGGTACTCCGAGAACGTCAGCGACAGCCACCAGTACTTACGAGTCAACCGTTCGAATCGGCGCCATATGTCTTCCACCGCACTCAGGGAAGGAGGCTGATACCCCGGCTGGGGTTCATAGCTGGCCAACATCTCCTGCTGTATCTGCCCCAATCGTCGGACCTGCGACTGTACAATGCTGGCTCCCAGCTCTCGACTCGGCATCTGTCCCGCCTCCCCACCGAAGGACACCCCACACATCGTTCCCAGGTGATGTTTATCGATCGTCCTCTTCAGATCGACGAGATCTGGCCGGAGGGCCATCAGCTGTGAGGTTTCGCAGACGCCAGCATGGTCTCCGCGGAAATCCTCGAAGTCGATCAATTCCCAATCTGCCAGCGCGCGTACAACCAGCGGCGAGCCGGTCCTGCGAACATAATACTCGCACGCAAGCCGCATGTCGCGCTCCAACCCCCCATAGTGTCCCGTCACCAGGATGGCCGCATGGAACCCACGCGCATCGATAGCCCGTAACTGGATCATCACCAAGTGTAGAAACAGGTCTGCGGGGACCGAACTGGCGTACGATTGCCTCACCCCGTGCGCGCCGAGCCAATCGAACTCAGGTCGCTCCTGCACATGCCATGCGCACGGTGGCGCGACAACACCGCCGTGCTGGGCGGCTGAGATTTCCAGCAGTGCATCAGCCTTGATGAAATCGAGACCCAGGGCGTTGTAGAGCCCGTGCGGTTCGGCCAGCCCGTAGGCGAGCAAACACACTGGACGCCTCTCGATAGCCTCGTACAGCTCGTCCGGGAACATCTCCAACCATCGTACCTTGTGCGATCCCACCAGGCTTACCCCACATCCCCTAAACCGCGCCGCAACACAAATCTACGGCTCGACCGATCGGCCACGCCTACGCACGTGCATGCCTCCGAGCTGGAGCTACGTACCTATAGGACTCGCAGAAGAACCCCCGTAGCGCGGAATCGGCGCCACAGCTCTCCCGGCCAAGTAGCTCCTGCTTCCCAAACTCCAGACTGATCGTCGATAGTCTCCCTGGACAATTCGGGTCATATACCTGGAGTATCACGTGCTCGTGGTCCAACTCGTCGTACCCAAACACGAGAACCTGATGGTTGTCGAACACATTCTTTCGATCACGAACGAGCCCTATTGGCGCGGGATCTCCCGCGTCGATCGACGCCCTCAGTCGGCGCCATTCCTTTCGAGAGCGAGCCAGCAGCCAACGCGGGCCACCACCAAAAGGCCAGACTGAGGGGACGTAGTTGAGGACCAGGGCCCAGACGAAGAAGCGTGCTCCGTCAGTCAACATGCTCTGCACCTGACGCTTCCACAGCGCCCGATACAGATCCGTTCCGGGCACGGGCCTCCGCTCTCCCACACCAATCTGGATTGGGGTTAGGCCACTCCGATAGTAGTCCAGGGCAACGAAACACATACCCCCGCACAGGCCATAGAGGGGCCCCAGGTGGCGTTCCAGCAGCACCCGGATTACAAGGACAGCGAGAGGAATGAGGAGAGCACCGACCCCAAAGAAGAAGGACCCCAGCGCAGCTCCGCAGATGGCGTACCGTCTGAGAATCCGTCGAAGGTATGCTCGGTCAGCGTCACCAAACGACCATGCGTTAGAGAACGCGAAGCCGTGCGCCGTCGGGCTGAAGTGGGTGCGTCTTTCGACGAGCATAGCCTATTCTCCTTCACCAAGCAGCGTCCACACAATCCCCGACCAGAAGCGGCAACGCATCCGCCTGGCGCAGCGATTCGCGTGCAATGGCCCATTCCTCAGCGCCAACAGTCACGAGAGCTCGGTCGTCTGTCCGGATACCGTGAATGTGTCAATCACAATGTCGGTCGGAGTCCCGAGCACATCGTTCAGAGTTGGCTGGCGACCACCCACAGCGACCTGAAATGCTCCCGGCTCGATGATCCGTCGGCCGTCCTCATCCACCAGGGCCATCTGCCGTGGCTGCAGCGCAAACTCTACCGTTTCGGTCTCACCGGGCGCCAGGTGGACACGCCGGAAGCCCTGCAGCTCACGCTTGGGCGTCGACGATGACGCTGCCACATCAGTCACGTAGAGCTGGACCACTTCATCGCCCGGGCAATCCCCGGTGTTCGTCACATCTACAGTGATCTTCACCGGATCGTCAGGACTGATCACACTGGCACTGAGACACAAGTTATCGTACTTGAATGTCGTGTAACTCAGCCCATATCCGAACGCATACAGCGGTTGGCCACGAAAGTATCGGTAGGTTCGGCCCTCCATGCGATAGTCATCAAAGGGTGGCAGATCATCGACGGACGCATAGAAGGTGATCGGCAGTCGGCCCGCTGGATTGTGATCTCCGAACAGAACATCAGCGATCGCCGTGCCGCCTTCCTCTCCGGGGTACCATGCCTCAAGAATCGCGTCGGCGTTCTCGTCTGCCCACGGCACCGCGAGCGCGCTACCGTTGAGCAGTACTACGATAAGTGGCTTTCCCAGCTCTCCGAGCTGGCGCAGCAGCTCCTCCTGTGTCCGAGGCAGCACAATGTCCGTTCGGTCGCCCCGATCGAACCCTGGGACAGCAACCGGCATCTCCTCTCCCTCCAGCAGCGGCGAGAGCCCCACAACGGCCACAATCACTCCGGCCGCACGCGCCACATCGAGGGCCTGTGCCAGGAAATCAACGCCCGGCATTGACCACAGGAGTTGCACCTGTGGATCGAACCAGAGGCTCTGATAGTCAAGCTGAATGTGATACAGGCGTCCAGCCTGCAGCTCCACCTCTCCCGTCTTGAGGACAGGATGATGCATCCCGTGGTGTTCAAGAACCTTACTGCCGTTAAGATAGAGCGAATATCCGCTCATCCCTCTCACTCCGAGAGTGTAGATCCCGGAGACGGGCGGTACCAGAAAGCCGGTCCAGCGTACCGACAGTTGACCGGCGAACACATCTTTCCAGGCGAAGTCAACGGTGGAATCGACGCGAATGACAGAGGGATCCCCTGCCCAGCTGCCGTTCTCATAGTAAGATGCGCTCAGTCCGCGCTGTCCAGAAGCGGGGTCCACCGGCCTCAGATAGACTGGGGCAATGACATCAAGTGTCGGGATTCCCTCCGCCAGGTTACACCCTCTGGCGTAGTAAAGCTTCGTCTCATCCGAGACTTTGGTGCGGATGCCCTCCAGCGGCGTGACTGCACGCAAGGGTGTCCCGTTGTAGTTGCCCAACAAGACGTGGAGATCATCTGCATTGGGGCCGATCACAGCGATCGAAGCCAAGTCCTTGCGCAGGGGCAAGACCTTGTCCGCGTTCTTCAGAAGTACGATCGACTCGCGTGCTGCCTGCAGAGCCAGCTGCCGGTGTGATTCGGAATCATTGACATCATACGGGATCCGAGCATATGGCACCTGCTCAGGCGGATCAAACATTCCAAGCTTGAATCGCGCTGTGAACAACCGCTCAACCGCACGGGTGATCATCTCCTCCGAGATCAACCCACGCTCGACCGCCTCGAGTAACGCGGCATACGTAACCCCGCAGTTCAGGTCACAACCCTCCCTCACCGCCAGCGCTGCAGCTTCCGCCGGTGTATCGACAACCCCATGATCCTGGTAGATGTCACGGATCGCCCAACAATCAGAGACGACGTAGCCTTCAAAGCCCCATTTACCTCGGAGAATACCGCCCAGGAGTGTCGGGCTCGCACAACATGGCTCACCGTTGACCCGATTGTAGGCGCCCATCACAGAACAGGCGCGCCCCTCGACAACGCAAGCCTCGAACGCGGGCAGGTATGTGTTCCACAGTTCTTGCGGACTGACCCGCGCATCGAAACGATGCCGCAGCCCTTCAGGACCACTGTGCACTACGAAGTGCTTCGGAGTCGCCACCACCTTCAGGTAGTGGGGGTCGTCCCCCTGCAACGCCTCCACAAACGCCACTCCCATACGCGCAGTCAGATAGGGATCCTCACCATACGTCTCTTGACCGCGACCCCATCGTGGGTCGCGAAAGATGTTCACGTTAGGAGACCAAAACGTCAAACCGGAGTAGATCTGTCGGACGCCACGCCGAACGGCTTCGTGGTGCTTAGCTCGCGCCTCATTCGCGATGGCAGTCCCGACACGCGACATCAGATCGACGTTCCAGGTCGCCGCCAGGCCGATTGCCTGTGGGAAGACGGTGGCAATCCCAGCGCGCCCCACGCCGTGCAAGCACTCATTCCACCAGTTGTACTCGGGGATGTCGAGACGTTCGATCGCAGCCGCATCATACACCATCTGCGAGACCTTCTCGGCCAGGGTCATCCTGGATACCAGATCGGCCACTCGCGTGGCGATGCTCAGAGAGACATCCTGATAGGGAAGTAGTACCTCATGCGGCACGCCGCCCTTGATCTCTGTGTCTGCACTCACAGTGAACACTCCTTCCTGCGCAGGGTCAGCCTGTAGACAGGCCAGCAATCATTCAGACTCAGTACTCGTAGCAGCTCCCACCGATGAACTCTCTCAAGAGTGAGTCGGGCGGTATTACAGACTCGTCCGTAACACCGACAACCGAATGCAATAGGTCACGCACACGCACCGCGCGTACGAATGCATCAGCGTGCAGAGGGTCATCACGATACTCCTGCGCCCACTGCTCAAAATACTCTAACAAGCGTGGACGCATGATGGGCAATTCATAGGGCAGCCCCGAGTTGATGATGTAGTCAGCCACTCGAATATTCGGGATGATGTTGCGCATCTCACTCTTGCGCACATAGTGCCAGTGATCCAACGTCTGCCGAGGATCGTAGGCACGGTGCGTGGCATCACGCAACATTCGGCGCATAAGGCGCAGATCCGTCCAACGCACATATCGACCATCGCTACCCTTCATCTGGAGTAGCGGCTCGATGTAGACCTTGAATTTGAGGCTCGACGGAACATCGCGGGTCATGCCTTCATAGAGCCCGTGTAAGCTGTCGATCAGGATCACCTCGTTGGAGCCAACCTGCATTGGGATGTGATCATCGGTGCGCTTGCCAGTCTTGAAGTCGTACATAGGCAGCAGCACCTTTTCACCCGCGATCAGCTCGACCAGGTGCCGGTTGATCAGATCCAGATCCAGCGCCTGGGGTGTCTCAAAATCATAGTCACCGAACTCGTCCTTGGGGTGTAGCTCCAGGTCAAAGAAGTAGTTGTCGACCGTCAGAGCAATCAGGCTGAGCCCCATTTGAGAGAGCAAGTGCCGAAGCTTCGTCGTAGTTGTTGTCTTTCCCGACGACGAGGGGCCGGCGATGATCACGACTTTCACCTTATCCTGGCGCTCTCCGATCATCTCGGCAGCGGTCGTGATGTCCTCGTTGTAGGCGCGGTCCGTCTCCCTCACGATCTGCGGAAACTCACCTCGACCGATCCGTTCGTTCAAACGCTCCACTGTATGAAGATCGTGCTCAACCGCCCAGTCCAAAACATCCCAAATCTTGTGCCAGGGAATGTTGTCCGATGGCAGAGCTGAACGAGCCGCTCGCTCCTTTCGCCTGCGCGCCCTCTCGTCACGATACAGAATGTAGGCTTTGGCTACTCGGGCGTGCCCATTCTCGATAAGCACCTTCTCCACGCAGTCCTGGATTTCCTCTACGGTTGGAATGTGACCGGGAGCGGTGTTGGCCTCTAGCAGATCCACGACCTGAGCCGCCAACCGTTCTGCCGTCACACGATCGCGGCCTCCGACGGCCACGGCCGCCCGGTAGATCGCATTGGTGATCCGATCAACGTTGAATGGTACAACCGCTCCCGTCCGCTTGATAACCTGCTCGATTTTTGAGCTCATGGCACCCCGCTTTCACTCATCGCGCACCCAGCCCACGCCGTGATTCTAGCACGAGACCTACCCCGACACAAGCAGATGGGGGATGTCGAAGCATCGCTGCCCAGGTGATTCTGCCTCGGCTGCGCGCAACCGACCAGCGCCGCTTACATGCGGTTTTTGCCCCTCGTGCCGGTATCTGGTATAATCGAGCGAGGATCAGTGTGACCAGTACATTGGTCGAGTGTTCATCCTGGGCTGGTGAGCTGACTTGTCCGGCGTATCGGCAAGAACACAACGTGTGCCAACAGCCACCTATGTGTGCGTAGACGGTTCGGTGGAGGGTCTAGTACATGATAGTCGCGGTCACTAACCAGAAGGGCGGCACCGGAAAGACGACGACAGCAATCAGCCTTGCAGGCGCTCTCGGTCAGATGGGGCGTCGTGTACTGGTCGTCGATCTCGATCCCCAGGCCAATGCAACCCTCCACTCCGGCTTGATGCCAGAGGAACAGGAACACACCGTCTGGACGGCCATACAACAGGCGGGACAGTCTGAGGTGGAGCGCCTCGATGACAGGGACCTGAGAAGTATCCTGGACAGCCTCTGGGATACGCAGTCCTTCAACCCATCGCTGATACCCATCGTTCATCACCCCAATGACAACCCTTACGATCTGGTACCGTGCAATCTTGAGCTGAGCGAGGCCGATCTGGTCTTGGCGTCCTCCGTCAGCAGGGAGCGTCGCCTGGCCACGGTTCTGGCTCCAGTTCAGCCGGAGTACGACTACACTCTGATCGACTGTCCACCCCATCTGGGCATTCTCACACTGAACGCACTCACCGCTGCTGATTCAGTCATCATTCCACTGGAGACCGCATTCCTGGCATCGAAGGGCATGAACCAGTTGTTTCGAGTGTTGCTCCAGGTCAAGCAAACCCTCAACTACCGCCTCAGTGTATTGGGCGTGCTCATCACACGGGTCGACCGACGTACGACGCACAGCATGCATATCGCCACAGAGGCCAGAAAAGCGCTCGAGCACCAGGTCAACGTCTTCACGACCGAGGTGCCAGTCAATGTGGACCTTGCCGATGCTTCAGCGGCGGGTAAATGCGTCACAATCCATGCACCCCAGAGCCGTGGTGCGATCGCATATCGCCAATTGGCGGAGGAGATCGAGGGCTTGCGACATGGCTAAGAAGCAGATTGAGCGGACGGATCAGATTTTCGACGAGACCGAGTCGGTCACTTCGGTATTCGCGCAGAGGCAGGGCGGCACACAGCATTACGCCCCCATACACAGCGTGGTTCCGAATCGCTTCAACCCGCGGCGGCACTATTCCCGCGAGAATCTCGAGGACCTCATTCAATCCATGCGCACCTATGGGTTCATTGGCGCCCTCGATGGCCGCGCTCTGCCCGACGGACGCATCGAACTCGCGTATGGATCGCGGCGACTATTGGCAGCCAAGAGCGCCAACATCCGAGCCATTCCTGTGTTCCTGCATGATTGGGACGACACCCAGATGCGTCTGCTCGCGTTGGTCGAGAACCTGACGCACGAGGACCTGAACCCTGTGGATGAGGCAACAACAGTCGGTCTGTTAAGCTCTGAGCTCGGTCTGAGCACGCGTGATATCTGCACTCAAGTCAACGAACCTAGATCGTGGGTACAGGACCGTCTTTCCCTCTTTCGCGCCCCGCAGGACGTACGGGACATGGTCATCCGAAGACCCGACACGCTTCGGTCAGCCCGGTTCATCGCACGCCTGCCGGACAGAGAGGACCGACGGAGGATTCTTGAGAAGGTATTACGACAGGAGCTGACCACCCGGCAGGTACAGCTGATTGTCCAGCAGATGGAACACAATGTCCCAGCCGACAGAGCGCTGAATGAGGTAGCAGGTCGAGAGGGAGAGGTAACCCGCAGCAGCGCCCGTCGATCACGCATCGCGCCGATTGCGGAGGCAGTGTTGGCCGCCGGTGATGCAGCGCGGAACGATCAGAATCAACTCGTGGGGACGGAACCTACCGGCGTCCAGGATGCTGAGTCAGCGGGCATAGCGGGACTGGCTCTAGATTTCCGGGCGCTGAACAACATGGAGATTGAACCCGATATGCCCCACGCATCGCCCTACGCCGAAGGATACATGGCTGATCAAGATGCCCGCGGAAGCCAGAACGCGGACCATTCCTCACATCATAGCGCAATTCCGGACAGACTGGACGACCTCTTCGATGAACCTTTTGGCGGCAGCCAGCTCATCACGCTCGCCATCGATGCGTTGGACGGCCTCGACCCGCAGGCCATCCGCAGCGACGAGCTAGCCGACGCGCTGCACCTACTGAGGCAGATCGCGGATCGCGCCAGTCACCTTACTCAGACGCTAGAGAATAAGCAGGGCTCTGACACCTCCATAGCGTAGGTCACCGATTGCTGCCCCAGGTTTGCGAGCGATAGCGTGCCGCAGGAAGATCTGGGAATCCTGTCGCCTATCCCGGGTGAACGTAGTGGTTGCAGATCAGAAGTATCCTGCCGTCAAGCTAGGTGTTGTACTTAGGTACCGCCATCTCGTCGCGACCTTGTAGGAGGACAGAGCCACATGCTGACTATAGAACCCGTTGACATCCACTCCAGACGACAGGTGAACCGGTTTGTCCGCATTCCATACCGCCTCTACGCGGATAGTCCCTATTGGGTCCCCCCACCGATTGTCGATGTCAAGGCAGCCCTCAACCCCAAGAAGCACCCGTTCTACGAGCATTCGATCGCCGAGTCCTTCATTGCTATCCGCGATGGTCGCGACGTAGGGCGCATTACGGCCTTGGAGAACAGGCGGTTCAACGAATACCACAAGACACGTCAAGGCCAGTTCTACTTCTTTGAGTGCGAAAATGATCCTGAGGCATCTGAAGCGCTCTTCAACCGCGCATTCGAGTGGGCACGGCGCCGCAACCTGGACACCATGGTTGGTCCCAAGGGGTTTGGGGCTCTGGATGGGTACGGACTACTTGTCGAGGGTTTCGACCGCCGCCAGGTCATGACGATGCTGAACTACAACTTCGATTACTATCCTCAACTGGTCGAAGCGGCTGGATTCGAGAAAGAAGTGGACTTCATCTCCTGCTACATCAATCCACAAGAACTCCATCTCCCAGAGAGAGTCCACCGCATTGCCGAGCGGGTCAGACAACGAGGCACGCTTCAGGTCAAGCGCTTCAAGGACAAGCGCGAGTTAGTCTCCTGGGCTGACCGTATTGGCCACGCTTACAACAAGGCATTCATCAACAACTGGGAATACTACCCCCTGACGGAACGTGAGATCAAGTACTTGATTGACAACATCATGCTGATTGCCAGTCCCGACCTCATCAAGGTGATCCTGCACAAGGATGACATCGTCGGGTTTCTGTTCGGCTTCCACGATGTCTCGGCCGCGATGCAGAGAGCGCGCGGTCGCCTATTCCCATTTGGGGCTCTCGACATCCTACTGGAGATCCGCCGGACAGAATGGGTGGCGCTAAACGGAATCGGCATCCTGCCGCAGTTTCAGGGGATAGGCGGCAACGCACTGATGTACTCGGAGATTGACAAGACCGTGCGTGAATACGGCTTCAAGCACGCAGATCTCACTCAGGTAGCCGAGAGTGCTGTGGAGATGCGTCGGGACCTCATCAACCTGGGCGGCAAACCGGTTCGAAACCACCGCGTCTACCGCCGACAACTCTAGCAGGACTGCACGAGTTGTCCGTGATTGGCAGTCAGCCCAACTCGACGATCTCGAAGTGAGTCACCCCGGCCGGGGCTGTGACAGCCACAACATCACCAACCCGATGGCCGACCAACGCACTGCCCATAGGGGATTGGTAGGAGATTCGGCCGAGCGCCGGGTCCGCTTCGGCGGGTCCAACCACGTAGAAGCGTTCCATCTCTTCGCTTCCCTGCTCTCGGATCGTGACTCGACTCCCCAGACCAACCTCTTCTGTGGAGACGTCCTCGCGGATGATCACTGCACGCCGCAGCATCGCCTCGATCTGCTGAATTCTACCCTCCAGGAAACCTTGATCTTCCTTTGCCGATTGGTAGTCCGCGTTCTCAGAGAGATCCCCCTGCTGAATTGCGTGTCGCAAGCGCTTGGCCAGAGCCGGACGTTTGACCGACGTCAAGTACTCAAGCTCTTTGCGGAGCTCAACAATTCCGCCAGACGTTAGATAGACAGCATTATCGTTTGACATAGACCAACGAATTCCCTCCACAACTCCGTGCAGTGCAGACCAAACGCGCTACCGGAAACAAGTCCCCTAGAAGATCCTCTCGACAAGTGGTCGACCAAGAATCAGCAAGCCGACAACCACGGAGACGACGGCTGCCAACAGCACCGCCCCAGCCGTCACATCCTTCACGACCTTCGCCAATGGGTGATAGCCAGGACTGACCAGGTCCACGAGAGTCTCAGCCACCGTGTTGAGGACCTCGCTCACCAAGACAAATCCGACTGTCAGCGCTAGAACTGCCCATTGAGTGAGCGAAAGACCCAGCCAGACTCCAACTGCTATCACGCCGGCCGTAATAGCCAGGTGGACCCGCACGTTGCGCTGTGTTCTAAGCACATACCAGAGGCCTGCAAACGCAAACCGGAAGCTATCCAGAAGGTTCTGGCTGCGCATAGGCGATCACTCCGGCAAGTGTACATCGACATCAAGAGATCGCAAGACAGTGGCCTGGACCGACCACATGCGCGCACGAGACTCATCCTCAGCATCGTCGAATCCGAGCAGGTGCAACACGCCGTGCACCACCAGCAACTGCAGCTCGGACTCCACGCTGTGATCGGCCACGTTAGCCTGAGCTTCAGCGCGCGGCTTCGAGATGATGACATCACCGAGATATCGGGTCTCATCTGGCGCTGCGACGAACGCCCCCTCAGTATCATCCGCAAAAGCCAGCACATCCGTCGGGCCATCAACACCACGATAGCGCAGATTCAGTTCGTGTACCACGCGATCGGATGTCACAACGACCGCGAGTTCACAGGGCTCCGCAGCACCGACGTGCGCTAGCGCCGCTTCACCTGCTGTCCTTAGCAACGACGGCGTTATCTCGTCGGCAAACTGCTCATCAATCTGAACATCTACACTGTAACCTGACATGCTGACCGTACCCCACTATGCCTGCGCTTCGGCCGGCTTCGTTGCCTGTGGATACTGAATGCGAGGATGAAACATCCCCTTCAGTGCAGAGGTATAGACCTCCCGGACTGTGTCGAGATCACGCAGGGTCATATCACACTCATCTAGTTGTCCGGCTTCTATGCGACTATCAATGACACGATTCACGATCTCAGCAACCTGCTCGGGCGTCGCGGGCCGGATAGACCGCACGGCTGCTTCACACCCATCTGCTAACATGACTAGAGCGCTCTCCCTGCTCTGCGGCCTTGGGCCAGGATAGCGGAAGTCCTCTGCACGTATCTGTGCGGGGTCATCAGCCGATTCGAGGGCTTTGCTGTGAAAGAAGCTAATCCAGTTCGTCCCGTGATGCTCAGGAATGAACGCTCGAATACGGCTCGGCAGGTGATATCGGCGGGCGAGTGCAAGACCGTCCCTGACGTGATCGACGATCACCTCGACGCTGGCGTGCGGATCGAGTTCGTCGTGCGGGTTCAGACCATCCATCTGGTTCTCAGTGAACCAGTAGGGCTGCACAAGCTTGCCAATATCGTGGTAGTACGCCCCCACCCGTGTGAGCAGCGCATTGGCATCGATGTGTTCCGCGGCCTGCTCTGCCAGGTTCGCGACCATCAGGCTGTGGTGGTAGGTGGCGGGCGCTTCCCGCAACAGGCGCTGCAGCAGCGGGCGATCAGGTCGACTGAGTTCAATCAAGCGCATCGTTGTGACAACATCAAACAGGGGCCCGATCAGAAACAGCAAGCCCAATGCTAGGCTCGCTGAGATTCCACCGTTTGCGATCGCTGCAGCAAATGATACAACAAGCCCAACTGGCTGACCAATGCCTTGAGGCACGTGGAATGCTGCAACAACTGCTGCCTGCCCCAGAGCCGCGAGTGCACCAGCCTGGAATAGATCGGCCATCCGCTCCACCCGGCGTGATGCAAGCGCCGCGATCAAACCCCCTACAACTGTGAATGTGATAACCTCCAATGAATAGTCCGCGATGACGCCTGCTGCGTATCCCACGAACACTGCGCCAGCAAGCGCCGCATGGAGACCCACTGCGGATGCCAGCACCATCGCAAGAGCTGCTGCGGGGAAGAGATACCGCAACACGGCGCCACCGGGCACCATCAGGCGCGCGCCCAGTGTAAACGCTGCCACAGCAAGCACAAACATCAGGAGCGCCGACCCCGACCAGAGCACATCGGTCTCCAGCCGCGCAAGAAGGGCGTAGGTGAGCAGAGTTCCCAGCACCATCAGCACACCCGGACCGATGAAATCGGGCCATTTGACCTGTGCCTGTCGCAGGCCAAGCTCGTCCAGAGCCTCAATGTCCAACGCAGTCACACGCTGACCCTCTCGGACTATGATCTCGTCCGCTTCGAAGGTCCGTAGAACAGGTGACACGTTTTCGCGAGCACGCGCCTGTGCCTGTGTGGTGGCATCGGGGTCCAGAAAGGAGTTAGGGATCAGGAAACTCTGCGTCAGCGCCACTGTCACGGCCGCTTCATCCGCAGTCAGGTCCAGACTTACAAGAGGCAACAAGCTCTGATAGGCCTCCTCAAGTCCACCCTCACGAAGCGAACCCCGCATCGCCTGGTCGACAACGGCCAGCGTCTCCAGCTGGGCGCGATTCCACCCCTCCTCAGAGAGCGACAAGATCCGATCCAGGGTCTCGATCGGCGCCTCGGATAGTTCCGGTACCGCCACAATCCATGCACGCTTCTGACCCTGAGTCGAGAACGGATCAGCGCGCACAGAGCCAATGTAGTCAATGACCTGACGTGCGCGATCCAGTTGCTGGCGCGCAATACCAGAATCCGGGGGCGTGAACACGGGAGCCACACTCGCCGCCGCTCGCTGCTCCTGCTCAGCTCCCAGGATCGCGCTTTCGTAGGTGATACGACTGGGTGCACGCACATCCCGTGAGGCTACATCGCCTGCCTCGAGAATCACCCGCTCGGTAGGTAGCAGCGGGATCACTGCGACGACAGTCATAACGGTGGCCAGGAAGACGCCCAGTAGCACCAGACGCGTCCAATGCCACCAGGCGGATTCACTCTGTCTCATCTTCCGTTGGTCCAGACAACCCTGGCATCACAATCATCGCCATCACTGGAAGCTAGAAAGAACGAAAGGGAGCACTTTCGGCGCTCCCTTCCGAGACGATTCCTACAGTTCAAGGGGAAATGAGTGCTAGGCTGAAAGCAACTCGCGCACGACCTCATTGACGACACGACCATCGGCACGACCCTTCACTCTAGGCATCAGTATGCGCATGACAAGACCAAGATCACCCGTCCCTGTCGCGCCAACTTCACTGATGACCTGCCTGGCTACATCGACAATCTCCGTGCGGGTCAATGACTCAGGAATGTACTTCTCGAGGATGGATAGCTCAAGCTCTTCCTTGACCAACAGATCAGGCCGGCCGACATCACGCAGCTCGTTGATGGTCTCCTGGCGTATCTGGACTTCCTTTTGAAGCACCGCAAGGATATCCCCCTCGTCCAGCTCACCGCGGCGCTCAACTTCTGCATTGACAATCGCAGCCAGTGCCAGTCGGATAACCGACTTAGCATGCTCATCATGGCTCCGCAAAGCGCTCTTGAGATCAGTCTGCAGCTGCTGCTTCAAACCCATCGCCAGAACCCCGTGCGCTTCGACCCGCGCTACGTGTTACCGCGCTGATCCTTGTACGATTGCCTGCGGCTCTTGCGCAGCTTGGCCGCCTTCTTTCGCTTACGAACCACGCTAGGCTTCTCAAAGAAACGGCGCCGACGCACCTCGGACATTACGCGATCACCCTGGACCCTCTTGTTAAACCGACGCAACAAGGAATCAAAGGATTCACCGTCCTCAACCACGACCTTCGTCACTCGCATCCCCCCTCTTTTTGCCGTCTTGCACGGGTCCGTGCATTGCAGGTAGATTATAATCGTGCCCCAAGATCCTGTCAAGCAGAATGCAGTCCGCAAACCTGGCCGACCAAGGTAACGATCAGCAGGCAGCGTGCACCAGTCGGAGGCCCACACACTAATCTATGGATTTGTTACGGCTCGAGCTGGCCCACCATGCTACCATCCTCTATGCGGAGCAAACGGACCCGGCTGAGCGTGTTGTGCAGACTCGACTTGCTGTACGCTACAACCCGAATGTAGTTGCCTGTCAGGCCACTCCAGCGATCTCCTGAATCAAGTCGCTCCCAGAGAACCGTGGCACGCTTCCCCACATGACGCTGGCCGTATTCCAGGTTGAGCCGAACACCCAGTCGTCGCATCTTGCGTGCCCGCGCTCGTATTGTCACGGCGGATACGTGGTCCGGCATGTGGAACGCCGACGTGTGAGGACGAGCGGAGAACGGAAACACATGCAGCTTCGAGAACCCAATCTCGGCAATTGCGGCATAGCTCGCCTCGAAATCGGCCTCGCTCTCCCCAGGAAACCCGACGATCACGTCGGTAGTCACCGCCATATCGGGCGCCACAGAACGAGCCAGCTCGATGAGTCGCACGAACTCCCTGATACTCCCATTCCGTTCCATACGCCCCAGCGTCGCATCGCAGCCAGACTGAAGTGGCAGATGCAAGTGCTGGCACAGACGAGGCTCCGTCCAGAGATCAAGAAAGTCTCCATCAACATCCCACGGCTCAATGGATGATAGGCGCAGCCGCGTCACATCGGTGTCACGGAGTATGGCCTTCACCAGGCCGCTCAAACCGCCCGAGAATCCCAGGTCGCGACCGTAGGCGCCCAGGTTCACGCCACAGAGTACAATCTCCACATATCCCAGCTCAACCAGCTCCTGCACCTGTCGTATCACCAGAGACACCGGACTGCTGCGCGAGGGCCCTCGCAGGATACGGGTCAGGCAGTAAGCGCACGCGTTATCACACCCATCCTGGACTTTGAGAAACGCCCGCGTATGCAGGGCGGGGATGTAGTTCGTCCGATAGGCACACTCATCCCGACTGGACTCAGGCACACGGTCACACGCTGGAGAACCCGCGCGTAACTCAACGAGTGGCGCCAAGATAGCGACAACTTGCTCTTTCTGCTCGTTGCCGATCAGCCAGTCTGCCCCCGGGACGGAGAGGCCATCCATCAGTACGCGTGTCGCATAACACCCTGTGACTACCAGCTTTGCCTGAGGAAGGCGTCGTGTCACGCGAGCGATAGCACGCTGCGACCTGCGCTCCGCCTCCGAGGTAACGGCGCAGGTATTGATGATACACAGATCGGGATCATCGCACCGATCGACTATCGTGCAACCTATCGCCACAAGCTGCCGGGCGATATCCTCGATCTCGCTCTGGTTCGACCGGCAGCCTAAAGACTCGCAGCAGACTCGCACCAGGCTATCACGCAGACGTTGCCAAAGCAGCTACTCCACGCCCCACGGTACACAGCCCCTAGGGAGGAGAAACCTGCAGATTATCGAAGTGCACCTCGACGCCGGGTTCGAAGAACGAACCAGCATACAGACCGATGCCCCCTCGCGCGTAGCTCTTGTCCTCAACCTCAACCAGTAGTTGCCCATTGACGATGAGCGCCATCCGAGAACCTTGACAGGTAACCTCAAGCTGATTGACGGCAATGCCGGTTCTGATTGCGTCCGATGCTGCCCAGTCACCACTGAGTGGAATCCAGCTGCTGCCATCGTACTTGCTCACCTGGTAGTACCCGTCCCCACTGATGGAAAAGCGATAGAAGTGACTGGGATCCTTCATCCTCACAAGCAGACCATACTCGTTGTCGTTAGGGCCGGCAACCTGCGTCGCTTCAACCTTCACGCGAAAGTCCGAGAGCTCACGACTGTTGGACACCCAGGCAAGTCGATTCGGGACTTTGACGAGTATCCGCATCACTCCGACATAGTACCCCGCCTCGGCTGAGGCGTCAGACTCCGTCTGCCACTCGCTCGTCACAGTGGAGAAATCATCTCCCCAGGCTTCCATCCCCGCTGGTGAGCACCCTCCAACAAGGAGTATGACCGTACACAAAACGATTAGATACTTCACTGCTGACATCGCCTAGTCCGTCCCCCCTCTTGTTTGAGCAAGGCGTAGGTTCTCAATCCCAACTGGAACACTATGCCGTTCGCCCACACTCAGTTGAGATGCACTGGGGGCGATTATAGCATGGTGGCTCGTTTCCTGGAAAAATCTCCGAGCACAACTCCGTCGGCCATCAGCCCGTGCCGCCCAGATCAGGGCAGGAGACAGCGGCAGCGGCTGCTCCAGGTTGAGCGCAGGCGCTCGACGCTGGAATGGTGAAGTAGAATGTGCTTCCGGTTCCCGGTTCACTGGCGAGCCAGATACGGCCTCCGTGCAACTCGACGAGACTCTTCGTAATCGCCAGCCCCAGACCTGTTCCAGGCGTATTCTGAACCACCGGATGATCAGATCGGAAGCACTTGGTGAACAAGCGAGCTTGATCGTCCTGAGCTATTCCAATACCAGTATCCATCACAGAACATAGTGCGCAGTCTTGAGTCCGTCCGTGTTCAGGGCTGGACCGCCGACTTTGAGCACAGACCGTGATGTGCCCACGCTCTGGCGTATACTTGTGAGCATTGCTGATCAGATTAGCTACGATCTGGATCAACCGGGATCGATCGCCACGTACTGACGGCAGACCATCCGCAATGTCGGTATCTACAGACCGAAACTTGCAGGCCAGTTGACCCTCCATCGCGCGAAGCACCTCGTGAATCACGCCCGCGAGATCGACATCCTCCAGGCACAGGCGAATACGACCGCTCTCGATCACTGATACGTCCATCAGATCGCTGAGCATCGTCTTCACCCGCTCTTCGTTAAGGCGTATCTTGTGCAGGCACTCGTGTTGCTCCGGCGAGAGATCACCTGCAGCCCCGTCGAGAAGAAGGTCCGTATACCCGGTAATTGCGGTCACGGGCTGCGTGATCTCGTGACAGACAAAAGACACAAACTCAGTCTTCGCATCATTCGCGCGGCGCAGACGCTCAAAGAGCCTCGCGTTCTCGAGAGCGATAGCTGCGTGATCCGCCAGACGGTTCATAAAGACCCGTTCTGTGTCACCAAACGAGTCATGAAGATCGTCCTGCAGTCCAATAGCCCCGATAGCTTGGCTCTCTCGCAGGATGGGAACCAGAAGATGACTGGCCATTCCTTCGGCGAGCTGTACTCTTTGTCCTGTCTCTGTGGTCAAACCAGCGATGAGTGGCTGGCCGGAGTGCATCACCTCGGCGATCACACCCTGAGAGGATGGCCACGGTTGTCCGTCCCCATAGCTTCTCAGTATGTCGTCAGGAATCCCCCGGTTTGCCAAGACTTGGAGAATTTCCCGGTTCACATCATCCCCGACGACGCCAGCGGCGAATCCGACCTGGGCTTTGGTGACACTCAGCGCCCAATCAAGTGTCAATCCCAGGATCTGATCATAGGCGAGTGAGGCATTCAATTCACGATCGATCTGCTGCATTATGGACAGCTCCTCGATCCGAGCCTCCAGCGCCTGATCGGTCCGTGTGAACAGGCGGGCATTGTCGATTGCGCTGGCCGCATGGGAAGCAAAGGTCGCCATCAACCATTCATCCGTCTGGTCGAATGGCCTACCGTCACGACGGTGGAGCAGTTCGATCAGACCAATGGCCTGTCCTCGACTGATCAGCGGTACACCGATAATCGATATCATTGGTCCCTGATCACGTCGTCGGTCGTGCGGCTCACTCAAGTCGGCGGCTCGGAGAACAACAGGAGATGTGCTCTGCAGCACCTCACCCACCAGGCCTGAACCAGCTAGAAACCGGCTTCCGCGTAGATCGGACGCACCAGGCCCCAGTCCAGCCTCAAACACGAGCTCGCCCGTCGAATCATCGACGAGCAAGAGTGAGCCTGCTCTGGCCGAGACAAGCTCCGCAGCGCGTTCCATCGTCAGATCGAGCACCGTGCGCAAGTCCAGTGTTGCGGTAATTGCCCCCCAAACTCATTGAGTACCGCGAGCTGGCGGTTGCGCTCCTCCATCTCCTGGTACAGTTGTGCCTTATCCAGAATCGCCGAAGCCTGATCAGCAATCAACGTAATCAGCCTGAGATCATCCTCCGAATAGTATGTCGCCTGGTCTGAACTCGAGATTATCATCACACCGATCAGACGATCCGTTCCATTCAGTGGAATGCCCATCCAGGCTCTGCAGTTCTTGTCCGATGGTTCAATACCGTGCAATCGACATTCGGCCACGTAGTCACAGGTCACGATTGGTTGATTCCGCATCACGACTTGACCACACAAGACCGCCCCCAGAGGCCACACTGTATCGCACTGAACACGCTCACCCGAGATAACACAGAATGCCAAAGACAGCGAGTACATCTCCGCGTCCAGAAGTGCGATACAGAAGTTCTCAGTGTCCAGCACGCGACAGGTCTGAGCATAGATCAACTCCATCAGATCGTCGCTGTCCATCGCGAAGTTGACAGCCTGCCCAATCCAGTGCAGGACCTCTGCCTTCTCAGTTCGGTTCTCAAGGCTAGTGCTGAAGGTTGCGCGGCGTTTGTCGGTACTATCGGAGTCTCTACGGGATAAACAGTCTTCCAGAGCACGCTGCACGTACATCCAAAGGGGATTGAGGAGAATTGCCAGAGGAACAACAGCAGCTGCCAGCGTCAGTGGACGATCCACGCTGACACGGATACTCAGTAGACGTGCCATCACGCCGAGCGCAACGCCAGACACGACGACAACCGCCACGCCCAAGATCACGGACGCAATGCTACTTCGGAGCCACAGTGGAACACTCCGTAGCCCGCTGTAGCTCTGACCAGCCGGTGCTCCTATCGGGTCCTGCACTGCGCCACCGTGGTCCTTGTCACATCGCTCTGCGGTCCACTCTCACACCGCGCGGTGACCTGCATCATCACACTGCAGACACAGCAGGGGAGTACGCAGGCCCCACCACTCGCGCTTCAACGATTGACGATGACGACTCGGTGATTCCTGTCGCGCTGCAAGCTGAATCTATGTACCGCTCAACGCTTCTGCAATCAACATTCACTATGCCCGCAGGCATAGCAGCGACGACATCCTTCCTCGTTGACCAGGGCTGCGTGCCCGCATTCCGGACATAGATCTCCAGTCGGGAAAAGGGAGAGCTGTTCACCTCCTGGATCATCACCCGGCACGTCAACCATGCCCAGGTGTTCGGCCAGTCCCTGCGCCACCCCATCCGGCAGACTCCGCACACGGTCGCGACCGAAGCCGAGCGGCCGCCCACCTCCAATCCCCTTGAGCTGCTTCACGACCTGCTTGAGCCGGCGCGTCGAGCTGATCGGAGATGGGATACGCAGGATCAGTGAAATCAGGCGACCAATCGCTTCTGCTACTGCCGCCGTATCAGAGCCCGCCTTTCCCACGTTCAAGAAAACCTCGAAAGGCTCGTTGTCGCCATTGATGTTAACCGTGAGATAGGCCACTCCGAGAGGCGTCACCAAACGGTAGGTCTGACCATCCAATCGGTGCGGGCGCGGCCTTACCGTCGCAGGAAGGATAGCATGCGCGGGCTGTTGCTTTCCTTGGCGGGTGCGCTCAGTCTCCAGCACAACCTTCTCACGGGAGCCTGTCACATAGACTGTGAGTCCCTTGCACCCCAACTGCCAAGCCAACCGGAAGGCACGCGCCACATCATCCTGTGTCGCAGTCGACGGGAAGTTGATCGTCTTGGAGATAGAGCTGTCAACGAACGCCTGAATCGTCGCCTGCATCCGGACATGTTCATCAGCGGTGACATCACTCGAGACAAGAAACACATCGGCGATGCTTGGAGGCACCTCATCAATGCCCTGACAGCTCCCAGTGACGCTGACCTGCTCCAGGATACGCTCACACGTTGCGTCATCAACACCAAATTGCATCAGTGCATCCATGAAAAGCGGACTCACATAGCGAAGCTCACGATCAGTGCCATTGTCATTCATGTGTCGGACATAGGACAACGCAAACACTGGCTCACAGCCATATGCCTCACACCCCGAGATCGTGGCGACCGTGCCGGTCGGAGCCACCGTGGTCTGAGCCGCATTACGAATGCCGTGCTCTCGAATCCCTTCCGCAATAGAGGTCCAATCCAATGAGGGCCGTCCCCATCTCGACAGTCGGGAATAGGGCGCTAGGGGCTGAGGGGGCCGCCAGCGGAGATCCTCCGGATCGTAGATACTCCCACGAATGGCCGGGAACGGACTGCGCTCACGGGCCAGATCAATGCTGGTACGCATCGCGTGGAAGCGGATGAACTCCATAATCTGAGCTGCCAGTTCCTGCGACTCCTCGCTACCATATCGAATGCGCAACGAGTAGAACAGATCACCCAGCCCCATGATTCCAAGTCCAATGCGGCGTGAGCGATGAGCCGACTGTTCGAGCTGAGGCACTGCGGGTACGTACTCATTGGCATCGATCACGTCGTCCAGAAACCGCGTCGCCGCCTCGACAGTCTCCCGTAACAGGTCCCACGCCACCGTGGGATGACCGTTATTGCCGTAATCCACATGGATGGCCAGATTGATCGAGCCCAGGCAACAGTTCTCGTAAGGCAGCAGAAACTGTTCGCCACAAGGATTCGTCGCCTCATACTCACCCAGATGGGGGCAGGGATTATCCCGATTGGCGGCATCAAGAAAGAGCACTCCGGGCTCTCCATTACCATGGGCTGACGCCACGATCTCGTCGAACAGCTGACGTGCACTCACTGCCCGCCACACGGCGCCATCCTGAGGATTGATCAGATCAATCTGTACGTCATTCTCCACAGCGTGCATGAAGGCGTCGGTGATCCCGACCGAGATGTTGAAGTTAGTGATAGCATTCTCGCTCTTCTTGCAGCCGATGAACTCCTGGATGTCAGGATGGTCAATACGCAGCACGGCCATGTTAGCCCCACGCCTGGCGCCGCCCTGGCTTACAATCTCCGAGGCGACATCAAACACGCGCATGAAGCCCACAGGCCCGGTCGCCTTGCCGCCGCTACTCCGCACGACAGCGCCGGCAGGACGCAGGCGTGAGAACGAGAACCCTGTCCCTCCGCCCGTTTGCTGGATTAGCGCCGCATCCCGCAGTGTCTGGAAGATGCCACTCTCGTCCCGCCCCATATCATCGGCGATCGGCAATACAAAACAAGCGGCCAATTGTCCCAGCCTTGTCCCGGCCCCCGTGAATGTGGGCGAGTTAGGCAGAAACCGCAAACTCGAAATCAACTCATAGTACCGATTCTCAACAGCCTGGCGGTCGCCGTTCCAGGTCGTCGTGCCTGCCGCGATATGGGACGCAACGCGACGAAACATCTGCTCAATCGTCTCCACGGGTTGACCCTCGGGTCCCTTCAGCAGATAGCGTCGCTCAAGCACAAGACGCGCGTTATCATTGAGGCGAAGCGCTGTCTGTTC
Organism: Chloroflexota bacterium; assembly: GCA_012514315.1. GTDB lineage: Bacteria > Chloroflexota > Anaerolineae > B4-G1 > B4-G1 > JAAZAN01. The sequence goes on from JAAZAN010000156.1 coordinate 21,627, forward strand.
CTGAGTCTGGACGACTAAATCCGTTGCTTGAGACGTCTCCGTCATTGCCCCCTCCCTCACAACCACAAACAATCACCGATGCTTCACTGATTGCGCTCTGCCAACAAACGATCAATCTCGCCTCGTACCGCGTCCAGATCCTCGAGTCCTAGGTAGACGATCGCATACCGGATATACGACACGGGATCCAACGTCTTCAGCTCCTCAATCATTCGATCACCGATCACACGGCTGGAAACCTCTGCTCTGCCCAACTGCCTGATATGGGTCTCGATCCGATCGACCAGCCGCTCGAGATCATCGGCAGAAACCGGCCGACGTGCGCACGCGATACGTAGGCCGGACAAGAGTTTGTCGCGGTCAAACTCCTCTCGATGGCCATCACGCTTGACAACCAGGGGAGATGCAAGGATCGCTCGCTCCAAGGTGCTGAATCGCCGTTGGCATTGTTTGCATACCCGGCGACGCCGAATGCTGCCTTCGCCACGCGTCGTGTCGATGACTCGCGTACGCGCGCTACCGCAATAAGGACACTTCATCGCATCACTCTACAATGCACTCCGGAGCAATGATACACACCAGATATAGGGGTGTAAACCCCCAGATACACTATATCTAGGGGGTCAAACGCATTATACCATGCACTTGGGCGCTACACAAGCTCAGCAAGGCGTACTATCTTAAAATACGGAATGGCTTGAGATATTTAAGAATGGCAGTCAATGGAGACGCTACAAGACGGTGCAATGAAGCGTCACATCTGGCGGGGATTGATGTGCACCGCCAGCCATATCCCAACGCCAGACGTGACGAAGAATCTTGCGAATGAATGACCATATCCGCAGATGGAGTTGATCTACACGGCAGATCTTGACGCAGACACTACTACACACGCCGCCGCAGGAATGCCGGGACTTCGAGGTCATCCTTGTCGAAGGACGGCAGCGAGAAATCGGCCGAATCCCCGAAGTCCGCACGCGCTGTACGAGGACGCTGCTCAGTTCCCTCAAATCCCGTCGCGACCACGATGATGCGGACCTCATCCTGCATCTTCTCATCAATGACAGCCCCGAAGATGAGATTGACGTCTGGGTGCGCAGTCCCCTTGATCACGCTGGCCGCTTCGTTGACTTCGTATAGACTCAGATCCGGGCCACCCGTAATATTGAACAGAATTCCACGGGCGCCGTCGATAGTGATATCCAGCAACCGACTGGAGATCGCCTGCTGTACCGCCTCAATGGCCCGATTCTCACCGCTGGCGCGACCGACCGCCATCAAAGCGGCGCCTCCCTCAGACATGATCGTGCGGATATCCGCAAAGTCCAGGTTGATGAGACCGGGGACGATAATGAGTTCAGAAATCCCCTGAACCCCCTGGCGCAGGACATCGTCCGCAAGGGTGAATGCTGTCTGGAGACTGACTCGCTTATCGGCAATTTCCAGCAGGCGATCATTGGGAATGACGATGAGTGTATCGACTGACTCCTTGAGTTGCTCGATACCCGCGAGAGCCGTCTCCGAGCGCACGGCGCCTTCCCAGCTGAATGGACGCGTGACCACACCGATCGTCAGCGCCTCCATATCCTTGGCGATACGTGCGATCACCGGAGCCGCACCTGTGCCCGTGCCGCCGCCCATACCGGCTGTGATGAAGACCATATCTGAACCCTGCAGCACTTCATACAGCTCATCGGCGGATTCCTCAGCTGCCTTCAGGCCAATCTCCGGATTCCCACCGGCGCCCAGGCCTCGGGTGAGTTTGTCACCGATGCGCACACGCGTGGGCGCATTGCACAGCATCAGTGCCTGAGCATCCGTGTTCACTGCTACGAACTCAACGCCGGCTACTCCTTCAGCGATCATCCGATTGACTGCGTTGCTTCCGCCTCCGCCAACACCAACTACTCTGATCTGCGCGAAACTCTCCATCTGCGGTGCCTTTTGCATCTCACTACTCCCTTGGTTCCCATCCATACCCTGCGCCACCATCCCAGATACCGACTAGCCGGGCAAGAATGCCCTGAACCACTTCAACAATCGCTTTCCGGCAGCAGGCTCTGACCTCCGCAACTGCGGCCGGGCATCGACCGCCATGCCCCAATCGACCAGACCGGCGCTCACAGCCTGTGCCGGGTTACTCACCTTATCAATCAGACCACTGAATCCCGTCGGAGCCCCAATCCTGACCGGCAGGCCGAGGAGGTCTCTGCCCAAGTCCTCGATACCCGGCATCTGCGCTGTTCCCCCGCACAACACGACACCAGTGGGTAGCAGACCGTCGTAGCCTGAGCGCTTGATCTCCTGCTGGATCATAAGCAGGATCTCCTCAATGCGTGCTTCGGAGATCTCCACCATCTTCCAACGGGGCATTGTAGGCGCCACGTCTGCATCACCGTAGGAGATTGCGAACCGCTCTTCAGGCGACACCTGAGAGGCTCGCGCATGACCGTGCTGCAGTTTGACTTTCTCAGCGACACTGGGCGGCAACCGCAGACCAATCGCGATGTCCCCTGTCACGTATTCACCGCCAATCCCCAGGGTCACCGTATGCCAGACTGTGCCATCGATGAAGATCGCGATATCCGTCGTTCCCGCCCCCACGTCCGCCAATACTACGCCCATTTCGCGCTCGGTCTCAGTCAACACGGCATCCCCTGCCGCGATGCTCGACAGGACAAACTCATCGACCTCGACCCCAGCTCCCTCCACACACTGTGTCAGGTTCTGGATCGACGTGCTGGAACCTGTCACGATATGGGCTTCAACCTCGAGTCGAAACCCGTGCATGCCAACGGGATCATGCACACCCCCTTGTCCATCGACAACGTAACCTCGGGGTATCACATGCACTACTTCCTGGTTGTGTGGCACAGCAATGGCGCGAGCTGCATCCAGAGCACGGTCCACATCTTCTATCGTGATTCCCCGCTCACGGCGTGAGATGCCCACGACCCCCCGGCTGTTAAGCGACGATATGTGCGTGCCACTCAGACTGACATACGCCCGTTCTATCTTGTAGCCAGACGTATGCTCAGCCTTAGCCACCGAGGCAGCAATGCACTCCGTAGCCTCGGCCACATTGACCACGACACCCTTGCGAATGCCCGCCGATGGAACCAGGCCGACGCCTACGACGCGGGATCGTCCACCATCGCCCGCATCCGCCACGAGAGTGCAGACTTTGCTGCTGCCGACATCGATCGCAACTATTGTGTGTTCCACAATCTATCTTCCTGCATAATGACAGATCACCATTCGTTCGTGACGGAATAGTAGGGCGCGGAAGGGAAGCGCACATCTATGAAACGCGGACTGATCCCCCGCGCTTCCAGATCGGCAATCAGGTTCTGCGCCAAGCGCGCTCGCTGTTCCATACCGACCCCCTGGCCCAAGATGACACGCCATCCATGGGGATCAGTATACATCAATCCGCGATTCTGCACATAGTCAAGAACCTGTGGCAATGGGAGGCCAGAAGCCCACAGCTCATTGAGCGCATTACGCACTGGTTCGTCCAGATTACCGGACCCATCCTTGGGCAATGAACCTCGAACCGTCCAGCCGCCAGCAAGCCCTTCAGATGCTGGAAATATCACGCCCTGGTCATCGACCCACCATGACATCGACCCGTCAGTCCACAGCACCCTGGGTTGACGTTCGACGACACGAATCGTGCACCGCGCGGGCAACATGCAACTGACCCGTGCGCTTTCGATGTTTGGTAGCGTCTCTAGAATCGCTGCCTCCACCTCACTCACATTGACCCATAGGATATGCAGACCCGGCATCCCACTGACGTCGAAAACCTCGTCCTCCGACGTACGTACCGTACCGATGATCTCCGCATCATACACGTAGAAAGCATCATCCAACGAAACCCACAACATCAACAGTCCGAACATGGCCCCGGCCACAGCGAAATATGTGAACGGGCGCAGATACCAGGGCCTCGGCATCCCAGTCGTCTGTCTCGCCCGCACACGGTGCATTGTCATTGGGGTTGACGCCTCATATCGCGATTTGCGTGACTTCGTCATCCTCAATCGCTCCTCACCGCATAGGATGTCTCCGACCGCTGTCTGTCACTGTGCCGTTCGAATGCCAGACCGACGAGTTGGTCAATCAAGTGCGGATAGTCGATGCCGCTAGCCGCCCACAGCTTGGAGTACATACTGATCTCAGTGAAACCTGGAATGGTGTTCATCTCGTTGATGTAGAGTGTCTCAGACATCCCAGACAGCAGGAAATCCACGCGTGCCATTCCACAACAGTCGACCGCCAGATACGCCTCGATCGCGAGTCGGCGTATTCTCTCGGTCAGATCCGCTGGCAGAGGAGCTGGGATGAGCAGCCTGGACCCGTGCTCCCCCGTGTCAATGTACTTCGCCTCATAGCTGTAGAAGTCTCGACTGGGTACGATCTCACCGGGGACAGAGGCCATTGGCTGATCATTTCCCAGCACGCTGACCTCAATCTCACGTGCAGCAGGCACTGACTTCTCGATCACAAGCTTCCGGTCATAGCGAGCTGCCTGGGCCAGTCCCTCAAGCAACTGAGATCGATTCTCGCACCGACTCACTCCAACGCTCGATCCCATATTGGCAGGTTTTACGAAGACCGGGTAGCCCAATTCAACCTCAGTCTTCTCCATAAGGCTCTCCGGATGGGCATCCCATTCCATCCGCTTGAAGACCAGATACTCCACACTGGGCAACCCGTGGGCTTTCATAACATCCCTGAACACTGCCTTGTCCATCGCAACTGCAGAGGACAACACATCGGCGCCTACATATGGGATATTGGCCAACTCGAGCAGCCCCTGAACAGTACCATCCTCCCCGTACGTCCCATGCAGTACTGGAAACACGACATCGAGATCCGAAAGGCGCTCGCCTACTAGCTGCCCATCGCAATCTGTCAACTGCACCAACCCGCACCCGGATCGATCGCCTAGCAGAGCGACCGGCGGTACAATAGCTCCGTCCCCGGACGTGAGGAGGCCCATCGGGTCACCATCTGCGATCCAGCGACCATCCCGGGTAATCCCTATCGGCACAACCTCATACTTCGCACGGTCAATTGCCTCGATCACAGACCTCGCTGAGGCAAGCGAGACCTCGTGTTCACCAGAGCGTCCACCGAACACTATCCCGATCCGAATCTTCTGACTCACTACCCTGTCACCTCAACATCGGTGAGAACAGCCGGAGACACACCCACACACTCTCCCAGCACCTCAATCTCGAGCTCCAGATCAACACCAAACCGGTGATGAACCGTCTCGCGGGCGAACGCAATCAGCGACAGCACGTCGACAGCCGTCGCGCCACCTGTATTCATGATGAAATTGCCGTGCAGATGCGATATCTCCGCGCCACCGATCCGATACCCTCGCAGGCCAGCCTGCTCGATCAGGTACCCCGCATGGCTGCCTGGCGGATTCTTGAAGGTTGACCCCATCGTCGCGCCTGCAGGATGTCGTGTCTGACGCCAGTCCTGAATCTCAGCGGCCCGCGTCGTCAGCTCCTGGGAATCGCCCGGCTCAAGATCAAATCTACCGGATAGCACAACGTGTCCCTCGGCAGTCGCACCTCGCTTCAGCCGACTGCTCCGGTACCCAAACTCAAACCAGTCAGCCGGGCACTCCACGACCACACCGTCAGATCTCAGCACCATCGCACTTGTCAGTGCGCCGGCAATGTCTCCCTCAAAAGCACCCGCGTTTCCCACGATAGCGCCCCCAACGCTGCCTGGCAGCCCGGTCGCCCACGTCATCCCGGCCAATCCCTGCCCAACCGCTTCACGCGCCAACGCCATCAGCGGTCCGCCAGCCTCTGCTCTGATCGAATAGCCCTCGACTTCCACCGCTGCAGCTTTGTTCACCAGCACAAGTCCTCGCAGTCCACTGTCGGACACAAGAACATTGCATCCCCCACCCAGAACACGCCAGGGCACACCGTACTCACGAGCCAGATTGACGGCCGAGATCAGATCGTCGACCGCCTCGCATACCACCAGCATGTCCGCGGGACCCCCCACGCGCATCGCCGTGTGCCGAGACATCGGCTCGTTGAGCCGAACGCTCGCTCCAAGTTCTGCAGCAAGAGAAGATAGGCCTACCCTATCGAGGTCATTCATTCCGATTCGTCAATCCTGATGAGACTTGAACCATGCTACCACGGTATCCTCTGTTGACAACTGCCGACGAATACGCAAACCACACCCGCTACACAGAACCGGCGATCATGACAATGGATGTCTGTGCCCGTTCCCTACGCTGGCACAAGCTCGAGCGAGCCTTCCTCAAGAGCAACCAGCAACCACTCCCCCACAAGGTAACCATCGCCTGCACTCAGTGTGATGACCACGTCCCCTGATCGCAGCTCCGTGCCCAGATGAATCACCGCCTCCTCAAGTGACCTAGCGATGCTCACATCGCGATGAACCATCGATCGGACAATGTCCTCACTGCTCACGTCCAGTGTGTCCGACTCGCGCGCTGCGTAAACCGGCAACACAACGACATGATCGGCAAGTTCAAAGGCCCTCAGGAACTCGGTCATCAACGTTCTCGTTCGGCTGAATGTATGCGGCTGCCAGACTGCCCACAGTGATCGCCCTGGATAACGCAGGCGAGCTGCATCGAGCGTAGCGCGAATCGCGGTAGGATGATGGGCGTAGTCATCAATCACGGTGATTTCATCGACCTCGCCCTTGACCTCGAATCGCCTCCCTACTCCGCGAAAGTCCTTTAGCGCGCATCTCACATGTCGGAAAGGAACCTCCATCAGAGCAGCCACCGTGATAGCTGCCATGGCATTCGACACATTGTGCAATCCTGGTACGCGTAGCCGGACAAGTCCAAGAACCTCATTATCATGTGTCGCCAGGAAATCCATCCCGCCAGCGAAGTTTGGTCTGATCTCCTCAGCACGCCACTCCGCTGACTGTCCCAACCCGTAGAACGCGACCCGGCCACCATGGGTGCGGAACTGCCATCCAATCTCCTGAGCTGTGGGGTCATCAGCGCACGCCATCAGCACTCCATCCTGTGCAGTCTTCCCCGCGAATTGCTCGAACGCAGCGCGCATATCCGCAAACGTGGGATAGCAATCTGGATGATCGTGCTCCACATTGAGGATCACTCCGATCTTCGGAGACAAGCTCAGAAACGTCCGGTCGTACTCGTCAGCCTCTATGACAAAGGCTGTTCCTGTACCCGCATGGGCATTCGTCTGGACAGATGTGATCACACCACCAACCACAAAGGATGGGTCAATCCCCGCGTGAAGGAAGATCTCAGCCACCATAGCAGTCGTTGTCGTCTTGCCGTGCGTACCGGCCACTGCTACAACATCGTGGTCGGTGGTCAGCCACTCGAGAAACCGCGATCGACTCCACACCGGCAGCCCAGCGGTCGTGGCGGCTTGCACCTCGACATTGGACCGAGGCACAGCGGATGAGACGACGACAAGATCGGCGCCTTGGATATGATCGACACCGTGCCCCTCGAAAACGCAGATGCCTTCGCCTCTCAACGCTTGCGCCACCGGTGACAGAGCGAGATCGGAACCCGAGACTATCGCGCCTCTTTCACGCATCACACGTGCTAGCGCGGACATCCCGGATCCGCCAATTCCTATGAAATGCACATGCCTGTGAGCAGCCACGTTCGAGCTCCCCGGCGGGGCCAGTCTGCGACCCCGGTCATATGAACACGACGATCACGAATATAAACGCCGCCGCTACTGCAACGTAGAGCACAGCGTCTGACTTCTCGATGATGTCAGGCGGCAAGTAGCCGATCAGGTTATCGGTCGGCGAACCAGGCTTGGGTGGCACCATGCCTCCGATACCCGATACATCCGGAGGGTACACTGTGACCGTTACCGGCTGCCCGGAACTGTCCACAATCGGATTACCAGCCTGATCCACACGCTGTTGTTGCAGCCAGTGCTCTCTCGGGATACCGTAGCCCGCCAGGTTGAGGAACGACAGCAACGTCCCGATTACTAGATACCCGTTGATCGCTCCGATGAAGAATCCCAATAGGAGGTCCTGCAACCGCTCGCGCGCAACCTTGGCCCCCAGCCGCGAAGCGATAGTCGGGCTGGCATAGCCAAAGACCGCGATGATCAGGAAGATGGACGCGCGTGTGTAGAACTGGCTCTTGGGCTGCATGTTCTGGAAGAGTGCGGCGACAGGAGGCAGGAAGGACAACAGCACATGTTCCACGAACAAAGCCAGAACAACGCTGAAAATGACGATGAGCTCCTTCGCCCATCCGCGCAGACTGCCAACCACTGCGAACAGGGCAACTAACACGCCGAAGACTGTATGTATGGGCATCATTGCGCCAACGCCCTCCCTTCTGCTTGCCGATACGCGAGTCCAATCAGCTCCCGCGCCAGAGAGCTGGCCGCTTCCGGGCGTGCCAGCGCGCGCATCTGCCCAGACATCTCTGACAGCGCTCCCGGATCAGAGAACAGCCGCTCGAGCACGTGCACCAGGTCATCCATTAGACGATCCTCTGACATCATGCAGGCGGCTCCCCGCTCTGCGAGCCAACCAGCCGTCACCTGCTGATAGCGCCAGGCATGTGAATACGGTACCAGGATCGCCGGCAGTCCGAAATACGGCAGCTCGCCCAACGTGGATGCTCCAGAACGGCATAGAATCAGGTCGGCCGACGCCATCGCCAGGCCGATATCGTGCATGTATGGGAACGCATGATAGCGCGACTTCTGCTCGGTTACCAACGATTCGCGGAACTTGGCCACATCCGGCCAGTCCAGTTCTCCGCTCACGTGCACCACCTGTGCCAGCTCCAGCACTCGATTCACATTGTTCAGCAATGCTTGGTTAAGCGGGCGCGCCCCCCGGCTGCCGCCCAATACGAGCAGCACCGGACTATCAGACTGCAGCCCCAGCGCCTTACGCGCACGCGCTCGGTGCACCTCCGCGAACTCCGCCCGCACCGGATACCCGGTGACAACGACCTTTCGAGATGGGAAGTACTTGCACGATTCCTCGACTGTCACCGCAATCCTCTTCGCCAGCACAGCGATGAACCGGACGGCCCACCCCGGCTCAATATCGGGCAGATACAGCAGAATGGGCACGCGCCGCATCCAGCATCCAACCGCCACCGGCACACTGGCATATCCCCCAGTCACAAACAGCGCCGAAGGCCTCTCATTCCGCGCCAGACGGTACACCGCAACAGTTCCCCGCGCCAACCGGCCAATATTCCGGATAATCTGACGAAGCGACAACCCGTGGATGCCACCGCCAGGCACTCCAACAAAGGGCAGGCTGGCCCTCTGAGCCAACCCTTCCTCAATCCCGCCCTCACCACCTACATACAGGAGCTCGAGCCGCCCATTCTGAGTGGAATAGAGACTATCCGCGGCTAGCGCCTGTACGGTGGCCAGCCCCGGGTAGACGTGTCCCCCCGTCCCGCCGCCCGCGATCCAGACCCGCACGGTAGCGGGTGTTTTGTTCGCTCCGTTTAGCAACGCGTCTTCCTCGCGATATACTCAAGAGTATGCCAACACCGACCAACGAGACGATCATCGATGACCCACCAAAACTCACAAACGGCAACGCCACGCCAGTGAACGGAATCAACCCGATCACAACAGCCACGTTGGCCAGAGCCTGAAAGACAATCGTGCAGGTCAACCCACACGCCAAAATCGCCCCAAACGCATCAGGAGCCTCAGTCGCAATCCTGAAGCCACGGTATGTGAGCAACGCGAACAATCCGAGCACCAGTAGACAGCCGAGCAGCCCGGCTTCTTCACCCACGACAGCGAAGATGCTGTCTGTATGAGCCGCCGGCAGATAGCCTAGCTTCTGGAGCCCGCGCCCAGGGCCGACGCCAAGCAGGCCTCCGGTACCCAGTGCTATGAGCGACTGTCTGAGATGGTAACCGATCAGACTTGGATCGTGCCTGGTTCGCAGGTGCTCTGTGATGCGGTCTTTGGCGTAGCCAACGCGATTAACGAGGACAAAGAGCGTGAAAGCCGCGACGACCCCGCCGCCACTCAACCGAAACAAGTCGGCCCCGGCGAAGAAGAACATAGCTATTGCCGACAACACGATCAAGGCAGCCGCACTCATATCCGGCTGCAGAACAATGAGTCCAGCGACGACCCCCACGAGAATCGAGAATGGGACAAGGCCATAGGTGAAATCGCGAATCTGATCCCCCTTGGAGGCAAGCCAGGTAGCGATGTAGACAACCACCGCCAGTTTGGCGAACTCACTCGGCTGTATCGATCCTTCCGAGAATGACCGAATTGCCCCATACTTCTCCTGCCCCAACAGCAGAACAAGAATCAGTAGTAACAGAGCGATTCCCATCAGGGGGAGCGCCGCCTTCTGCCACAGATCGTACGGAATCACTGTGATCACAGCCAGGAATAAGATGCCAACCAGCGTCCACCTGACGTGAAGCCAAAAGACATAGGCTGAACTTCCGTAGTCCTGATACGACCAGTCAAACGTCGCACTATACACAGCCATGAGACCGATCACGACCAGGCCCGCCGTCGCGATGGCGAGGATGTAGTCCGGAGATGAGCCCCGACCAACAAACGACATCAGACGGCCGATCACGCCCGACTTTGACTGACGGCGCGCTCTAGGTCTCACGCTCATACGACTCCCCCCCCTCCGCGCTGGTTCCCAGTGACAGTTGTCCTATCACAGCGAACGTACCAACTCCTTGAATCGGTCGCCTCGCTGCGTGAAATCATCAAACGCATCGAAGCTTGTCCCACCAGGCGAGAGCAAGACAACCTCTCCTGGCCGAACCAATCTCGCGGCACCTTCGACAGCGTCCTCAAGCGTATCGACACAAGTCACTCCCTCAAGTCGCACTTGGGTCTCAGCACGTGCCTTGCCTATTCGCTGTCGAACCACCTCTGCAATCATAGGGCCCGCCTCACCAAACGTGAACAAGTGCCGAACTCTCGTCAACGCCTCTTCCGCGAACTCATCCCACGGCAGCTTCTTGTCCCGGCCGCCGGCCAGGAGGATGATGGGTTCATCGAAGGAGCGTATGGCCGCTAACGTTCGTTCGGGGGCTGTCGCGATCGAATCATCGTACCAGTCCGCCTCACGCACACGTCGCACCATTTCCAGCCGATACTCCACACCCGTGAACGATGTTGCCACAGCTCGCATCGGTTCCACACTCAGTCCCGCCGCTCCCGCCAGTGCACAGGCTGCGAGTATGTTGAGCCGATTGTGACGACCTCGCATGCGAACATCAGCGGTGTCACAGATCACTTGATCCTGACGCGCCATCCGAAGTGTCATGACCCCATTCGTCTTGAACGCGCCCTCGTCCACCTCGACGCCATCGCTGAAACTGTACAGATGCGCCGCAGTATCCAGCGCCAATGACCGCGCGTTGGCGTCATCGTATCCCAGCACAGCAAAGTCATCGTGAGTCTGGTGTGCAACAATGTTCCGTTTGGCTAAGATATAGGCCTCCATCGTCTTGTGTCGATCCAGATGGTTGGGCGTGATATTCAGTATTCCCGCGATATGTGGGCTGATATCCATCAGCTCAAGCTGGAAGCTCGAGAGCTCCATCACAACGTAGTCGTCGGCCCGTATACCAGATAAGTCTGTGATGAGCGGATTGCCAATATTGCCTCCCACCCATCTACGCCTTCCAGCAGCACGACACATCTCACCAACCAACGACGTAGTGGTCGTCTTTCCCGCAGAACCGGTGATGCCGATCACCGGCGCAGGACAGCATTCTAGGAAAATGAGCGCATCATTACTCAACGGTATCCCCTTCCGTACAGCCTCCACAACAATCGGGGCGTCCGTGGGCACACCGCCACTGAGACAGAGTAGGTCACTCCCCTTCAACAAGCTTGCCGGATGCCTGCCAAGCACGTACCGAATCGGAAGATCCGCCAACGCCTCCAAGACATTGGCGAGTTCACGTTTCTCACGCAGGTCGGACACAGTGACGTCCGCACCTGCCTCTGCGAGGAAACGCGCCAGCGCCGCTCCTTGCCGCGCCAGCCCCAGCACCACCACACGTCGCCCCGCCCATTGCCCACACCGTCGTTGATCATCTGCCGTATCCAAACGTTACTCCTCACCACAAAGCCAGGGCGACTCCTGCCATAGCCGCCAGCATTTCAACGAGCCAGAACCTCTGCACAACCTGCGTCTCAGACCACCCCAAGAGCTCGAAGTGATGCTGCAAAGGCGCCATCTTAAACAGGCGCCGACCCTGACCATATCGTCTCTTAGTGAACTTGAAATAGAGCACCTGCAGAACTACAGAAAGACTCACAGCTGTCGGGATCAACGCCACCAAGGGAAGGATCAGCCACTGCCCCGTCATCAGTGCCACCGTGCCCAGCGTCGCTCCTAGAGCCAGACTTCCCGTATCTCCCATAAACATCTGGGCCGGATGGGCATTGTACCACAGGAATGCGAAGCAAGCGCCGACTGTCGTCAGACAGAATCGGACCAAGTAGTCCTGTCCCTGTAACAGCGCGATGACCCCGTACGCCGTGAACGCGCTGGCAACGATAATGCCGGCTAATCCATCCAACCCATCGGTCAGGTTGACGGCGTTCGAGGACTCGACGATCAGAAAAGCCGCAATAGGAACCCATGCCCAGCCAATGTCAATCGGCTGGGGCACGCCGGGTATCGCCATCTCACCGACAAACTGCAGAGGAGCGACCTTCATGATCACTGCTACCACAAGAGCCACACCGAACTCCCACACGATCTTATCCCGCGCGCGATAGCCCTCCCCACGACGCATGCCCCGCACGCCGGCCAGATCATCGACTGCGCCGATAATCGAGAAAGCGATCATCACGCCAAGAGGCACTAGAATCGAACGCCCCAGCACGGTTGAATCCAGCAGATTGTACACATTCAGCGCAATCGTTATGAGTACGACAGGCACGACAATCATCAACCCACCCATAGTCGGCGTGCCCATCTTCGTCTGATGGCTACGCGGTCCATCAATCCGGATCCGCTTGCCGATGCCGTAGTGCCGGAGAATTCGAATCAGCAACGGCCCCCATACGACGGCCAAAGCGAATGAGATGCTTGCCAAGATCAGTGCGAAGTCCATTCAGATCTTCTCCGACGCACTGAGCACATTCACAATCTCCTCCATCTGCATCCCACGCGAACCCTTGACCAGGATCATGTCATCCTTTCTTACCATCTTCCTCAGGAGTTCTATGGCTTGTGCGTTGTCTTCGAGCATGTGCAACTCGATCCCTGCGCGTCCCCAGCGCAGCACGGTCTCGCCGATAATTCGCGCTCGGGGCCCCACTGTGATAATCACATCCGCTACTTCCAGAGCACGCATGCCGACCTTCTCGTGCGCCTCGCGCTCCTGGACACCCAATTCCAGCATATCGCCGAGGACGGCAATACGCCGTCCATCGAGATCCTCAAGCAAGTTCAGCGCAGCGAGCATTGACGCCGGACTCGCGTTGTATGTGTCGTCCAGGATGATCGAACCGCCTGGGCCCGGCACCGAGAACAGTCGGAGCTGAGGCGAAGGGCTGCGCAGTCCTTCGACGATCTCCTGCCAGTTCAGACCTTCGACCAGTCCCACGGCAGCAGCGCGAAGCGCCGTGTGCACGGAATGACGACCTAGCAGAGGTATTCTGACGTGCAGAGTCTCTGTGGAGTCGCCCTTGTCACCGCGTCCAGCCGCCAGACGATAGTGTAGCTGAAACCGGATCCCCTGTAATCCCAACCCTTCGATGTCATCGGCCCATAGATCGGCCTCCGGCGATAGCCCGTAGTAGAACACGCGTGCCCGGGTCACCCGCGCCATCCCGCGAACGCGTTCATCGTCGTAGTTGAGGATCGCCACTCCCTCGGGCGCTTCGGGCAACGCCTCCACCAGCTCGGACTTCGCCCGAACAATACCTTCCATTGTCTTGACGCGCTCGAGATGAATGGGGCCAACCATCGTCACTACCCCCACTTGAGGCAGGGCAATCTGAGCGAGTTCAGCAATTTCTCCCACATCATACATGCCCATCTCGAGCACTACACATTCATGTTGCTTGCTTAGGTGCAACAGAGTCAGTGGCAACCCAATCTCATTGTTGTAGTTGCCCTCAGATCTCAGTGTGCAGAACCGACGCGCCAGAACGGCAGCCGTCAACTCCTTGGTCGTCGTCTTGCCAAGACTACCCGTGATCCCGATCACACGGACGTTATGCCGACGCCGCCAGAAGGCTGCAATTTGCTGAAGAGCCTGCAGACTGCTCGGCACCTTGACCACCACGGGCAATGGCCAGCACTGTGGCAGCGTGATGAGATCCTCCGTCAGGTCCAGCGCGATCGGGACCTCCCCCACGTCTCGATCGACGATCGCGGCCACCGCCCCTCGTGAAAGCGCATCGAGCAGGTAATGATGACCATCCGTTCTCTCTCCGTGCAGAGCAACAAACAGCCCACCTGGCCGGACAAGCCGTGAGTCAACCACGGTGTTCGTGACTACCTGATCCAGGTTGCTCGGGCGCTGCCCGCACAGACCCTCCACTACACTGGCTAGATTCAGACCGCCATCGTTCATTGGTCAGCCTCCGTCAGTGACGGGGGAATATTCAGGACCACGCATAGACGTGTCGCCAGCCTCTGGAAGCTCCGTGCCGCCGTCTGAGAACCCCAAGGTGATGTCTTCGGATTGTCCAGTTTGACCAGGATCACCATGCGGGGATCGGGAACCGGCCCAAAACCTACAAAGGAGGCAATCGTCGCGTCTCTGTCATAGCCGCCTGGAACATAGACCTGAGCTGTACCCGTCTTGCCGGCGAATCGGTAGCCTGGCACTCTGGCCTGAGGCACACCATCCTCTATCACTCTCACCATCATATTCGTCACGATCCGCGCTGTCTCTGAAGAGATCGGCTGTGCCTCCATTACGGACTGGGAGAGAGAGACCGTCCCGTCTGCCGCGATAACCTGTGACACCACCCGGGGTCGAAGCCTGACGCCATCGTTGGCAACCGTGGCAGCGGCCACAGCCATCTGGATCGGCGTCACCGCAAGACCCTGACCAAACGAGTTGGTGCCAAGGTTGGAGTCATGGTAGTGCTCGAGATCTCCAGGCAACCAAAGTTGCCCGCCGACCTCACCCGCTACGTCGATCCCGGTTGGACGACCAATGCCAAAAGCCTGCACATAGCGATAGAACGTGTCGGGCGCCATCTGCGTGCTGAGCCAGGCCGAACCGACATTGAGCGACTTGACCAGGAGATCGGTCACAGTCTGCTCACCATACGCCTCGCGCGTCGCGTTCTGAATGACTTGGCCGCCGACTTCAATCCAGCCCTGATCAGTGTATGTAGTATCCGGCGTCGCGATGCCGGCATCAAGCGCTGCAGCGACGGTGAGAATCTTGAACACAGAACCGGGCTCATACTGTTGACTGACTGCCGGATCGGAGAATGGAAGCGGGCTCTGACTGTAGTAGGCTGGATATCGTCCTGGATCGTAGTTGGGCGAGCTCGCCATGGCCAGCACCTCAAACGTGCGGGGATCCATGACGATAATCGTGCCCGAATCCGCCTCGTATTCTGCTAACGAATAGGCGAGCTCCGCCTCAACGATTGCCTGAACGGTCAGATCCACACTCAGTACGAGGTCAGACCCTCGGTGAGGCAGGGTAACCGGAACAGCGGCCCAGGGAACCTGTTCCCGGTAACTGTCCACCACCATCGTCTCTGTGACGATCTCTGGCCTAAGTTCTTCGTTGTAGAACCCTTCGACGCCGTAGAATCCACGCTCCAGATTGCAGAAGCCCAGTAGGTGGGATCCCAACGAACCCTGCGGGTAGTCACGCACCCAACTGGATCGAACATCAACACCCCAGATGCCCAGGGCTACAGCCTGCTCCGCAAGCTCCCGCGACACTGATCTCTCAACGACCACCCACGCGGGATTTCGCTCGAGTATCTGCTCAACACGTGCTGCCGGCACGTGGAGCAGCTCAGAGAGACTCATCACCGCCGTACTCCTGATGGTACCGGTCAGTACGCTTGGCGACGCCTCTATAGAATAGGTGACGCCATTTCCTGCGAGCACAGTGCCGTTGCGGTCACGAATCACCCCCCTTGGAGGATCGGGTAACCGAATGACCTGTGTTCGGTTCTTCCTGCCTTGATCTGCGTATGTCTTGTGGTTCACGACCTGCACCTGAAAGAGCTGAACCACGATGACAAACAACAGACCGATCAGCAATGTGCCGAGGAAACGTAAACGTCTTCGAGGTGCGTCTGTCACGCTCCAATCCTCCGCAGATCCATCAGAACATCCCTTGTCACTTGCCCGAAAGGTCCAGGAAATCGACCGCTTCGGCAGGGACATAACCCTTCTCGTGGACACGAGTCATTAGCCGAGGTATCGACACTTCACGGGCGATGTCCACCTCAATCTGAGCATTCTCCTGCTGCAGGCTAAATATCTCCCCCTGCAGATCCTGAATTTTTCGCCCCTGCGCAGCCGTCACACTGGTAAGGACCAGGTATATGACCAGCACTAAGACTACGCCAACGGCCAGTATGGTCAACTTCAACGACTTCCGCCCATCGTGCTCAGGATGGCCATGCCTGCTTCCGTGAGACGCCCAGGCTATGAAATCGGACATACTAACCCGCCTCTCGCAACGTTGCGTCGCTCCAACCTACACGCTCAGCCACCCGCATCCTGGCAGAGCGTGCACGTGGATTCGCTTCCACCTCGCGCTCAGATGGGCGGATCGGCCTGGACGTCACTGTGCGCAGCGTCGCCCGGTGATCACACACGCACATGGGCGCCTCGATGGGACAGATGCAGTCCGTGCTCTCTCTGCGGACAAACCGCTTCACGATCCGATCCTCAAGCGAGTGGAAACTGATCACAACCAAACGGCCCGCGGGCGCCAGTACCTGCACTGCCTGAGGCAATGCGGACTCGAGCGCGTCCAGCTCAGCGTTGACGGCTATTCGCAGTGCCTGAAACGTGCGCGTCGCTGGATGGATATGTCCACGTCTCCTCACTGCACCCTCGATCGTCGAGACCAAGTCCCCAGTCGTACGATAGGGGCGCGCCGCCACGATCGCCTTCGCAATACGCCAGGCTTGCCTCTCCTCACCGTATCGCTGCAGAATGTCGGTCAGTTCTTCCACCGGGAGACTGTTGACCATCTCAGCTGCGGTAGGCCCCTCCTCACTCCGGTCGAACCGCATATCCAGCGGCCCATCCAAAGTGAAGGCGAACCCTCGTGATGCATCGGCCAACTGCAGAGATGACAGGCCAAGGTCAAACAGGATCCCATCGGCAGGCCCAAACCGGTATCTGGATACTGTGTCGGCCAAGCTGGAGAACGAGCTATGGATGACGGTTACCCGATCTCCAAACGAAGCTAATCTGGTGCGCGCCGTCTCAACAGCGCGTGCATCGCGATCCAGCGCCAACACTCGGCCATCCGGAGAACCCGCTGCGAGAATACCGGCCGAGTGTCCGCCGGCGCCCACTGTTGCATCGATGTACGCCCCACCCGGTCTGACCTCCAGCGCCTCCAGAACCTCCTGATACAGGACTGGCACATGCTCTGGCATGCCATCGTGTGTGCTGGACGGTGCACCTTCGCGGGGTTGACCATCCACTGGGTCTAGATCCCGAGCACTGCCCATCGCTCCCCATCCGAATCGTCATTCTCGACACGTTCACACTCACGGCTCCAGACCTCAGGGCTCCAGACCTCGATGTAGTTGTTCAGCCCTGTCACAATGACTTCGCCTGAGAGCCCCACTTGCTCTCTCAGGCTCGGGGGAATCACCACGCGACCCTGTCTGTCTGGCATCGCGTCAGAGGCATTGGCAAACACCAATCGGCGAAACGCACGGGCGTAGCGATCAGTCATCGGCAAGGAGGCGACCTTGCCGGCAAGTCGCTCCCATTCGGCCATGGGATAGATCGCGAGACAGCGGTCGATACCCCGCGTGACCACCAGTCCGGCCGCCAACTCGGGCCGAAACCTGGCGGGAATCGTCAACCGCCCCTTCTCATCGATGGTGTGAGCAAACTGCCCCAGGAACATGGCGCCGCACTCTTGTGACTGGGTATGCCAGATTCGTCGAAGGGCAGTTATTCCACTTCACCCCACTTTGCCCCACAACGTGCCATATTATACAATAGTTTCCCCACTTCCGCCAGATCGCGGGGTAAACTTTAAGATTGCGAACAAGCAACGGCGAGCGCAGTGTGAACACATGCGCTCGCCGCAGGATACACGGTGGGGTATCGCGCCCCACGTTGGACAGACTTCGGCTATCGAATCGTCAGATCATTGAGCCTTGGCCTCGCGATATCGAATACATTGGCGAATCGACTACGCAGCACCGAGACCGGTTATCTGCTTGAGCACCGTCAGGACGCTCAGCCCGATCGTCAGCGCTTTGCCCGGGCTGGGCGAGGGCAGACGCTCGACCCCCTCCCGATCAACTTCCGTTGGAGTGGACCGCAGGTATAGGTAAGCCGCGGCCACCCCGATCATCGCACCCACCACACCGCCTATCATCAGAACTCGCGTTCTCAGATTCACCTGCTCCTCCTCTCGGCAATACCCGTCAACCAACCGCGCACTGTTGCCAACGTCGAGTTGACCACCACGATCGGCCGGATTATCAGAGCCATCAGGAGCTCCACGTATCCCCTTGCCAGATCCAAATACGCGTGGAGCAGCTTGAGCCAACTCGGTAAGTTCTCGCGCCTCAGCAACCAATATACTGCGTAGACCACCCCCCCCACAAGCGCCAGCGGTACCAGGGCAAGAATCAGCGTCTCTACAGCCAGCAGAATGACGGCCACGTCACGCAAGACATCCATCGCATCGTCCTCCCAGGGCGGTGCGCGATGGATTACACTCATCGCACACTCAAGCAAGACATCAGCACACCCAGTATATCCGCATCCCGTCTAGCCGTCAATCGCCCGTTGCGCGATCGCTCGGAGTGTCTTCGTCAGACGCTCACGCCAGCTAGGCGTCACAGGCATCCTGATGCACTGTCGACCGATACTATCTTCTTCGGCCAGGATCTGTTGAAGCACAGCAGGATCAGGCAAGCCATGCTGAGCGGCACGAAGAACGATACTCCCGTCTTCAACCGCTATCGATTCAATGCCCGCCTCACGCGCCAGCACCTTGAGGCGCAGCTGATACATCAGATTGCGGGCGCCGGCGGGCAAAGGGCCGAATCGATCCCCCAACTCCTGTTCCATCTCGTTGATCTCGAGCACGGACGTGAGTTCCGCCAGTCGCCGGTATATCTGCAGGCGCAGCCGCACTTCAGGAACATAATCGTCTGGCAACTGAACCGGCATCGGTAGTTCAATTCGGATGCTGTTGAGCGGCTCAGGCGGCAGCGGCTTTCCCTCCTGCTGCGCCTTGAGTTCCTCAACGACGCGGATCAGCAGGCGGGTGTAGAGGTCAAAACCCACCGCGGCGACGTGGCCTGACTGTCGCGCCCCCAACAGATCCCCTGCCCCGCGCATCTCAAGGTCGCGCATGGCAATCGTGTACCCAGCGCCTAGACCCGTTGCCTCGCGGATCGTCTCGAGCCGCAGACGAGATTCCTCCGTGAGTCGAGAGGTCCGGTCGTGGAAGAAGTATGCATACGCCCGCTGTGCCCCCCGGCCTACACGTCCCCTGAGCTGGTAGAGCTGGGCCAACCCGAAACGATCTGCGCGCTCGACAATCAACGTGTTCGCATTGGGAATGTCCAGACCACTCTCAATGATACTGGTACACACCAACACGTCGACTTCACCTGACACAAAGCGCACCATCACGCGTTCCAGCTCTGACTCCTTCATCTGCCCATGGGCGACCGCGAAGGTTGCCTCGGGTACAAGCTGTTGCAGACGCCGCTGTGCGGTACTGATCGTCTGCACGCGATTGTGGACGTAGAACACCTGACCATTGCGGTCACGCTCACGGAGAATGGCCCGCCTGACCAGGTCACCGTCATACTCACCGATGTACGTATTGATCGGCAGACGCTCCTCGGGTGGTGTCTCAATGATACTGATGTCCCGAACGCCCGTCAGCGCCATATACAGAGTGCGCGGGATAGGCGTCGCAGTCATTGTGAGCACGTCCACCTCCGTACGCATCTGCTTCAGCCGCTCCTTGTGCGTCACTCCGAAACGCTGTTCCTCATCTATAATCAGAAGACCCAGATCCCCAAAGGCGACATCTTTCTGGAGAAGCCGATGGGTACCCACGATGATATCGACCTGACCATCTAGCAGGCGCGTCAGAATCTTGCTCTGCTCCGCTGGCGACCGGAAGCGCGACAGCACATCGATTTCCACAGGGAACGGAGCGAGACGCTGCCGGAAGTTGGTGTAATGCTGCTGAGCCAGGACGGTGGTTGGCACCAACACGGCCACCTGCTTGCCCGCCATGACCGCCTTGAACGCTGCGCGCAGCGCCACCTCGGTCTTGCCATAGCCCACGTCGCCACAGATGAGGCGATCCATCGGCTTCGATGCCTCCATATCCGTCTTGACATCTGCGATAGCGTGCAACTGATCCTCGGTCTCAAAATACGGGAATGCAGCCTCCAGCTCAGTCTGCCAAGGCGTGTCCGGGTCGAATGCGTATCCCTGGGCAAGCTCGCGTGCTGCGTAGAGCTCAAGCAGCTCTCGCGCGATCTCCTCGGCCGCCTTCTTGGCACGCTCCTTGACCTGGCGCCACTCAGCCGCACCGAGTCTGTTCAGAACGGGGGGGCGATCATCGGCGCCGATGTATCGGCTCAGGCGATCGGCCTGATGGATCGGCACGTACAAACGGTCGCGCCCCGAGTACTCAACCAGGAGATACTCGCGCTCGTTACCATCCACTGCCCGCGAGACGAGACCACGGAATACACCGATGCCGTACTCCACGTGCACGACGTAGTCGCCGGGCGAGAGGTCGGCGAAGTGAGCCTCTGGCGCTGCCTTACGCCGATGCATCGGCCGGCGAGGCTCGGGGCGCCGCCAGCCGAATACTTCAGCATCGGTGATCAGGTCAAAGGGCGCAGCTTGCTCTCCGGTGTCGGCTTGCCGCAAAACCCAACCCTCGGCCATGGCGCCGTGTACGAACGTGAGCGGAGCTGAGGGCAGCACATCCAGATTCTCCAGCGGAAGCGCGTAGGTCAGGGACGAAGCACCCACATCATCCAGCGCATCATTCCACAACTCGGCCAGACGACGCGCTTGCTGGCTGATGACGACAGACCGCCCTCCCCGATCCCGCAGAGCTCGAATGTGGTCGAGGAACGGCTTGACCTGTCCACCAAACCGGGGTCCTGGACGGAAGATCCTGGACAATGCGGTCTCGTTGCCATCCTCTCCATGTCCCAGAACTAGCGTGAATCGATCAGTAGACTGCTCTACCCACTCGTCCCACGTCAGGAACGGAAGTGGGTAGTCCGCAGGCAACACATCCGCGTCCTCAGCGGCAGCTCTCACCTTCAGGGCTTCCGCCTCCAGGTCCGACCAAACCTCACCCAGCTCCTGAGGGTCGTCGACGACAATCAGTGCATCCGCAGGCATGTAGTCGAGCAAAGATGCCGACTCTGAGTAAAAATGGGGAAGGTAGAACTCTATCCCTGGGAACGGTGTGGCAGAACTCAAGCCTTGATGATGCGTCTCGAGCTCGACACGGGCGTCAAGGGGTAGATTCTTGGCTAACAGAGCCGCAACACGTTCTGCAACGCGCGGGCCATGTCTCGGAAGCGCCTCGCGAGCTGGCGTGATAGTCACCGACTCCACTCGCTCACCGGATCGCTGCGTGGCAGGATCGAATCGACGGATCGATTCGATCTCGCTCCCAAAGAGCTCAATGCGCACGGGGACCTTGTCCGCCGGGGGGTAGATGTCAAGTATGCCACCTCTGTGGCTGAATTGCCCAGGCAGTTCGACCACGCTGGTGGGTTCATAGCCCAATCCGGACCACCGATACAGCGCCTGCTCCAGATCCAGCACCTGGCCGACATGCATCTCGCGCACAGACATACGGAACTGTCGCAAGGGGATCGTCCGCTGCATGAGCGCCCGTACCGAAGCTACGACAAACCGGCGACGCGTGCGGACACCGTCCCCCGTTGACTCGGGAGAAACGGTAGCATCAGCGTAGAGATCAAGCAGCACCCGCAGGCGGCCGATGATCGCATCCTCTGTCCAGGCAGCACGCTCGTAGAACAGTGCCGACGGCTCCGGGAAACTGGTGACACTGCTGGAGTCGGTTGCCCAATCCCGCAGTGCACCGGTCAGCGATCTGGCGCGATCCACCGATCCTGCAACGACCAGCAATGGCCGGTTTAGGTCGCGATCAAGCGCAGCCAGTAACGCGGGCCGTGCCGCCCGGAGCAAACCCAGAGGAGAGGGTGCTATCCCGGCGTTCAGGTCATCCCGCAACGCCCGATAAGCGGGCAGCGACTCAAATAGATTCAGAAGCCCGGATATGTTCACCTTCGCCACTCTGATTGTAATGAGTCATTGCGGAATCAATGCCATCTGCAAGCCAGACTTGTACTGCCTCCACTGCTCGCGTCAGGATGCCGTCCAGGATCAGTAACTCCTCTGTGGCGAAATCCTGAAGCACATAAGCGGCGGGCTCCATTCTTCCGGGCGGTCGACCGATGCCAATACGGAGACGAGGAAACTCCCTCTGTCCACCCAGATGCTCAATGATCGATTGAACTCCCTTGTGACCGCCGCCTCCGCCGGCAGGACGTAGACGAATGGCTCCAAAGGGTAGGTCGAGATCATCATAGATCACCAGGACCTGCCCCAACGGAATGCGGTAAAAGCTCATTATCGGCGCCACCGATCGCCCACTCTCGTTCATAAAGGTCTGGGGCTTAACCAGTATCACCTGTCGGCCGCCAATCACGCCGCGTGCACACTCAGCTCCTTTGAGTTTCTGATCAAAGGACAGGTCACGTGTCGCAGCCAACCGCTGGACACACTGAAACCCGACATTGTGTCGGTTGCCCGCGTATTTCCGCCCGGGATTACCCAGACCTGCGATCAAGTACATGTCCACGTGCTCGCCTCAGTGACAACGGAAGAAAACGCAACACACGATCGTGTTGCGCTCAGCATAGAACCGCATGGGAGGACGGTAATGCTCAGGCCGCCACGCTAGTCCTGAGACGGCCCAATCCGCTCGCGCAGGAACCACCGTACACCGGCCTTGACAACCAGGTATATGCCCCACAACGATAAGAGAAGCATACTGATCGTCCCACCTGCGCAGAAAGCGCTTCGCAGTTCACCGACGTCCAGAACAACGCTCGGTGAGTCATCATCGACGGGCGCTGATGGCGTCGAAACCTTTGCATCCTCTGTACCCAGTGGAGTCGGTGATGGTCGCGGCGTCGACGTGGCTGGAAGCTCGACGGACATCGGAGTCGGAGACGGACCCGCCGGGATTGTGGGTTCCGGCTCAGGCGTCTCCGTCGGCTCCTCAGAGGTCGGAGAAGGAACCGGCTGCGCGTTGTTGACTGTTACCCGGCGAACGAATACGACATACGGGCTGTTAGCGTCATTCTCGCCCCAAACAGCCAGCGCCAGCGTGTACTGTCCATCCGGAATGATCGTCGTGTCCCAACCGGCCAACACGCCGTTGTCGACAGGCGTGCTCTGCACCACCGCGAAGTCGATCCACTGCGATTCGCCAGTCTCCTGCGCTCCAGCGGCGTACCGCAACTGGTAGAAGCTCAAGCTAGGGTGTGTGGCGATTCCGGTGATGTCAACAACCCCACTGACCGTCATCCCGTCGGTCGGATACGTGATAACCGACCGCGCCTGGAGGAGCGGTGCAGCCCAACCGGGTGCTCGCACCGCAACTAGCGCGAGTACCAAGGCTATCAATATGACTAACACACGCTTGACCATAGCATCCTCGCACCCTGAACTTCGACAAGCCGATCCAAGGGAAGCTACCACTGACCCTCAAGATTGCTGCCACACGCAATGGGGCGGCGCTTGCCAGAGGATGAGTGTAGCACGAAAGGATGATAATGACAAGGCGCGGCACTTAGGGCCAGCCTCGTCCTGACCTGACAGGCATACGATCAAACAAGTCAATTCCAGTTGACGCCTCACACGAGTCTGCTATACTCAATTCCCTGGAATGCATGCCACGTAACCCCGATAGTGCGATGGTGTTCTAGTGAGTGAGACAACATCGCGCTCCTCGGAACGGACAGTAGACACACTTATGAACGAGGAAAGCGATGCCATACTAATTGCTCGTGCGAAAGAGGAACCTGAAGCTTTTGGGGTCCTGTACGAGCGATATGTGGGGAAGATCTACAACTACATATACTACCGTACCACCAATCATCACGATGCAGAGGATCTGACTGCTCGCACATTTCAGCGCGCACTCAAGCATATGCCGCGTTACGTCGATCGCGGCGCGCCCTTCTCGGCTTGGTTGTATCGTATCGCTCACAATGTAGTGGCCAACTGGCATAGAGATCGCTCGCGCCGCCAATTCGTCCCGCTGGACGATGTGCCGTTGACCGGGCCGTCGCGCGAAGACCCGGTTGTGTTGAGCGAGGAGTCGAGTCAGGAAGAGACATTGATGCAGGCAGTGCGAAGACTCCCGCCTGAGCGACAGCAATTGATCATCCTCAAATTCGTTGAACAGATGAGCAACGCCGAAATCGGCAGGATTATGGGACGAACCGAGGGAGCTATCAAATCGTTGTACCATCGCACATTGGTTGCATTGCGCGAGGAACTAGACCACATCCAAGACCAGACGATGGGGAACAAACAATGAACGCATCCAACATATCCGACCTGTTGGCGAGACACGCCGATGGACTGATGAACCCTAGCAGTACTAGCCTTAAGACTCCGGCCACATGCATGACGGAGACCGATAGCGTCTTGCCGTTGCTCAGTTTGGCCGAACTGCTTCATACCCACATGAAGCCCGTATATCCCCGGCCCGCTTTTGTCCACAAACTGCGAAGTGAGCTCGTGGAGAACGACAGGCGGCGCATGGCAGTGGCAAGGCGCATGCGGCGAATACTGACGATCGGGGCTGCTGTGCTAGGGTCTGTGGTGTCTATCGCCTCCGTTGTGGGCGCGATCATCCTGTTTCATTCAAAGAGGCAAGCGCGAGGTCGAACTGCTCACGCGCCATCCACCTAGGACCCAAGTTCACCACAATCTGACCAGGAGCCCTGCTATGTGATAGCAGGGCTCCTGCCGCCCTCCCTTCAGGCGATCGCCGCGCCCTATCCGCTGCGCGCGAGAACGATCGGCAACCAACGAGAGAACGCATGAGGCATCAGCGTGACTTGAGGAATCGCGATCTCCAGGCGCCCCATGCCAGGCTCAATGTGAACTGGAAGGTAGGCCGGCAGCCAACCGGGTGGCGGCTTCCACCAGCCCTCTGGCGTCACGATGAGGCGATGGTATCCACAGCCCAGGGTGGCGCTCAGCTCCCAGCTAGCCCCTGCGCCCGGAGAGACCACATCGGTGAAGGCGGCATTGACCAGCCGGAACGAGACGTTGGTGAGCGTGACGACATCGGCAGACGACAGACCATCGTCTGATGCCCCTGCGACCGCGCCTACGACAAGGTGCACCGCCCTCTCAAGCACGAAGGTTGTGCAGGCGGAACCGTCCGTCCACGAACCTGGGTTTCCAGCCCGGTCCCAGGCGCGGACCCGGAAGCAAACCGTCTGATTGTGAGAAGCTCCGGCATAGGACGCCGATGTTGTCGTGGTCGATGACTGCCAGTCCCGCCAGGCTTCCCCTCCCTCCTTAACCTGTACGTCGTACATCCAGATCCCCGCCGCATCGTCCGAGCCGGACCATGCGACCTGAACTGTATAACTGTAAGTCTTCACGGGCACAGGCTGGATCGATGCCGTCGGCGGCACGGTGTCGGACTCGATCACCAGATAAGGTTCGCCGCCGATGAAGTAGTCGGTCGGTGCGTCCACGAGATGGGCTGTAGCGCCAGGCAGGGTGAGCGTATACGTGCCGCCCACGGGCGTCAGGGGCTGGGTCACACCACGGCGATCTACCCGCGTCGCCGAGGGTAGCGTGGCGCCGTAGCCGAACTCCAGAGTGGTCGAGATGGTGTTCCACACGACGCTGACCTTGCCCCACGGCGTACCCCAGAAGGTGACACGACGAACCGTGCCTCCCAGGTGGTTCACATTTGTCACCAGCGCGGGCGAGATGAGATAGGTCGACGCCACCTGATACGCGACGTAGGATGGTCGCAGGTACGTCTCATCGTGGGTGAGACCGAAGTGTTCCTCCATATCGTGATCGTGAACGCGGAACCAGTGATATCGCTGGACGCCGGCCGCGCGCGCATTGGCGTACGACTGGATCAAGAATGCCGCCTGCTCCACCTCGGTCGCACTGTACTCTGTACGGGCGCCAGGATAGTCCCCATCGTAGACCGGCACGCCGGTCTCCGTAAGCCAAACCGGGTGGTCTGTCGCATAGAGACGCATGCGCGACTGGATAGACTTGACGATGTCGTACGTCGTGGACGAGCGACCATAGAGATGTACGGACATCGCGTCGAAGAAGTAGTTGTGGGCAGGCGCCTGCGGATCATCGTTGATGATATCGAGCACCCGCTCGTAGAACGTGGGATCAGCCCAATAGTGCAGCCCTCCGAACAGTACGGTCGCGTCCGGATCGGCCAACTTCGCAGCCCGATAGCCCACTTTGAGCAATTGTGCATATTCCGCATCAGTGCCAAGCCAGAACCAGCTCCACTCGGGTTCGTTCCAGATCTCCCACACACGCACGCGGCTCTTGAAGTGGGTCACTGTGTTGTACACAAACTCAGCCCACACGTTGCCGTTGAAGTTGGTGGGACTCCAGGTATTGTACAGTCCGTTCGGAGGGCACGCCCCCGGATCCGAGTCCGCTAAGGCCGAGGACAGCGCCAGAAACCGGTCGGTTTCTGGCGCGTACCAGCCCATGGGACGTTCTGCATCAGCGGTGCGCACGCCCGGGGCGACGCTGGCGCCAATACTGCAGCCCGGCTTCCGGAAATTCGGGGGCGTCGCCATTAGAATCCCGATGAGATCGACGCCATAGGACGCGACATCGTTGACAACACTGTCGTAAGATTCGTAGCTCCCCGCCTCTCTGATTCTGTCCCACCGAAAATCAATGCGATCGTGCGTCACGCCGAGATTCCGCACCAACGGCAGATAGGGGCGATCGTTCGGTCCGTAGTAATGCGAGTAACAGACACCGCCAAAGCCGTCCGACCCGGATACCGGCGGCAACGGCGTTGCCGCCACGGGTCGCGCCGACACAGGCAAGGCGCCGGCTATCCAGATCAGCAGCGTCACAGGCAGGACGAGCGTCAGCAGCAGTCCCAGCTCGCGTTTGGGTTCTTCTAGCACATTGACACCTCCATCACTCAGTATAGTGACAGGGCAATCCGGTGTCAATGGGAGTTCAGTCACGCGTGCTCGTTCAGTCTTGACTTGACAACTCAACAGACGCGATTATAATATCGAAGGTCGATATCGTTACCCGATAATGGAAATAGACAGATGTTGCAGGATGTCTTCTCGGGCTTCATCAAACTGCATATACTGTATCACGCCGCACAGGCGCCGGTCTATGGTCTGTGGCTGATTGAGGAGTTGTCTCATCACGGTTACACACTGAGCCCTGGCACTCTCTATCCCACTCTCCACGGTCTGGAGGAGCAGGGCTATCTGACCAGTCACAGAGAAGTCATCGAGGGACGCCAGAGACGGTACTACGTGATCACGCCGACAGGCGAGGCGGCGCTGTCCGAGGCGCGCCGCCGTCTCAAGGAACTTGTCGACGAGGTGTGTGGTGACGCTGGATGTGATGCCCCAGACGCCAGGAATCGATAAAAGGAGCCAGACATGATCGAGAATGACCATCAGCAGCGGGACAGGCCAGCAATCCGCTCACTGCCTCGCAATGTATGGGCCGTCAGCCTGACAAGTTTCTTCATGGATATCTCGAGCGAGATGGTGATCAACATCCTGCCGCTGTTCCTGTCCAATGTACTTGGGGTCAAGACCAACATCATTGGGTTGATCGAGGGGATCGCCGAAGCCACCGCCAGTATACTGAAGGTCTTCTCGGGGTGGCTATCTGACCGGCTCGGCGCGCGTAAGTGGCTGGCAGTCGCTGGTTATGGTCTCTCCGCGCTTGCCAAGCCATTCTTCTACATTGCCAACTCGTGGGGAATGGTCGCCGGTGTGCGCTGGGCCGACCGCGTAGGCAAAGGGGTACGTACTGCACCACGGGACGCACTGGTCGCCGACAGCATCAAGGAAGAGCATCGCGGGCTGGCCTTCGGGTTCCACCGTGCAGCCGACACAGCCGGAGCGGCATTGGGTCTCGTCATCGCGCTCGTCGTGGTCTGGCTGGCACAGGCCAGCAGTGCGACTCTCGGTCGATCGACATTCCAGCTTATCGTTCTGATCAGCCTGATACCCGCGGTTCTGGCAGTTCTTTCGTTGGCCATCGGCGCTCGCGACGTCCAGGTTACAGCGCGACAGACGCTGCCGCGCATCTCGTTCCGCGGCCTGGGCAAGCGATTTGCCATCTTCATGCTCATCGTGGGCCTGTTCGACCTGGGCAATTCATCGGATGCATTTCTTGTACTCCGTGCGCAGGAGCGTGGGCTGAACGTCCTCGGCGTGCTGGGGATGCTGATCACATTCAACCTGGTATACACGATCGTCAGCACACCAGCTGGCTCATTGTCCGACCGGATCGGACGCCGGCGCGTGATTATCGGCGGGTGGTTGGTCTACGCAGCCATCTACTTCGGCTTCGCCATCGCCGGCACGGGCTGGCATGTTTGGGCCCTGTATGCCGTCTACGGAGTGTACTACGGCCTGGCCTACGGAACGACCAAGGCGATGGTAGCCGATATCGTGCCGACGGAGTTGCGCGGCACAGCATACGGTACGTACAACGCTATCCTGGGCGTTCTGGACTTCCCCGCTTCGGTCATCGCCGGTATTCTGTGGCAGGGGATCGGCGCCTGGCAGGGCTTTGGCGCCCCCGCCCCGTTCTTGTTCGGCGCAGTGATGTCGCTCATCGCAGCGATCCTGATGGCCACCGTGATGCCGAGCGCCAAGACCGAGCTGAACAACAGCACGCGCAGCTAGATCAGGTTCCGCAACGCGGCGCCCAGCCGATGAATCTCGTCCACCGTATTGTAGTGCACCGCGCCAATCCGGACCATACCGCCCTGCGATTCCACACCCAGGCGCTCGGTCACGGCCAGCGCGTAGTAGTTTCCGTCCCAGACGAAAATGCCGTCGTGTCCGAGG
Organism: Chloroflexota bacterium; assembly: GCA_012514315.1. Classification (GTDB taxonomy): domain Bacteria; phylum Chloroflexota; class Anaerolineae; order B4-G1; family B4-G1; genus JAAZAN01. The sequence goes on from JAAZAN010000156.1 coordinate 51,029, forward strand.
GCCGTGGCGATGTCCAGCGGATGTCGTCCCTCCCAGGTGAACGACACGGTGGGGACTCGCTCATCCAGCCGGCCACGATCGACAATGCCGTGGATATGCACACCAGGCAACTGCTCCAATTCTCCCAGGATGGCAGAACTCAGCACGTGGTCGTATTCCCGCAGCACAGTCAAGCCGGTCTTGAGCTGTAAGCGTCGCCCGTTGAGCCCCGGAAAGCGATCGACATAGGCCCCGCCATACTGTTCACCGATCGACGCCAGGTACTCTACCGCAGCGAGCACACCCGCGATCCCCTCGTGGTTGAGCGTGCCCGTCTCGAACTTTCCCGGCGGCTCGTCGGGAGCCGGTCGCACCTTATAGGCGCGCAGTACCTCCAGCAGATCCTGTCGTCCGTGGAGCACGCCCACATGCGGCCCGTAGAACTTGTACGCGGAGCAGACCAGGAAATCACTCCCCAGCGCCTGCACATCAATCGGGCCGTGAGGCGCATATTGCACTGCATCCACAAACGCCAGTGCACCCACGTCGTGGGCCCATTTCACGATGGTGGCTACATCGTGGACTGTCCCGGTCGCATTCGAGGCATAGCCAATGGCGACGATCTTTGTGCGCTCGTTAATCAGGTCGTGCATCGCGTCCATATCGAGCGTGTAGTCCTCCACATCGAAGTCGACCCAGCGCACAGTCGCCCCACGGTCTTCCGCGATCAGCAACCAGGGTGAGATGTTGGCATCGTGATCCATCCGCGTCACGACAATCTCGTCACCCTCGTCGATCTGGCGCGCCAGTGCCCGGCTCACACTCAGAGTGAGTGTCGTCATATTGGCGCCGAAGACGATCTCATCGGGTGACGCTGCATTGAGCATATCCGCTATTGCGACATGCGCCTCGTGCAGAACTGCATCGCTACGCTGACTCGTAGCGAACGCGCCCCCGTGATTCGCATTGTGGTTGATCAGATAGCCGACCATAGCGTCAACCACACTCTGTGGCACCTGCGTGCCGCCGGGGTTGTCCAGAAACACGACCGGCCGTCCATCCAGCGTCTGGGTGAGAGCCGGGAAAGAGGCCCGAACCGCGTCAACATCGAAAGACATTGTCATCTATACATCCTCACCTAAGGTCAACCTGAGCCAGTGCCAACGTCCGCACTGCGGCTGTCACGCCGGTACCTGGCTCGAACGCATATCCACAAGCCGCGAGACCAGCCTCTATGGCATTGACCGTTGCCAGTAGATCGCCTGCGTTCGCTGTTCCCATATGTCCGATGCGGAAGTACTCGGCGCGAATGGCAGGATGGAGACCGCCAGCCAGAATCGCGCCCGCAGCCTTGACACGGGGCAACAAATCATTGCCAGAGACGCCTGCAGGATACCGGGGCGCAGTCATCGTGTTGGCAGCGCACTCAGCGCTCACCGGCACCTGGCCCAGGCCCAAAGCCGCCATAGCTGCCTTACAGGCCGAACCCAGCGCCCGGTGACGTCGGAACCGCGCCTCCATGCCCTCGGTCAGTATGTGCTTGAGGCTGACATTCAAGGCGCAGATGAGATTGACGGGCGGTGTGCCGAAGTAACCGGCCTTGCGCGCCTCGTACGCCTGCAGGATGGGGAGCCAGTTTGTCCAGTCGGCATAGTAGTTGGCCACCGGCGACTTGCGCCGCCTGAACTTCTCCATCGCCCGCGGTCCGGCGACGAGCAGAGCCAGGCCGGGTGGAACGCTGATGGCCTTCTGCGACGCCGTGAGAGCTATATCCACGCCCCACTCATCCATGCGCAGTGCTTCCCCGGCCACTGAACAGACCCCATCTACAACCGTGAGTACTCCGTACCGACGCGCCAGAGCAGCCAGCTCTTCAACGTCAGCTACAACACCCGTCGACGTATCGACGTGCGTCACGGTCATCACCTGGTACACAGCGCCTTTCAGAGCGTCCTCCACCTCATCCAGCGTTGGGCGTGCGCCCACTGGAGCCCGCACATGAGTCACCACAGCGCCGTAACGCTCAAGCAACTCGCCAAAACGGTCGCTGAAGTAGCCCGTGTTCACAACCAATGCCCTATCGCCGGGCTCGATGAGATTGGCGCCAGCCAGATCCATCGCCAGCGTCCCCGATCCTGCGATCACAAAGGGCTGTCCATCGGACGACAGAAAGACGTCGCGCAAGCGCTCGAGGGCCTGTCCAAACTCCTCAATGAACTCGGGGGCCACGTGGCTATTCGTCGGAGCACCCAGCGCCGCCAGCACCTCAGGCTCGAACTCGATCGGGCCAGGAATCATCAGCAACGAACGATCCTTCATCGTCATTCCTCCTGTGTGTCGGACATAGCAGACCCGAGGACGCCACCTTCGATAAGTATATCACGGAGCACATCCCGGTCGTCGGCATCTATGCCCTGCAACGGCAGTCGAACCGAACCGCCGCGATACCCCAGCATGTCCAGTGCTGCCTTGAGTCCGGCGATACCGAAACGCCCGGTGACAGCCGCGTTGACCGGCATCATCTGTCGCTGCAGCTCCAGCGCCTCCCCCCACCGACCAGCTTCCGTCAGCCGCTGAATGTCAATGGACTGTTGGGGGGCGACGTTCGCCAGAGCCACCACACCCCCTACAGCACCCACTGCCAGTCCGGCGAACAGCACACCGGCCGTCCCAACAAGCACTTGAAAGCCCGCTGACGTTAGCCGGACGATGTCTGCAAGTTTAGCCACGTTTCCGCTGCTATCCTTGATGCCCGCAATGTTCGCATGTTCGGCCGCTCTCAGAATGATCGACACATCCATATCAACGCGGGTGAACTTGGGTACGTTGTACAGAAGAACCGGGATCGGCGACGCGTCAGCGACGGCACAGTAGTAGCCCACAAGGCCATCGGGCTTCATCATCGCTCCGTAGTAGTGTGGCGTCATCACCAAGACGGCATCCGCCCCCACCGCCGCCGCCTGCTGGGTCAGCGCGATCGTCTCGCGCGCTGACTCGCATCCGGTACCCGCGACCATCAGCTTGTCAGCGGGAATGGCGCGCCGCGCCCTCTCGAGAACGGCAATGCGCTCCCGATCATCCAGGAAGACCGCCTCACCGTTCGACCCAAGCACGACGTACCCCGCAAGATCGTACGCATTCCAGCGCTCCAGGTTTGCGGACAGCGCCCCCAGATCGACATTCTCATCAGCATCGAACGGAGTTGGAATGGGTGGAAATACACCTCTCAACGACATCGACATAGATCAGAATCCTCCTACAGTGATTGTTCCAGAATCCAGCGCAACTCATCCTCTGTGAGAGAGATTGGATTTCCTTTCATACTGCTGGAACGGAGCGTGAGATTGATCACTGCCGGGAAACTCTCCTCCGTCATCCCATACTGTGACAATGGAGGCGTCGCGAGCGCCTGGCAGAGCTCCGCCACCCAGGCCAGACCATCCGCCGCGACGGCATCCACCGACCCGGTCAACCACCGTGCGATCTCGTCATAGCGCCGAAGCGCCTCGCCATCCGATGCTCTCCCTGTCAGCGCCCGCACATTCGCCGCCATCACGCAGGGCAACAACCGGCCACAGATCGCGCCGTGGGGCGCAGGAAACATCCCACCCAGCACACCTGCGAAGCCATGTACCGCTCCAAGTTTGGCATTCGCCAGCCCCAGGCCGCCGAACAGACTCGCCAGGGCCATATCCTCGCGGGCTCCACAGTCGTCACCACTCTCAAACGCCCTGCGCAGCGAACGGGCCACACGCTGAATGCCCTCGCGGCACAGCCCATCCGTGATGGGATTGGCCTGATGGGACACGTAGGGTTCGATCAGTTGAGTGAAGGCGTCCAATCCGGTGCTGGCCGTGACCGACGGCGGCAAGCTGTGCGTCAACTCCGGATCGACGAGCGCAAGGCTCGGGAGAATCGTGGGGCCGCGCAGGCTGACCTTCACACGATGCTCCGGAGACTTGAGCACCGCGTTCGCCGTGACTTCCGTGCCGGTCCCCGCTGTCGTGGGGACAGCGATATGGGGCGCGGCCGGTCGCAGCAGCCGTTGCCCACGTCCGATCACCTCCAGATAGTCCAGCGGCACACCGCCATTGGTCAGAAGCGCTGCAACGGCCTTGCCGGCATCCAGCACACTGCCCCCACCCACCGATACGACCAGATCACACGTCTTTGCCCTGGCGCAGTCAACCAGATCTCGAACCAGATCAGTTGTTGGTTCGTCCGAGACAACCGCCGTAGTGATCACTACATCGTGCTCGCGCAGGGCCTCCGACACGCAGGCAGCCCTTCTGGGCGTTCGACCAGTGAGTAGAAGCGCGCGCCGGCCCATATGCGCTGCGGCAGGTCCCACCTCGCTCACTACGCCGGGACCGAAGACGATCCGCCCAGCCGTGGCAAACTCAAAATGCATACCGTGACACCCCCTCTCCACACCGACGCCAATTCTACAGGCCATCCAACTCCCACACAACTGGTCGCCCAATTTATGATTGGCTCGTCGTCTCCGTCACCGGAGCACCCGATGGCCCGATTGATGCCAGCCTAGACTGCAGTATCGCCTCAGAACCAGTCACGAGCACGAGGCCAGAACTGGAACTGCGAAGGCCCCCAGAGCTGCCCAGGCTCCCAGGCCAGGATACCCGAACCGATTCTCCCCGGTACCTGCACACACGACAATATCGCCCAGTTCTATGGCGTCGTTCGGCCAACGCTGGCCCTTCACACTTAGAGCCGGAAGCCGCAGGAGATCGGGCCAGTTATACATTCCGGCAACGAGTTGGTGTCGCCCGAGCGGTACGTCCTCCGGAACGGTCAGTACGTGCGGATCCGGGACCATCACTCCTTGCGGCCAATCCGCCGCCGACAGCAAGCCCATCACCGGGGTTCCATCGTGTTGGGCCACAAGTTCGCCATCATCGCCCAACAGATGTACGAAGACGTGCGGGTCTCCCAGCACAGGCCCCATACGCATCCACATCAGTGTGACACTGATCGTATCACCTGGTTCAATCTCGGTATCCGAGATGGCCACATCGCGCAACGTGATGCCCGACCCCACCCACGAAGGTCCGTCCGTCAGGTCGAATGCGGCATCCTCGGAATAGGCCATCTGATACACACGGGTCTCCCCCACCTCGGATCGTCGCTCTGCTACCACCGAAACCCATTCCTCGAAACCGTCCAGCTCTCCCAGGCGTCCGTCACCGAGAACTACGAGTGCAGGCTGGTACGTGAGGATATCGCCCACGAGATCACCGCTAGTCACGAGCCCGGCCCGGATCGATTTGAAGGAGGCCTCCGTAAGCGCTGGCACCACCCATCGTCCGGTCGCGAATGCGAGGAAGGGGTCGTCCGATACCACGTATCCCCCTGCGGGCGCCTCCCTGAGCAGAACCCGTTGTATCTTCCTGGCCTCGTCGGTCCAGGTACGCGTGGTCGCATCCAGGGTTGATGTCACGTTCTGAGTGCCCTGGATCCCGAATAAAAGCACATTCCCGGCAACCAGTATGGCCAGCGCCCTCTGCCACTGTGACCACTCCCGCCCAGATCGAGAAGAGTCGATCAACCACGTCGCCACCTGCGCGACGCCGCCACTGGCCACAATCACCACAGGAAGCGCCAGCAACAGGAGGTAGTGCAGCCAGATCGGCGACGTAACCAGAAGCGTCGCGCACGCACCGAAGAACCACGCATACACGACACCCCAGCGACGCCGACCATCGACAGTCGCCCCAGCCATCGCCGAGTTCACAACCGCTAGGCCGAGGATCGCCGGCTGATCCATCAGATAGTCTCGGACATACTCCCAATTATGACCGATCCGCTCCAGCACTCCGGTCGCCAGTCCCGATGCGTTGGTCGCGATGACCCACTCTGCATAAGCGGCGGCGTCGACGGGGATGAGCGTCAGAAGACAGCTTCCAGAGATCACGGCGACCAAGAACGCCATCTCCCGCCAGCCTGCCCGACATTCGCGTACTCGGCCCCCATCACACCAGGTAATCGAGAGCAGGGGACGTCGTGACAGCAGGACGACACCGAGCGGTAATGCGGTATACACAACAAGTGGGTGGATCAGAACTGCTGCAGCGTATGTGAAGCCCGAGAGGACCAACCAGGTATACCGATGATGACCACGGCGGTGCAGCAAGGCAGCCGCCAACGACACGCTTGCCAAAGACGCAGCAGGTAAGTCAGCGACGATTACGGCGGAACGTTCAATGAACTCGGGCAGACCGAGGCATAGCCAGGCCGCTGCCACACCCGCCCGCTCACCCCAGAGTCCCCAGGCGAACACTGTGAGCGCAACCATGCCAGCCAGATTGAGTAGCAGCACGATCAGCCGGCCGGTTTCCACCGAGGCGCCGCCCAGCCAGAAGGCAACCTGCAAGAGCCACACCAGGAGAGGTGGTTTGTTCAGCAGTATCTCAGTGTAGAGTGAGTGCCCGGCATTGGCTAACGCCGCTCGCTGCAGATACAGCCCCTCGTCATGGTCCCATGCACAGGCGCTCAGATGAACCAGTCCATAGATCAGATAGGCAACGATAGGGATCAGCCACAGGACGAACTGGAGTCTTCTGCCCCCGGTCCTGTTATTCCAGCTCGCACTCACGCGCCTGTGCCCACTCATAGTCCGGAATATCTCCTCACCTGAAACGCGCCCGTTCCACCAGAGGCTGTTGAGCAGACTCCGTCGTAACGCAGCATATGGGACAGGGGCTACGTCGTGCCAAACTCGGCATCGGCTCGTTCCATCAACGCCTTGATGTACCCGATACTGTACGCCGTGCCAACCCGGTGATCCTCCGTCATCAGCGGAATGTGATCGGCGATGATGACGCCATCGAAGTCAACGGCGCGCAGTGCTCTCATCACCTGATACATGTCCATATATCCATCGTCCAGAAACGTCTCGACGAAATGTGGCAACGGATGATTCACGTTGCGGAAGTGAACCTTGAACAGCTTGCCCCGCTCACCGAAGTAGCGGATGGTCTCGAGCACATCCTTACCCATCAGCTCGCCGCCCTCCAGCCAGCATCCCACACAGAGACAGAGCCCGACATTGGAGCTATCGGCCATCTCCATCGCGCGACGGTAACCCTCGAAGCTGCTGAATATGCAGCGCGGGACGCCGCCCAGCTCGGGTACGGGCGGATCGTCGGGGTGGATGCCTATCCGGACGCCCGCCTCCTCCGCAACCGGCACAACGTGTCTGATGAAGTACTCGAAGTTGTCCCATATCTCTTCCTCCGAATACGCCCGCCCGTGCGACAGCGGCGCGTAGTACTTCACCGCGCCCCAGTCGCCGTACTCCGCCTTGTCCAGGTCAAAAGCCCGCGCCTGCGCCCCGCCGCGTGTTGGCTCCGACGCCGTGCTCCAGATGCCGTTCGCCATGTGAGCGTATGTCGTGTAACGAATCCCAGCACGACCCAGGTTGCGCACGTGCCGCTTGTACTCTTCGATCTTTTCGTCGCGGTTAGGCAAGTTGAGAACGATGGCGTCCTGATTGTGGACGTCACTGTTGCCAAAACCGTAGACGGTCAGCCCGGCCTCTTCGAAGAGCCTGCGGCGACTGGCGTAGTACTCGTGGCTCGCTTTCTCTCCGTCCGTCCAGAGCACGACATAGTCTACACCCATCCGCCGGATGAACGCCAGGTCGTCAGCAGACGGCTCTGACGTCACCTGCGCCGCGATCTTCAGACCTGGTTGAACCCCCTTGCGTGGTATCAGCATGTACACACTCCGTCAATGCAGCAGTGGACGGCGCCGTCGCTCACTTCGCCCTGTATCCGTGAGCCGTGGAGATCGCTGTCCGGATGTTATCCCAGTCGATGTCGCTAGGCAACGTACAGTCGGCGCCCAGAATAAAGCGATCAGGCGCATCGCCCAACACCTGCCGGGTCGCACGCTCGATCTCCTCAGGGCTCCCCGAGACGATGACACCGTGCCGGTCCATACCGCCCATATAGGGTCTGCCAAACATCCGAGCGATCTCTTCACCGCTCAGCATTTCCGTTCCAACCTTCAGGCTACAATTCACCACGTGACCGGGATAGTCGAAGAAGGGCGTCAGGTCATCGTACCCACCGTGATAGTCACACACGTGAAGAATGTTGAACACACACGAACGATCCATCTCTTCCCAAAGCGCCAGATCATATGGCTTCACACACTCCGCGAAGAGGGCAGGATCCTCGAACCGATGGCTCTCGCCGCCTTGCGTGGAGGCGTAGAAGCCATCGATGCCCAACCGAACACACGCCTTGACGAAGGTCATCAGGCTCGCGGTGATGACCTCCATCCCCTTCTTAACCTGATCGGGATTGTCTTTGATATGCTCGGTGACTTGTTCGCGCCCCACCGTGTGACCGGCGCACATAAACGGCGAGTAGAGCGTCATGACGACCAACGCCTCGGACTTAGCCGCCTCAACCAGCTCAGCAACAACACCCAACGGCCCCTCGAAAAAATCCTCGCCGTAGACGGGAATCTTCACCCAGTCAGCGGGAGTCTGGATCTCCGGCAGATACGGGAAGGGGTTCTCATACTGGATCTTGACAAAATCCATATCGGTGTACCGGAAGTACTCAAGATGTCGATCGACCGCCGGCTGACCACGATGATGGTCGGGGTCGAAGTGCAGAAAGAATGCGGCCGGCACGTAATCCGGCTCAACCGTGGTATCCAGCAAGTTCAGGACTCTGGATCGTTTGTTCATCGGTTACCTCCAACGGTACGCTCTCATGGCAGGGCTCTCAGGCGGGATCAGCGGGACTTACTAGATTCTTTGGCACTGCACGGGATATCGACACAGAACAAGATCTGAGGCAGACAGGCAAGAAAACCTTAGCCCCACCCCGAATCGTCAGGGAACACGTTGGCGTACTTGACACTCCCGCGCGGCTCGGACATCATGTCGGCCACGGTGTCGCGCCATACCTGGTAATGGGATGTTTCCTTGTGTCGGGCCGGCTCGTCGGGCGTGCGATAGACCTCGACGAGAACGAAGTGGGTGGGATCGTCGAGCTGCTGGACAACATCGAAGCGGGCGATACCGGGTTCCTGAACACTGTTGCGTGCATTCTCCATCGTCGCTGCCTTGAATGCGTCAACACACTCGGGCTTCACATGGACTTGAACGTGCACTACAAACATGGGCATACTCCTTTCCCCCGATGCAACCTACCAGCAAGGGCGTGCAGGCGACCTGCTGGTTGCGTGACTAAGGTACTATTGTACTCCAACTGGCCGGGACGCCAATCACCATCACCTTGTTCGCTTGTCCGTCCTGAGAACGCTGCCGCACCGTTCTCAGGAGGCGCTCACCGGTGTTCCCGTGCCGATGTTCAACGGACGGTCAAGTGAGGAATACATGAAGAGTGTTGAGGAAAACCATCGCCAGGTCAGTTGGTGGGGTGAAGCCACTAGACTGGTGACGAACTGCTCGTCGAAATGCTCGGCGCTGTAGCTCAACCGGGTGGCATCGACCTCCTGCCCCTGGGCATCCACGCCGACATTGGCGTCCGTATTGAATGTGCGATAGGTGATGAATACGAGGCCGTGGACTTTGTCAATGTGCCCCTTACCCCACTGCACGATGTCGGGAATTTCCTGGACGGTAGAAGGGCAGTCCGTCAGTTGAGGATCGCGATCAGCCCTTGCTCGGTGGGGACTCTGTCAGCGTAGTATTCACGCAGTTCGTTGTGCTGAGCCTCATTCCTGCCCTCCCACCGGGACGGTTCTGATGGCAGTCGATGTGGAGAGTGGAACCGGCCAGGCCGGCCCGTCTGGGTTGGCACAGCAACCCCGGCGTCAGCTTGGCAGCATTCGTGAGCATGATGGGCTTGATACCGTTCTCCGCAATGAACGCCACGATCTCCACGATCTGCGGATGAACCAGCGGCTCGCCGCCGACAATAGAGACGTTGTCTGGCTTGCGCCAACGGTTGAAGAAGCGAACCTCCTCCCGAATCTGCTCCAGTGGCTTATGTCCCGGCAGTCTCTGGCGATAGCATCCCTCGCCGTGCAGATTGCAGAAGTCACTGATCTCCAGCCACGCGATGGGATTATCGTTCTTGGATCACGGAAACCGATACCGCGTGCATTTCTCCAGAGCCACATCACCCTCCACTGAGAGCATCGTCAGCCAACAGACAGCATGATACCAGGTCTTAGGCTCGCCCTGATGGAGTCATTTGGAGTCATTGTACCCTATCGCGCGAGGCCGCCAAGCATCAGAACCCCAGAGTGCTACACGCAGGAACCAGGAGCCGGCAGACTCGACCGACATAGACGGGTTGTCTCACAAACAGCAGGGAGTGATTGCGGGCGCAGGTGAACAGAGCATCCGCATCGTTTGCACCGACGTCCTACCAGAGTAGAATCGTTCGTAGTGACCGCTGCCAGCGCACCCTGACACAATCTAGCAGGGCGAACTGACCGGCGCCGGATTCAATCTAACGCGTCCGTAAAGGAGAGCGGAAATGGAAACGCAGAGACGAATGATCCTGTGTGCCTTCACTGTGCTGGCGCTTGCAGTCCTGGCCTGCAGCAACCCCGGGACTATGAGCACCCCCCCACCCGTCCAGCCTACCGCTCCGTTGCCCGCTGAGGTGGCGACATTGACGCCCGTTCCCACTGCCGAGCCCACAGTCACTCTCTCCCCCCCGAACGAGCCGCCCTCCGAGACACCGCGCTCCAAAGGCGAACAGGCAGCTATTGAGGTGATCAATGGTTCCAGCAGCGACGTCTGGCATCTCTACGTCTCACCGACGGAGTCGGACTCGTGGGGAGCTGACTGGCTCGGAGACACCATCATCGCAGCGGGGGACTCATTCGTTGTGGCCAACCTACCGCCGGGTGAGTATGACCTGCGCGCCGAAGGCGAGACTGGTTCAGTGATTGGAGAGCAATGGTCCTTCGCCGTCAGCGGTCGCGAGACCTGGGTGATCGGCGCCGAGGGTTCTGTGGAGCTGATCAACTACTCCGGGACGGTGGTGACCGACCTGTACATCTCGCCCTGGACCAGCGACACGTGGGGCGACAACTGGCTCGACGATGACGTACTCGCCCCGGACACCAGCTACACCATCGAGGGTATCGACAGCGGAATCTACGATATCCAGGTCCGAGACGCTTCGGATACGATCATCCAGACCTGGCATCGGGTCGATGTTGCGCCAGGCACACACCTGGAGGTCAGCGGACGCGCACCGTTGCCCCGCAACGCTGTACAACGACTGAACGAGAACTTTGATGACAATCGGAACCGCTGGGGCGACTTCGAAGAGCCCGAGGTGGAACCCTACTCTCCGGCTAACGGGGAATACTGCTTGCGCGTAGTCCCTGGCGACTGGGTGGGTTGGGAGTACTACACCCAGTTGAGCACGACCGCGTTCCTCGCCGAGCTCACGTGCAGCTATCCCGAATCGGATGCGGCGTGCGCACTGGGGTACTTCGCGGATGCCTCGAACTACTACTGGTTCGAGGTGGCAGCCTACAGCCAGGCGTACGCGCTGTATGCACTGATAGATGGCGAATGGAGGTCCATCGTCGAGTGGACCTCATCATATGTCATCGATCCCACGGGCTACAACGGGCTGGCGATGGAACGGACCGGCGACACGATTCGCCTATACATAAACGGAATACCTGTGCAAGAGTTGGAGGATGATCTGATCCACACAGGTTGGATCGGCGTCGGTGGGGCCACTTTCGATGACGTCGATGTCACCTTCTGTATGGATCATGTGCGAATCTGGGAGCTAGAGTAGGCATTCTATCGCAGTGCGTGGTGGGCGGCCTGACAATCCTCTGAAGCTGCAGTTGAGCCCGGATTCACAGACCGCCCGTGAGCGTACAGCGGCCTTGCCCCTAGCGGAGGACCGCGACATCACGCGGCGACAGTATGAGCTCCGGCGGCGTCGCGCAACCGCGCAGAACATCGTGCATCTCGCGCGGCAGGGGCACGACCTGCTCCTGAGTCGTCATGTTGAGCAGGAAACAGAGTGGCTGGCCCTCCACCAGTCGCACCTTGGCCACCACGCCCTCCGGCGTTTCCAAGAAGGGACTGACGCCGGCCTCCGCAACGATCCACGGCACAAGGTGTGCGTAGAAGGCCTCATCCAGGCCTGCACCCACGTAGATCGCTTGCCCGGCCCCAACCCTATTGCGTGTGACGGCCGCGAAGGGTGCGTACCACTCGTTCGTATAGCGGGCCAGGACCTCGGCCGTCGTGGGTTCCAGCATATCGGCCCAGACACACGTGCCATACGTCTCACCATCCCACGCTACCAGGGGCGTAGGGTCGGCAGGTGCGTCGGTCATCAGGCAATCGTACTCGTGAATCCTCACGCCGAAGAGCTCCACCAGGGAATCGCCCGGTAGTGTCTCCGTTGGCACAACCGCGTGAAGATCGTATGCGCCAAGACGATATGAAGTGACCAGAACCCCGCCCTCAGCGACGTACCGGCGCAGCCCTTCGATCTGATCAGGCGTGGTCAGCATCAACAGCGGGGCAAAGACGACGCGATATCGCGACAGGTCGTCCTCAGGATGAACAACATCCACGCCGACATTCTGTCGCAGAATCGGGCGATAGTAGCGTTGGAGTTCAGCATCGTAATCAAACAGCCGGCCTCCATAGTACAGCTCCATCGCCCGCGCCACGTCAAACGATCGCAGAATGGCGACACTGTTCTCAATGGAGCTGCCGGCCACCCCTTCCGAGCGCAGCCGCTGTACCTCCTCGCCGATAGCCACGATCTCCCGGTAGGAGCGGCTCACCGGGTCGCCGTCGTGCTGGACAACACCAGAATGGAACTGCTCACATCCGCCGGTGCAACTGCGCCAACGGAAGTAGATGATGGCGTCCGCACCCTGAGAGATCGCCTGATGGGTCCACAGACGGATCATACCAGGAGGCGGTGTGCGCAACTGATTCTCGCGGTTAATGTAGCCGCACTGAAGCTCGTTCATCCAGAACCCGGGCCCGCCGTTGTAGCCGCGGATGACATCGTGCCCGTAGGCGCAGTCCTCAAGCCGTGTGATGTCCCGAGGATACATATCGTTGGCCACAAAATCCAGGTCCCGAGCTAACTCCCGGTAGTCAATGCCGCTGTAGGTTGTCATGAAGTTATGCGTGACTTTCGCCGCACAATCGGCAGCCTTGATCGTCTCGACCTGCTCCCGATTGAAGGCCATCACCTGGTCCGACTGGAACCGACGGTAGTCGAGCAGGTGAGCCGGACTATGCGCTCGTTCCAATGGCGGCATCATCTCGTCGAAGTCGTGGATGTCCATACTCCAGAACCGCAGACCCCAGGCACGATTGAGCGCCTCCGGGGATTCGTAGCGCGTGGCGAGCCAGCGCCGGAACGCAGCAGCGCAGTGGTCGCACACACAACCCGAGTAGCTGAACTCGTTGTCGGTCTGCCAGGCGACTACGTTCGGGTGACCGGCGTAGTGTTGAGCCATAGCATCCGTGATACTGCGTGAGAGCCTGCGCATCGTCGGATTGCTGTAACACCAGTTTTTGCGGGCGCCCCAACTGCGCCGCCGACCGCTGACATCCAGCACATTCACATCCGGGTACCTCTGCTGAACCCAGACAGGTATTGCGGCGGTTGGAGTGCACAGCATCACACGGATCCCGTACCTGCCCAACACCTCGATAGCCGCATCGAACAGCTCGAAGTCGTAGGCGCCCTCCTCCGGTTCGAACACGCGCCAGGCAAACTCGCCGACGCGCACAATGTCCATGCCCGCATCCCGCATCAGGCGAGCATCCACCTCCCACCGCTCTCGAGGCCAGTACTCGGGATAGTAGTCGGCGCCAAAGTGCAGTGTTCTCTCGCTCATGATCCCCCCTCTTTGACTCGATCAACGCGTCGTCGCCCCGCGTGCCGGACATCGCGCAACTCCAGCCTGTCCAGCAATACGCGGGCCAGGACAGTCACCCGCCAGAACGAGACGGATGCCATCCCGTGGGCTAACACAGCGAAAAGCGGGGGCGTCTCGCGCGTGTAGTAGGTCCAGCAGTATCGCGTCGTTCCCCAAAGCTCGAGGAAATACCCCAGCCCAGCCGCAGCAACGAAGGTCAGCACGGCCATTCGGTGGTCGGTGGGCGTCGAGATCAGAAACGCGCACAGGATCAGCGCCATGACCGTCAGCGACTTGTCGACCGTGGGCCACACGAACTGAAGCATCAGCACGTAGAAGATGATGAACAGCGGCCAGTACGCTAGTACGTAGACCTTCCGAGCATTCCAGGGCAACAGAAGATGGAGCAGCCGCACAAGACGATCGACAGAGAGGCTCGCGATCGGCCATGCTGGGATGATCCAGAAGGGCGGCCGCTCCATCGTGTAGTAGTCCCACAGGTGAGTCTGAGTGCCCCAGCTCTCGATAACCAGGCCGCCAATCAGGCCCACGATGGCGATCAGTACGTCCGCACGCACGTCAGCCCCAGCGGTGATCAACAGCGACATCAGGGCGAAAAGGCCCAAGAGTAGCCAGTCTACCTGCCCCCAGAGCGGGCGGTCCCAGTCGATGTAGGCGAGCTCGGCCCTGAGAAGAGGCCACCAGACCACACCGATGACCGCGATAGTCGCCAGAAACAGACTGATGAGGAAGTAGCTTGAACGCGTCCAACCGAAGTCGGCAGCCACGCGGCGCCAGAAACTTGTCTCGGAATGATCCATACGTCTGTCTCCAGAAAAGCACGCACGCGGATGTATTGTACACAATGCTTCCCCCCCGTGCAATTGAATGCGGAGAGGGCATCACACCGAAGTAGTGAAGACGCGGAAATGGGTGTAGACTGGAGATGGAGTCAGGTCTTCCCACAATCGCCCGAGGCCATCGGAGGCCGTCAGATGGAGGAACGAACGTGATAGTTGATGTGCACGCGCACCTGGGGTGGGACTACACCTTCGATGAGGACTTCACCAGAGAGGATCTGCTTGAGAAGATGGGCAGGTACGACGTGGACGTCCAGATTGTTCAGCCCGGTACGTGCCACACCATCGAGCAGGTCGCCAAGCAGCACGATGCCATCGCTGATCTCTGTCGGGCCTTTCCTGGCCGGTTCCACGGTATGGCGAACCCTTCGCCCCACCTGCCTGAGGCTGTGTATCGCGACGAGGTTCGGCGCTGCATCGCGGAGCTCGGTTTCATCGCCATCAAGCTCCACCCCCTGGCATTCGGGGTCAACCCAGGTTCGCAGGCCGGGCGGAGGGCTTTCGAGGCTGCACGCGAGTGGAACGTGCCCCTGATGGTGCACACGGGTGCAGGTATACCATTCTCAAGCCCCGTCAACCTCATACCGCTGGCCCTGGAATACGCTGAACTTCGCATCGTAATGGCCCACTGTGGTCACATCGTCTTCGCCAACGAGGCCGCCGCCGTCTTCGAACGCTGTCCCCAGGTATACGGTGACACCTCCTGGTCGCCCGGTCATCTCCTCAGAGCCTGGAGCCGCACACACGGCCCGCGGCTGATGCTGGGCACAGACCACGCGGACAACACTGGTACCGAGCTGGCCAAGATCAGAACGGTCGGGCTGACGCCGGCAGAGCAACACGCAATTCTGGAGGGCACGGCCAGTGCAGTGTTCAGCCTTTAGCACCAGAGACCAGGACTTCGCTAGGAGGAGGCCGGCAATATGAACACAGCGACCAAGCTGAAGACCACGATCCCTTCGTTCAGCGCGTTGAAGGCCGAGGGGAAGAAAGTGACGATGATCACCGTCTACGATTACCCCTTCGCCCGGTTGGTGGATCGCTCGAAAGCCGAGCTCATCCTGGTCGGTGACTCCCTCGGCATGGTGATTCAGGGTCTGGAAACAACAACGCCCGTCACGTTGGATGAGGTCATCTACCATACTCGGGCCGTGCGGCGTGGCGCGCCGAATACACTGGTTGTGGGCGATATGCCCTTCATGAGCTACCAGGTTAGCCCTGAACAGGCACTCGCCAGCGCTGGAAGGATCATTAAGGAGGGTGGCGCCGACTGCATCAAGATGGAAGGGGGCGAGTACTTCGCGCCGACCATCCGCAAGATTGTCTCAGCAGGCATCCCTGTGATGGGACATATCGGCCTGACGCCGCAGAGCACTGCGGCGCTGGGCGGACTGAGAGTTCAGGGTCGCACGCCCGAACAGGCCGAGCAATTAATAGCCGATGCTAGAGCACTGGATGAGGTCGGCGTGTTCGCAATTGTCCTCGAGTGCATCCCCGCTGGTGTGGCCAAAGTTATCACCAGATCCATCACCGCCACCACCATCGGATGCGGCGCCGGCCCTCACGTGGGAGGGCAGAACCTGAACGCCTACGACATCCTAGGGCTGTTCGACCGGTTTGTGCCGAGGTTTGTGCGCCAGTACAAGTCCTTGGCCCCCGAAATCGCGTCTGGGTTTGACGCCTTGGTTCACGACGTCAGGTCAGGCGGCTTCCCCGCTCCCGAACACTGTTACACTGGAGGGGACACCATCCAGCGTCTATATCCTATCGACTAAATCGAAAGGACTCAGCAGACATGAAGGAACAGATCAGTACTCATAGCACTCTGCGTAGCTCGATCGTCACAGAGGGTGTACAGCGGGCTACGCACCGATCCCTGCTATATTCTATGGGCTGGGATAGAGACAGCCTGCGAAAACCGCTCGTGGCGGTCGTTAACTCCTTCAGCGAGGTCGTACCCGGTCACATTCATTTGCAGCCATTGTGCCAGGCCATCAAGCTGGGTATCGCTGAGGCAGGCGGCGCCCCCCTCGAGTTTCCCTCCATCGCCATCTGCGATGGCCTCGCAACCGGCCACCCCGGGATGCGCACACCGATGATCAGCCGCGAGATAATCGCGGACTCCATCGAACTGATGATCACGGCCCACGGGTTTGACGCCATGGTTCTCCTGACCAACTGTGACAAGATCACACCGGGCATGCTGATGGCAGCGGGCCGTCTGAACATCCCGACCATCCTCGTCAGCGGCGGACCGATGGACACCGGATGTCTGGACGGCGCGAAGGTCTGCTACACTGACCTGATCGAAGCCGAGGGCTCGGTTGAGAAGGGCGAGATGAGCCTTGCAGACCTTGCTGAGTTTGAGCAAGCAGCCTGCCCAGGCCCGGGGTCCTGCGCGATGATGGGTACAGCGAACACGATGAACATGCTGACCGAAGCCCTGGGTATGACGCTCACCGATGGTGCGCTCATCCCGGCAGGGTTCGGGGCCCGGGTCGCACTGGCACGACAGGCAGGTCGCCAGGTCATGGAACTGCACCGGAGACAGACGCTGCCACGCGACATTATGACGATGGAAGCCTTCGAGAACGCGATCGCGGTCGATATGGCCATTGGGGGATCGACGAACACGTGTTTGCACCTGCCAGCTATCGCCCGCCAGGTGGGCATCGAGCTCACGATGGATGACTTCACCCGCATCGCCGAGCGCACTCCCCATCTGGTACTGCTAAAGCCCGCAGGTCAGTACTTCGCCCGAGACATGTACGAGGCGGGCGGTATTCCAGCACTGATGAGCGAGATGGCTCGGCATGGCCTACTCCATGCGCATGCCCGGAGTGTGACCGGACGATCCCTCGCCGAGAACATAGCCGGCCGTCAGATTATGGACACAGACATTATCCACAACGTCGAGCGCCCCATTGACCCTCGGGGCGGCATCTCTATCCTCCGAGGGAGCCTCGCGCCGGAGGGGGCAGTCGTCAAACGTGCCGCAGTCGCACCGGAGATGATGGTCCACCGCGGTCCAGCCCGCGTGTTTGACCAGGAGGAACCTGCGCTGAAGGCCATCTTTGGCGGTCAGGTCCGGCCCGGCGATGTCGTCGTGATTCGCTACGAGGGGCCCAAGGGCGGGCCTGGTATGCGCGAGCAACTCCTGCCTACCTCGGCCATCATCGGCATGGGGCTGGGGAAGTCTGTCGCCCTGGTCACCGACGGCCGCTTCTCGGGCGCGACGCAGGGCGCGTGCGTTGGCCACGTCACGCCCGAGGCCTACCTCGGTGGGCCCATCGCGCTGGTACAGGAGGGCGACTTCATTCGGATCGATATCCCGAGCGGCAAAGTCGATTTGGATGTGGCGCCGGAGGTCCTGGAGGCTCGTAGGTCAGAATGGCAGCTGCCGGATTGGACGAAGTTGGAGGAAGGCTCGCTCCTGGAGAGGTATCGGCGGCTCGTCGGCACCGCCATGACCGGCGCGACATTTGTGTAGCAACTAACAGCGCGGTTCCTGGACCTGTCTACCTACCGGTCTCGTCGATGTACAGGGGCGTGCAGCGTCGAGATCACGTGCTAGCACCGCTTGTAGAACTCGAGGGGCCGAAGCTCCAAGAACTCGCCCGCGGCGGCCAGGTGGCAGCGCACATCGACACATAGATGACACTTGTCGGCATAGCCCTCGGGCCGAGGACGAAACGCATATTCGTTCCACGCGAGTTGGTACAAGCCGTACGGCCCCTCATCTATCAGCACACGCACCAGATCTGGGTACCGCCCGGCCTGGAAGTCGGCCAGTAGCTGCGGCAGAGCGCGCCACTCCCCGACCGTCAGTCCTCCACAGAAACCCGAAATGAAGTGGCCGTAGAGATCCATATGCGAATGGACCGCATGGAGAATCTCATTAGCACAGGTGTCGTGGACGAATGCCTCAGCCGGTCGGCGTGCGACCAGTCGGCCCAGGCAGTAGCCAGCGCGCCCGCCGCCGATCAGACCGTACCCCCACCATAGAACACGCTGAGCTTCCACAGGCCCCAACTCCTCCTCGTATACTGAGAGTGGCGTCGGCCGCTCCTGCTCGAAGCGCTGTATCACGCCCAGGAATGCGGGCAGGTAGACCATCACCCGTTCCCGTCCAAAGACCTGGATCGCCGTTCTCACGGCCCGCAATGTCCGTACTGGGGGGATGCGCTCAGCGTGAAAAGGGGAACAGCTGATCAAGACCGCCTGTAGCCCCGCCTCGCGTAGTTCAGTGAACTGGCTGAGGGCCAATTCGTCGCCGGTGCACCAGCTCCCGCTCGTCTCGACGTAGCGCGGGATACCGAACTCAGCCGCCAGCTCGACGGCGTGAAGCAAGAGCGGGAAGTCCAGGAATGGCTCACCTCCGGTGAAATGCACTTGCGGACAATGCGGCCATATGGCAACAGCCTTCAGCACATCCCGCACAGTCGCAGGAGACATTGTCTCTTGCGGCCAGTGCGGCCCACAGTTGTAGAGGCAATGCTGACACCTGCCGTGACACCGGTACGTGAGTATGATTCCGATGTCTTGAGGGCACAGAGAGAACGCCAAGAAGTGATCCTCCGGAAGATGTCTCCGGGCGCTTAGAGAGCACGCCTGGAAGTATCAGCCAATTTGAGCGAGAGCATTTCTCCTACAGGCGAATGCGGATGCGCAGCCGGCTTATGATGCGCCGCAGCCAGCCGACTGTGACGAGGCCGGGGCTGGCTGGAGCGTTGACATCGCGACTGCCGTAGACATCGTAATGCACAAGCTCTGCCAGAGGCTTGCGCGGTGGCGGTTCGGGTTCTTCCGCTGGAAAGCCCACCGTCAGCAGTCCAACGATCTCCACGCGCTCAGGAACCTGGAGCACACCCGCCAACGCCTTTCGATCAATTCCGCCCAGCCAACAGGTGCCCAGGCCGAGCGCCGCCGCCTGCAGCATGATCTGCGATCCCGCCAGCCCCACGTCCTCGTGCAGGAATGCGCGGTACATCCGATTTCCGGTGTCACCCAGCAGTGCGATGATCAACGGTGCATCTTCCACGTGAGCCCACCGAATGAAGAAGACACCGGCGTGCCGGGCCACTTCCCGGCGCACGGCCTCGTCGCGAATGACGATGAAGCGCCATGGCTGCCGGTTCGACGCCGAGGGCGCCCATCGCCCAGCCTCCAGTAGCTGCTCGATCATCTCGTCGGGGACGGGGGCCGGTTTGTAGACTCGGATACTACGGCGCCCGTACCGAAGGAAATTCAGTAGAACCTCTGCAGAGATCTGCCCCCCGCGATTCGGCATACCTAGAGCCTCCTAGAAGACGACTAACTCACACCCTTGCTCAGGACCTGCTGGCGAACTCCCGCAGCCTTCGGAAGTCCTCGCGATGCTTCACATACGCCTCGCGAAAGAGGTTGAGCATGTCCTGATAGAGGGCATTTCGCGTTGGATCCGGATCGAGTCGTGGACCGAGCGAAGCCCAGCTTCGCGCCGCTTCCGCCGGGTTGAGAATGCCGCATCCTCCACCCGCCAACAACGCGGCGCCGATAGCAGACTGATCTCCGCCTGCCTCCAGGCACTGCAACGGCGCCCCGAACACATCGCACATAATCCGCCGCCACAACGGGCTGCGTGCCCCGCCGCCCGCGATCACGATGCGCTCAGGATGTGCACCAAGCTCCACCAAAACACTGAACGCATCATAGCAGGCCAGCGCCACACCTTCCATCACTGCCCGCACCAGCTCGGCTCGGCCATGGTCTGCAGTCAACCCTAGAAAGACGCCGCGAGCCTGCGGGTCCATGTGTGGCGTCCGTTCGCCCGTCAGATAGGGAAGAAAGAGTAACCCTCGCCCACCGGCGGGCGCTTCCTCGGCCCAGGCCGACATCTGGTCGAAGGCATCAGCGGAAGCGAGCCCCAGGACCTGATCCCGCAACCAGCGCAGCGCCAATCCTGACGACAGAATAGCCGCCATCTGATACCAACCCGGATATCCATCACCGGGGGACAGCGCAGCACAGAACGTGTGGATACGCCCTCTTGGATCAACCTGAACGCCACAGCAGGGCAGCACAATCTGCCCCCCCGTGCTGATGGTGAGCATCAGATCACCTTCAGCGATGACACCCGCGCCCAGCATACTGCACGCCGTATCGGCCGCCCCTATGACAACCGGCGTTCCGGCCCGAAGCCCTGTGGCCGCTGCAGCTTCCCGAGTCAGAGCGCCGGCAATCTCAGATGAGAGCCGTACGGGAGGGAGGCATTCCCGGTCGATATCCAGGACCTCTAGAATATCCGGCGACCAATCACGACGGCGGACATCCAGCAACAGTGATCCCGATCCATCGCTGGGGTCGGTGGCCAGCCGTCCCGTCAGCCGCCAACGCAGATAGTCCTTGGGCAAGAGAATGGTGTGGACACACCTCCAGAGCCCTGGCTGCTTCTGTTGAACCCAGCGAAGCGTCGCAGCCTGGAATCCGGTCGCCACCGGACTGCCACTTAGCGCCACAATCCGCTCGCGGCCCAGTAGCCCAGTGATCTCGGCCACCTGCCTCTCACTACGACGATCTGGCCAGATGATCGCCGGTGCAAGCACCTCTCCAGCTCTACCCAGAAGCACAGTGCCGTGCATCTGACCAGACAGGCCAATGCCGGCGATCGCAGCGCCATCCACCCCGGCGTTATTCAGCGCTTGATGTACGGCCGAGATTGTCGCTCGCCACCAATCCTCGGGCTGCTGTTCGGCCCAATCCGGTCGCGGACGGTCGATAGCATACTCCGCGCTGCCCAAACCTTCGATCTGACCACCGTCCGTCGCCAGGACCGCCTTCACCGATGAGGTACCCAGATCGATCCCCAACAACGCTGTCACGGCAACCCCCTCTAGCCCGAGTTACAACGCTACTCACTCGGTGCGCTCTCGGCCGCTTTTCAGTCCGGTGCGCAACTTGTTGCTCACTTCCCTGACGACCAACGGCGCCAGCACATCTCGATTTGCCTCGATGTACGCGGCCACACGGTCTCTCTGGGTCTTGGTCATCTCACGCAACGCCCAAGAGACCGCCTTTGTGATCATAGGATGCCGCTCGACCTTGACGGCATCGATCAGATCAAACGTCAGGTCGGGAATTGTAGGACCGGAGCGGCCGCGATTGATCGACGCCGTGCCAACCAGCGCCAGACGCCGGCTCCAGACATCATCGGAGCCGATCAACGTCCGCAGGTAGTCCAGACGTTCAGCGGCGTCTGCCTGTATCCATGGCCCAAGAAGTCCGGTGGCGAGACCGTCGCATAGGCCCCAGTTATCAATCAGAGTCCGCCAGCGGTCAAACGTCTCCTGAGTCAGGCTTGTGAGGACTCGCGGATAGCCCGACAGAATGAAAATTGCCAACGCGCGCTCCTCATAGGACGCGCCGTTCCACAACGCGTCGATCAGACGCAACATCGCGTCAGTCGATATCCCTCTGTGGGCAGCACGCCAATCCCTGGCGATTTGACGCAAGTCGGGCACACGGACACCATAGAGCTTGAGGGCCGTCCGCATCACCCTGGCATTGCCCTCGCGGTACTGGAAATCAGCGTGAGCCACAAGCTGGTCGATCAAGTGATCGACCTCGCGCTGACAATCGCCCACGTCCATCAACAGACAGCCTCCTGTCCTTGTGGTCCGCCGACTTCACGTGCTGCCCACGGCCAGATCGATCGATTCGCGCTCTACCACCGCTCGTACCGCACAAGGTCCGTCAATGGCTTACGTTGTTTGGGCCCCAGTTGATCCGCCGGATATCCCAGTGGAGTGAAAGCTATCGGTTCGACATCCTCGGGCAGTCCAAGGATCTCCCGAGCGGCATCCGGGTCGAATGCACCGATCCAGCACGTTCCAAGGCCCTGGTCAGCAGCCGCCAGGATCAGATGATCCATGGCAATAGCCACATCGACATCAATGTAGCACTTGCCGTCGCGACGCGTCCATCCCCAGGCTGGAACGCCGACAGCGCAGATGACGATGGGCGCCTGAGTGAACCATTCGGGCCTGTAGATACGCCGGAGTTCCTCCTCCCTCCCGGCCGTGCGGATCACGATAAGCTGGAAGGGCTGCCGGTTGGCGGCGCTCGGCGCCAACCGGGCTGCATCAAGCACATGCTGCAACTGCTCATCCGAGACTTCGAGCGATCTGTAGCTACGCACACTGTATCGCTTGCCGATGAGCTCTGAGTATTCCATAGATTCCCTCCCCGTTCGTTTGAGTCGTGTCACTTGGTCGTTTCGACACGCTTCCAGAGATCGCTGAGCGGTCGTCGTAGCACCCTCACGTTGAGAAACACTAACCCCCACAGGTGAAGCCGTGCTGCGAAGAGCAGAAGCGTCCACACGAATTCGCGCGCCTCGCGTGGATACCGAAGCGCAAGCGGCGTTCCTGTCAGCATCTCGAGCCGAGCCGATCGCATACTATAGGGCGATCTGCGCACGTAGTCCTGTGCGTATCCTCCGGCCGACCGAACACGCTGCCGCAGCCAGTCGCGGTATGTCGTGGGATACTTGACATAGACTCTCGCCTCCGGTGCGTAGCGTATGCGGTAACCCTGTTCAGCGATGCGATGCGAGATCACCGCATCCTCCGCCAGCGCATCTTCAGGCACGGGATTGACGAGGGTACGCCGTGCGGCGAATAGGTATCCGGAACTGACCAGGAACTTCCCCTGCCGATCGCGGGCCAGGCGAGTCTGGTGCGCGCCTGCGTCAGTGAGTAGGTGAGACCAATAGCCCAACAGAGTGTCACGTGGACTCAGGCTGACCGGCCGCCCACTGACCGCCCCGACCATCGGATTGACAAACGGCCGCAACAACGGTTCCAGAGCGTCGTCGTCTACGTAGACATCGCCGTCACTGAATATCACGATCTCGCCGCACGCGGCTTTCAACCCCAGATTGAGCGCCGCAGGCTTTCCCCGCTGTGGGTCACGTATCTGGCGCACACCGGCTCGCGCCACTGAGGTGCTATGATCCTCGTAGCGCGCCACGACGGCTGCCGTCTCCGCGTCTGGACAGACCACCAGGATTTCCCCATCCGGTGGCATCTGTGACAGAAACGCCTCAATCGCGTGCCCGACTGTGAGCGCCTCCCGATACGCAGTGATGAGCACTGTGATCATCAAATGAGGATTATAGCAGAATCGGGGGACACATCAAAGCCCGGTCAGGTGCGCGAGAAGAAGCGAATGAGGGTGTGAGGGGCATAGCACTGAGGGTGCAGCCGGCTCCCATACCTGGTTGTCAAGGAACGACACCCATAGTGGCTTGCACCGTCGCCATTCCCTCTCCGCCCCCATGTCGTGACTGTGCCTGTGGGATTTCCAACCGCGAGTTTCCTGATTTTCCCAGAATCCGCTTGACATATGCAGCATATCGTGTATAATCTACAGCTAAGGTTCGTCTTGATACTCGACTGTGCACATACATAGTGCGCACTATTGTGGGGTAGTTCCCAGATGGCTGGTAGCACGCTAATAGAGATACTGAGGGGCCTCAGTTTGACAGCTTCCGTGACCGGTGTGCAGACACTGGGGTTGCTGGTCCTAGTCGTTATTGTTGTGCTCCTGCTTAGCCAGGAGCAGACGGTGGTTGGGACGGCCCCAGTGAGAGCAGACCGAGACTAGGACCCCAGGCATAAGTTTACGAGCCGCCCAACAGGGCGGCTCTTTTTTTACGTGAGTAACGCCAACGGTCTTAGGCCAGTCAATCGCCAACGAGGAGGAGACATGCGACGAACAGGAGCACAAATTGTCTGGGAGATGCTGGAGCACGAAGGCGTCGAGGTCGTCTTCGGATTCCCCGGTGGGGCCATAATGCATACCTACCACCCCCGCCAGGACTATAGCATTCATCACGTACTGGTCCGCCACGAGCAAGGCGCCGCGCACGCAGCCGATGGATACGCTCGCGTCAGCGGCAAGGTTGGCGTGGTGATCGTCACCTCGGGGCCCGGAGCAACCAACCTGGTTACCGGCGTCGCAACCGCCATGATGGATTCCGTTCCAATGGTCTGTATCACCGGACAGGTCCAGAGTTGGTTGGTCGGATCGGACGCCTTCCAGGAAACCGACATCACCGGCATCACCCTCCCGATTACCAAGCACAACTATCTAGTCACCGATGTCGACGAGCTCGCCGACGTGATCCACGAAGCATTCTACATCGCCCGCAGCGGTCGACCGGGTCCTGTACTGATCGATCTTCCCAAGGACGTGCAACAGACAGAAACGGAGTTCACTCGCCCTACTGGACCGGTACAACTGCCGGGCTATCAGCCAGTGGGTGCGGGTGACCCTGAACAGGTGCGCCGCGCGACAGAGTTGGTCAACGCCGCTCACAAGCCCATCATCCTCGCTGGACACGGCGTTGTAATGTCTGGGGCATCCGAAGCGCTGCGCCAGTTCGCCGAGCGCACCCAGACGCCTGTGGCTCTGACGCTGTTGGGCAAGGGTGGTTTCCCCGAATCCCACCCATTGGCCCTCGGTATGATGGGTATGCACGGGGAGGCATACGTCAACGTCGCGATCCAGGAAGCTGATCTCGTCATTGCACTGGGCATGCGTTTCGACGACCGTGTAACCGGTAAGCTGGACCAGTATGCCCGGAACTCACGCAAGATCCATGTGGACCTCGATGCCGCTGAGATCAACAAGCTGGTACCGGTCGACGTCGCGATCCTGGGCAACCTTCCGCAGGTGCTGCAGCAATGGCTACCGCTGGTCGAACCCCGCCAGCACACAGAGTGGCTTGACCAAATCAGGGAATGGCGGTCCGACACCGATACGCGGGATGCGGTGAGCCGACCCAGCAATGGCCAACTGACTGGGCCCAGAGTGATCCACGAGATATGGCAGGCAACACAGGGCAACGCACTGGTCGTGACGGATGTGGGTCAACACCAGATGTGGTCAGCCCAGTACTATCGGTACGATCATCCCTTCCCGTGGGTCACATCCGGCGGGTTGGGCACGATGGGGTTCGGACTTCCCGCGGCGATCGGCGCCCAGATTGCCCGCCTCGACCAGGAAGTATGGGTCACGATGGGCGATGGCGGTTTCCAGATGACGGCCCAGGAACTCGGAACAGTCGTTCAAGAGAGACTCCCTCTTAGAATGGCGCTGCTCAACAATAACCACCTGGGAATGGTACGGCAGTGGCAGGAGTTCTTCTACGATCAGCGTTACGAATCGACCTACCTGCTCAATCCCGACTTTCAGAAGCTCGTGGAGGCCTATGGAATCCGCAGTTGGCGCGCCACCACTAACGAGGAGGCACAGCAGGTGATCGCTGAGGCCCGAGAGCACGATGGCCCGGCGTTCATTGAGTTCCAGGTTGCGCAGATCGGCGAGCCCGGCAACGTCTATCCAATGGTTCCAACCGGAGCAGCGCTGCACGAGATGATCCGACGTCCGACACCCGATCAGGTGAAATGAGAGTCACAGAGGAGAAGCCATGAGACACACACTGATTGCTCTAGTGGAAGACAAGCCGGGTGTATTGAATCGAGTCGCCAGCTTGTTCCGGCGCCGCGCGTTCAACATCGAGAGTCTGACTGTCGGGCATACCGAGCGGGTCGGCGTATCGCGGATGACCATCGTCGTGGAAAGCAGCCGTGCAGGCGCCGAGAAGGTGGCTCAGAACCTGTGTAAGCTGGTCAACGTGATCAGGGTTGAGGACGTCACCGAGAAACCCACTGTTGTGCGAGACCTGGCGCTCATCAAGGTGCACACGGACGGGGGCAAAAACCGCTCGGAGGTGTTGCAGATCGTCGACACGTTCCGTGCTCGGGTCGTGGACGTGGCGCTGGACACGCTGATGATCGAGGTAACGGGCACAGAGGACAAGATCGACGGACTCGTCGACGTCCTGCGTCCGTTCGGCATTCGAGAGATGGTGCGTACCGGCCGTGTGGCAATGGTTCGCGGCACCAACGGGAGCAGCGACTAGCTAGCTTCATCACATCAAAGGAGACAGAAAATGGCAAGGATCGATTTTGGCGGCGTGGTAGAGGATGTTGTGACTCGTGACGAGTTCTCGCTGGAGAGGGCCCGCGAAGTGTTGAAGAACGAGGTGGTTGCCGTTCTGGGATACGGCGTCCAGGGTCCTGCCCAGGCGCTCAACATGAGGGATAACGGCATCAACGTCATCGTCGGCCTCGCGCCCGAGCGCAAACGCTCTTGGGAGAAGGCTGAAGCGGATGGCTGGGTTCCTGGCAAGACACTTGTCTCTATCGAGGAGGCCGTTGACCAAGGGACCATCATCCAGTACCTGGTCTCTGATGCCGCTCAGATGTTACTGTGGCCGAAAGTCAAGCCACACCTCAAAGAGGGGGACGCGCTGTACTTCTCACACGGGTTCGCCATCGTGTACAACGACCAGACCGGCGTCGTACCACCCGAATTCGTGGACGTCATCCTCGTTGCGCCCAAGGGTTCAGGAACCAGTGTGCGGGCCAATTTCCTGGCGGGCAGTGGCATCAACAGCAGCTACGCCGTCGAGCAGGACTACACCGGCCGTGCGACAGAGCGCACACTGGCTACAGGCATCGCCATTGGCTCCGGGTATCTCTTCCCCACCACGTTCAAGAACGAAGTCTACAGCGACCTGACAGGCGAGCGCGGGATTCTGATGGGCGCCCTTGCCGGTGTGATGGAAGCACAATACAAGGTACTACGTGACCACGGCCATACCCCGAGTGAGGCATTCAACGAGACAGTCGAGGAACTGACACAGAGTCTGATCCGATTGGTCGCCGCGAATGGCATGGATTGGATGTACGCCAACTGCAGCACGACGGCGCAACGCGGCGCACTCGACTGGCGCCATCCGTTCCGCGAGGCCGTGATGCCCGTGTTCGAGAAGCTGTACGATAGCGTCGTCTCCGGTGAGGAAACGCGCGTCGTGCTTGCGGCGAACAGTGCACCGGACTACAAGGAGAAGCTCGAAGTTGAGCTGAAAGAGATGCGCGAGTCGGAAATGTGGCAGGCCGGCGCCATGGTGCGCTCGCTGAGGCCCGAGAATCAGTCCTAAGAACGCGGACCGGGCGTGCGGAGCAGCTCGACCCCACCGGAACACCGCCAGAGATCAAAAGGGAGGAGGCCAGCAAATGGACGATAGCAATGTTGACGTCAGAAACACCGTCTTGATCTTCGACACAACCCTGCGCGATGGGGAGCAGTCTCCCGGCGCGACACTCACCAGCACCGAGAAACTAGAACTTGCTCAGCAGTTGGCCCGCCTCGGAGTGGATGTCATCGAGGCGGGCTTTCCCGCGGCTTCCCCCGACGATCTGCGCTCTGTACAACGAGTTGCCCAGGTGGTTGGAAGTACTGCTGCGGGAGAGACCCAGTACAAAGTGCCAATCATCTGCGGCCTAGCGCGGGCTGTCGCGGGCGACATCGACGCCGCGTGGGAAGCAGTGAAACCAGCGCAGCGTCCCCGGATCCACACCTTCATCGCGACATCTGATATCCACCTCGAACACAAACTGAAGATGACACGAGAGCAAGTGATCGCCCGGACGCGCGAGATGGTCGCCCGCGCCAAGAGCTACTGCGATGATGTCGAGTTCTCACCCGAGGATGCCAGTCGCTCCGACCCCAGGTTTCTCTATGCGGTCCTGGCGGCCGCCATTGAGTCGGGCGCGACGACACTGAACATACCCGATACCGTGGGATACAGCACGCCTCAGGAATTCGGCCAGTTGATCGCCGGGATCATCGCCAACACGAAGGGCATCGAGAACGCCATCGTGTCAGTGCACTGCCACAATGATCTGGGCATGGCCACGGCGAATACAATGGCAGGACTCCAGGCAGGCGCCCGACAAGCGGAGGTCACCGTCAACGGCATTGGCGAGCGGGCAGGTAACACGGCGCTCGAAGAGGTCGTGATGGCACTGTATACCCGGCATCCCGTGTACGGTCTGGGCACCAACATCGATACGACGCAGATCGCGCACACAAGCCGTATGGTCAGCCACTACACCGGGCTGCCCGTTCAGCCTAATAAGGCTATCGTGGGTGCGAATGCGTTCGCACACGAGGCAGGGATCCACCAGGATGGCCTGCTGAAACACCATACCACGTATGAAATCATGCGGCCCGAGATCGTCGGCATCAGCCAGTCTCAACTCGTACTGGGAAAGCATTCGGGCCGACACGCCTTCCGTAGCCGCCTCGTCGAGATGGGGTATGAAGTGGAGGGCGAAGAACTGGACCTGGCATTCCAGCGATTCAAGGAGCTGGCGGACAAGAAGAAAGTCGTGACGGATGCTGACCTGCAGGCACTGATCGCAGATCTGTTCTACCGTTCCGAGGAGATCTATCAGCTCGTGGACCTCCAGGTCGTAGCAGGACGCTCAGGCATGCCGACAGCCACGGTGATGATCAAGGGACCTGATAACGCGGATCAGGTTCACGCTGCAGTGGGTAAGGGTCCCATCGACGCGACTTTTCGGGCCATTGATGGTATCGTGCACACCCCCAACACGCTGCTCGAGTACAATGTACACGCCATCACCGAGGGCATCGACGCCCAGGGCGAGGTCACCGTTCGACTACTATCAGAGGATAACGGTGGCCAGGTCGTTGGGGGGTACGGCGCAGACACCGACATCATTGTCGCCAGTGCCAAGGCCTACCTCGGCGCACTAAACCGGCTTCTTGTTGAGAAGGCGAGCAAGCGCGAGGAACGCGAAGCGAGCGAATGAGTCCAACCCATACTGAAGACACAGCCCCAAGAAGTGAGGTATGCAAAGAACTATGGGACATACACTAGCCGAGAAAATCATTGGCGAACACGTACTGGACGAACGCGGGGTGGGCGTAAGCCCGTGCGAAGTCTGGCCAGGCGACCTGGTTGAGGTCGCCGTCGACGCCGTCCTGGCCAACGATATCACCGCACCGATCGCCATCAGGGAATTCGAGAACCTTGGTGTCAGATCGGTCTTCGATCGGGAACGGGTCATCCTCGTTCCCGATCACTTCACGCCCAACAAGGACATTAAGTCCGCCGAGCAGTGCCGTGTGCTGCGGGAGTTTGCGCGACATCAGCACCTCACCAACTACTTCGAGGTCGGGCGTATGGGCATCGAGCACGTCCTTTTGCCCGAACAAGGCCTCGTTGTCCCTGGAGACATCGTCGTCGGCGCCGACTCGCACACCTGCACGTACGGTGCACTGGGCGCATTTGCTACCGGCATGGGAAGCACGGATATCGCGATCGCGATGGCCACTGGCAGCATCTGGATGCGCGTTCCGGAGTCACTTCGCGTTATCTACCAGGGAGAACTCCAACCTTGGGTTGACGGCAAGGACTTGATCCTGTACACCATCGGTCAGATCGGCGTAAGCGGTGCGTTGTACAAGTCGATCGAGTTCACAGGGCCAACCATCGACCGCTTGCCAATGGCAGGAAGACTGACGATGGCCAATATGGCGATTGAGGCCGGTGGTAAGGCTGGCCTGTTCGGCGT
This sequence comes from Chloroflexota bacterium, assembly GCA_012514315.1. Lineage (GTDB taxonomy): Bacteria > Chloroflexota > Anaerolineae > B4-G1 > B4-G1 > JAAZAN01. The sequence continues at coordinate 81,249 of JAAZAN010000156.1, forward strand.
GGATGCTGCCACGATCGACTACGTGGACGGACGCGCTCAGCGGCCGTATCACATCTACGCAGCCGATCCGGACGCCAGGTATGCCTCGACGTTGCAGATAGATGTCAGCGGGATATCCCCTCAGGTCGCGTATCCGCATCTCCCAGAGAACGTACACCCGGCACAGGAGGCCCACGACGTTCGTATCGACCAGGCAGTCATCGGCTCGTGTACGAATGGGCGCCTGGAAGACCTGCGTGTAGCCGCCGACATCCTCCGCGGGCGGCACGTCCATCCCGATGTGCGGTGCATCATCATCCCCGGCAGTCAGCAAGTCTATCTGGACGCCATCCACGAGGGACTGGTCGAGATCTTCGTCGAAGCGGGCGCTGCCTTCAGCACACCGACGTGTGGCCCCTGCCTGGGCGGCCATATGGGCATCCTGGCGGCAGGTGAGCGGGCGATCAGTACGACGAATCGCAACTTCCGTGGCCGCATGGGCCACCCCGACAGCGAGGTCTACCTGAGTGGGCCGGCTGTGGCGGCAGCGTCCGCCGTGGCTGGACACATCGCAACACCGGAGGAGATACTGAGATGAGGATGACTGGCAGAGTCTGGAAATACGGGGACAATGTTGACACGGATGTCATCATCCCCGCTCGATACCTGAACGTCTCCTCGACCGAGGAACTGGCACGCCACTGCATGGAGGATATCGACCCGGAGTTCGCGACATCCGTCAAACAGGGTGATATCATCGTCGCAGGCGAGAACTTCGGGTGTGGTTCGTCCCGAGAGCACGCCCCTCTGGCGATCAAGGGGGCAGGGATCTCCTGTGTGGTCGCAACAAGCTTCGCTCGCATCTTCTATCGGAACGCAATCAACATCGGGCTGCCAATCCTGGAGTGTGCGGACGCTGTGACCGACGCGCAGAATGGGGACACGCTCACTGTCGATGCGGACGCGGGCACTATCACGAACTCGCGTACGGGATGCGTGTATGACGTGAAGCCATTCCCTCCGTTCATTATGCGCATTATCGAGGCAGGCGGGCTGGTATCTTACACACGTCAAAGACTAGAAGCGCGAACCTGAAAGGGCAGCCTCTTGGAGGAGCAGACAGAGGAAGGTATATGGAGAGATCACAACGGATCACACTCTACGACACAACCCTTCGGGACGGCGCTCAGGCCGAGGGAATCTCGCTCTCAGTCGAGGACAAACTCAGAATCACCATGGTCCTCGACCAGCTGGGCATCCACTACGTAGAGGGCGGTTGGCCCGGCTCGAACCCCAAGGATATCGAGTACTTCCGTCGGATTCACGAGCTTGACCTCGAACAGACCCGGATCGCCGCGTTCGGTAGCACCTGCCGGGTTGGAACAGAGCCTGATGGCGACGCCAATATCCTGGCGATGCTGGAAGCAGAGACGCCGACGGTCACCGTAGTTGGCAAGAGCTGGACCTTGCATGTCCAGGATGTGCTGCGCACAACGAACGATGAGAACTTGCGCATCATCCACCAGAGCCTCCGATACTTGAAATCGCGCGACCGAGAGGTGATCTACGACGCAGAACACTTCTTCGATGGTTACAGGGATGATGCAACCTACGCGCTTGCGACGGTGGAGGCTGCCGTCAACGGAGGCGCCGATGTGGTGGTCCTGGCGGATACCAACGGCGGGGCGACACCCTGGGAGATCGAGCAAGCAGTCAGAGATGTGCTTAAGGCTTTCCCAGACATCGTGCTGGGCATCCACACGCACAACGATGGAGGGTTGGCGCTGGCGAACACACTAGCTGCCGTCCGGGTTGGTGCGATCCACGTCCAGGGGACAATGAACGGCTACGGTGAACGGTGTGGCAACGCCAACCTGTGCACCGTCATCCCGAATCTGGAGATCAAGATGGGCTTGTCCGCGTTGCCCGAGGGCAGACTAACCCAACTCACTCGCGCGGCCCGGACGGTGGCCTCGATCTCCAATCTGCCATTTGACCACCATACCGCCTTCGTCGGGCGGAGCGCCTTCGCTCACAAGGGTGGTATTCACGTGGCCGCAATGCGGCGTAATCAGGCCAGCTATCAGCACATTGACCCAGCGCTGGTCGGGAACGAGGCACGTATTCTCGTCTCTGAGCTCTCGGGGCGAGGCAACCTTCTGAGCAAGGCAGAAGAGATGGGACTGTCCCCGGAGGAAGTGGGAGACCTGTCAGCGATCGTGCAGAGAATCAAGCACCTCGAGCATCAAGGCTTCACGTTCGAGGGCGCCGAGGGTTCAGTGGACCTTCTCATACGACGCACACAGCCCGGATACCAGGCCCCCTTCGAGATGCTGGACTTCATGGTCGTTGTCGAGCATCGACAGGGCCGTGGAATCTTCGCTGAGGCAACAATCAAGGTCCGCATCGGGGATCAGATTATGCACACGGCAGCAGAAGGCAATGGCCCGGTGAACGCACTGGATGCAGCGCTAAGAAAGGCGCTTATCCCAAGCTATCCGGTGATCGATCGGTTCGGACTGGCTGACTACAAGGTCCATATCCTGGATAGTGGGGCCGGAACAGGCGCCACGACACGCGTGTTGATCGATATGCAGAACGGCACGCGGCGCTGGAGCACAGTGGGGGCATCCGCCAACATCATAGAGGCCAGTTGGATCGCGCTTCAGGATGCCATCGAGTATGGTCTCATCGTAGTCGGCCCTGAGATCGACCAACAATACTAAGGAGAGTCTATGGAAGCCAAGATCGTCACACTACCCGGGGACGGCGTGGGTGTGGAGGTTGTCGCCGAAGGTGTGAAAGTGCTATCCGCCGTGGCGCAACAGTTCGGACACACGTTCCAATGCACGGAAGCCCTGATGGGCGGCTGCGCCATCGATGCACTCGGCACCCCCCTCCCGGAGGCTACACTCGAAGCCTGCCGCCAGGCTGATGCTGTACTGCTCGGCGCTGTCGGTGGTCCCAAATGGTCCGATCCGTCGGCGTCAGTCCGGCCCGAGCAGGGACTGCTGGGACTGCGACAAGGACTGGGGCTGTATGCCAACCTGCGCCCTGTACGGATATTCCGGGAGCTACTGGATGCATCACCGTTACGTCCGGAGCGACTGGAAGGCGTCGACCTCCTCGTCGTACGCGAGCTTACGGGCGGCATCTACTTCGGTGAGCGCCAAGAGGCAACGCCCGAGAAGATGACGGCCTACGACACGATGATCTACAGCGAGGGCGAGATCCGTCGTGTCACGAACATGGCGTTCAAGCTGGCGCGCGGCCGCCGTCAGAGGCTGACGCTGGTGGATAAGGCGAACGTACTGGCATCTTCACGTTTGTGGCGCCGCGTTGTTCAGGATATGACGGCCGACTATCCCGACGTGACGCTCGACATCATGCTCGTCGATGCCGCCGCGATGCACCTTCTCCGGCGGCCTTCGGATTTCGACGTCATGGTGACAGCCAATATGTTTGGAGACATCCTGACCGATGAGGCGTCGATGCTCGCAGGCTCTATGGGGATGCTGCCCTCGGCCTCGCTGGGCGACGGCCACGTCGGTCTATACGAACCTATCCACGGCAGCGCGCCC
>JAAZAN010000157.1 GCA_012514315.1 Chloroflexota bacterium
AGAGATCTGCGCCCCGTAGACCAGGCGCGCCCACGTATCTCTGCCAACCTCATCAGTTCCAAGCAGGTGTTGTGTACTCGGCGGTTGGTTCCGCTCACGCAGGTTGGTCTTGGTGGGATCGTGTCCAAAGGAAACCAGGGGCGCCAGTATCGCCATCAAGGAAAACAACGCAATGAAGAACACTCCCACATACATCAGCTTGTGCCGGCGAAACCGCCGCCACATGCGCGCGCTGGGCGAATCTACCCTGCCCATGTCGCCAAACTTCAGCGGATTGTCGCCTGATGTGTTGGTGTCTGGTGTGATCGTCTGTCGCATGAGGCACCCCTTATCCAAAGCACAGGGCCTGACGATTCAAGGCCATATGGCTCGCCTAGTTGTAGCGAATCCGTGGGTCCACCCAGGCATAGGAAATATCAGTGATGAGATTTGCCAGCAGCACCATCACCGCCGTGATACTGGTGATGGCCATCAAAGTGGAATAGTCTTTCATGACCGCAGAGTCTACGCCCAGCTTTCCCATACCGGGCCACTCAAAAATGGTCTCGACGATGACGGATCCGCCCAGCAACTGCGGCAGCTGTAACCCATACAGGGTGATCAGCGGAAGCAGCGCGTTGCGGAACACGTGGCGCGTATTGATTGTGCGCTCGGCAAGGCCCTTGGACCTGGCCACTACGGCATAGTCCTTGTTCAGCTCTTCCAGCATGGCGGAGCGCGCCTGTCGAAGCACGCTGGCCGCCGGCAGCGACAGGACGACTACGGGCATGATCAAATGCTTGGTATGATCCCACAGATCGAAAGGTACATTCGCCGTTCGAATGCCGGCCAACGGCAGCCAGTGAAGCTGCACGGCGAAAATGAGGATGAAAACAAGCCCTACAAAGAACTGTGGAATGCCGCTCAGAGTAAACGAGATGACAGTCAGCGTATAATCGACCACGGAGTACTGCTTGAGCGCGGCGATTACGCCGGCAATGGTTGCCCAGAGATTTGCCAGAAACATCGACAGGATAGCCAGCTCCAGCGTGTTGGGCAGGCGTTCCGCGAGCATATCGGACACATCGCGTTTCTCGATGATGCTATACCCGAAATTGCCCTGAACGATCTCTTTCAGCCACAGGACGTAGCGCACAAAGATGGGCTTGTCCAGGCCATACCGGGCGCGCAGGATGGCAATATCCTGCTCGTTCATCTGCATCTCCGCCCGCATGGTGACCGGCACGAGATAGTCCAGCGGGTCGCCCGGCGCGAGGTTCTGCATGGTGAAGTTGACCAGTGTGATGAGGATCAACATTGGAAAGATTATCAAGAGACGCCTGATGACATATTGGCCCATAATCGCTGCTCCCTTGCCCGTTGACCCGCTCAGGCGGGTCAACGGGGTCGATCAAGGAACTTACTCGAATACGAAGCCCACGACTATTCTTCCACCCACCATTCGTGGACCCATTCGTTGAAGAATCCGTCCGGCGTAATGCTGTTGTGCAGCCTGGTGTTCATGGTCCACAGGCCGGGCGACATCCACAGAGGCATATCGACTACCTGCTCGTTCAGGATCGTGCAGGCCGCCTGATACGCCGCGATCTCTTCCTGGCGGTCGAACGTCTTGTTGATGGTGACCAGCGCCTCATCGAGCTCAGGTATGTTCACCCAGGTTGCGTTGTAGCCATCAGGATACTGCAGGCCACCGTAGTAGTAGTTGTACAGGTGAATATAGTGCTCCGTCGTACCTGGGTCGGCACAACAGCCGTAGAGGACTTCGTAGTCGCCCTTCTCATAGAACTGCTCGACGACTTTGTCTTCGGGCATGATCGAGTAGTTGATATTGAGGCCGACATCCTTCCACATGTCTGCCACGGCCGCCATGAGCTGCTTGGTGAACTCGGTGGTGTAGTAGTACTGCAGACGGATTTCGCTGTCGGGATCCCATCCTTCAGCGATGGCCTCCTGCACCAGCGCCTTGGCGCCCTCTGGATCGAAGACGTTGATGTCCGGGATCACGCCCTCGAGAGGCACTCCCTGAGGTTGGGCGCGGCACGGATAGGTCCAGCCGTAGCCTTCCCACAGTGTGTCGATGATGAGCTGGCGATCGACTGACTTCTGCATCGCCTGGCGTATTTTCAGAGGGATCGCCTTGTTGTCCTGATGGAACCAGAACATGTAGCCACGCGCCGACGCGTCCGGGACGATGTTCAGGGTGTCCACCTGCTGCAGGCCTGGCACTTCATCCAGAGGCGTCACGTCGGCGACGTCAATCTCGCCGCTTTTGAGGCCGGCCACCAGCACAGCCCAGTTGGGGATGGCCCGGTAGATCCATTCGTCGATGCGCGGCTCGCCCAGATAGAAGTAGGGGTTGGCCTTGAAGGCGTAATACTGATCCTTCTCCATGTCGGTGACG
>JAAZAN010000158.1 GCA_012514315.1 Chloroflexota bacterium
GTCGTCGTCTTTATTGTGCCACGGACGCTTCATCTCTCCCTGCTGCCCCTCACCGATCTGTACGCCGCAGCGACCACTGAAGCGGAGAGGACCCTGTATCTGACAGTGGGAGAGGCCCTGTCCCAGGTGAGCAGCGCGACACCGCAGACCCTGGGGTTTCTGCTCATGGCTGTCGCTGGCCTGATCATCTCTGTCGTCGTGCTGCGGAGTGGCCAACAGCGCTTGCCGATAGGCAGAGCAGCGGCCTATGTGGGCATCGCCGGATTTGTCGCCGCACTGGCCAACTATGTCGCTCGGCTGCTTGCCCCGGATCTTGCAGCGATGATCATGCCTGTCAACGGCTTGCTATGGTTTGCGTGGTGGATCATGGTTTCTGTGGGGCTGTTCAGGCTGGCCTAACTCGCCTCACACCCAGGACCTGGTTTCGCAGTTGGGTGAAAGGCGCGTCTGTCATCATAACCGATCGTGGATAGGCTGTCGCTCGACTGGTGCCAATAGGCCGTTCGCTGGGAGACCGGATGGAGGATCTGGTTGATGCCGGGCTGATCACCTGGAGCGGGAGGAATCTGGCGCGTATTGCGCCGGTGGCCCGCGCACGGGGACGGCAGAGCGTGGCCGACCTCCTGTTGGAGGATCGAAAATGATCCTTTACCTGGACGCCAGTGCCTTGGTCAAGCGTTACGTAGCCAATGCGGGTCGGCGGAAGTGGGTGCGGCTATCTCGCAAGCGGCGGTCTCGGGAACGGCGCTTGTTAGCCGGGCAGAGGTAGCGGCCGCGTTAGGCAAGGCAGTTCGCGTTGGCGCATTGACGCAAGAGGAAGCGCTTGCAGCTTTGCAGGTTTTTCGAAATGACTGGGGCGATTTGGTTCGAGTCCAGGTGACCGAGATGTTGATTGCCCGTGCCGATTTGCTTGCCTGGGATCCTGGGCTTGGAGGTTATGATGCTGTCCAACTGGCATCGGCGTTGGCCTGGCAGGATGCGTTGGGTGAACAGGTGACCATGGCCACCTTTGATAAACATCTGTGGACTGTGGCCGAGTCGGTGGGTCTTGCAGCCTATCCTGCTGACCTGCCTGCCAAGCTCCAGACGTGGAAAACTACCGGCAAATCCCCCTGAAAGCCAATGCCGACACCCACGCGGCGAGCGGGTGCTGGTCAAGATCCTTGGGGAGTGACTCAAATATCCGATCTCTCGGCGAGTTTCTCACTATTGTCTTGCAACCACCGTGCGATGTCCTGATGCCGGGTGTCGCCACGCGCCACGCTCATGGTGAACTCGAATACCTGGTCATTATTCGCAATGAGCCTGTAGCCGTTCCGCTCAAGGAAAACGCCTATCGCAACCAGCCCGGTTCGCTTGTTCCCGTCGACAAACGGATGGTTTTGAACCAGCGACTCCATGAGCGCTGCTGCCCTGTCCCACAACGCGGGATAGAGGTCGGTTCCGCTGAATGTCGCCCGAGGGCGTGCGACGGCGGATTCGAGTAGCCCAAAGTCTCGCACTCCCTCAGCACCGCCGACAAGTTGGACAATTCGCGCGTGCAGCAGCAGCACCTCGGTAAGTGACAGATAGTCCATGTTGTGGCCTCGGCCGAAAATGGCGACCTATGGTGCGGGATCCCACGACCCGATGATGCGCAGTTACCTCGTTACTCTTCCGATGCCAGCTTCTCGAGTGCAGGGCGATAGCGTTGGATGAAGCGGTCAACTTGCTCCAGGAGATCCTCGCGGACATCCGGCAGCTCAGGGACAGCCGGAGCAATGATGATCCGCTGTCTTTCTACATCTGCCGTCACAGTCACCTCGTCACCCGTGCGTAGACCCACTACTTCCAACACTTCTGGCGGAATGGACACGACTGAGCTGTTCCCGCTCCGAAACACCTTTCGGGCCACGTGCTGCTCCTTTCGAATCCCAAAACATGCTTACACTGTACTTACATGTGGCAGTATACCATGTCTGTTCTGTGGCGTCAAACCGCCAGCCACTCGACGTTCAATCATCTGCATTGGCCACACTCCAACTCGTTCTTGACATAGTTTTCGAAGTGTGCTATATGTGCAAGTAGGAATCAATTGCAGGTTGAATCAACGGACGATCCGTACAGTTTCAGGCACTCTTGCCCGCTCGCCAGGGCGATGGCGACGTGCCAGTAAGAGTGCAGAGAGGAGTAGGTCGTGAGCCAACCATCTGCCATGAAGCCGGATTATCGAAATTGGGTATCTCCCAGGCTGCTCTACGTCGCGGGCGCCGGGAGCGTTGTCTTTGCGGGCCTGTCCTTTCTGGTCCCCTGGTTCGCCATCCTGGCGGTCATCTGTGGCGCGTCCTGTGCCTATTTTGCGTATGCGAGGTACCAATTCTCAAGCAGAGGCGGAGATCTTCAGCCCAAGGTGCAGGCTCTGCTGCTGGATGGTTTCGAATGGGATGGTGAAGGGAAAGCCATAGACATCGGGTGTGGCAGCGGCGCGCTGTCTATCACGATGGCAATAAAGTATCCCGACGCCCAGGTGACCGGTGTCGACTTTTGGGGTGGCTCATGGGAGTACTCGAAAGACGTTTGTGACTGCAACGCCGAGATCGAAGGCGTCGGCGACCGAGTGGCCTTTCAGCAGGGGACGGCGTCCTCGCTGCCTTTCGACGACGGTTCCTTCGATGCCGCGGTCAGCAACCTGACGTTTCACGAAGTGCGCGATGTGAAGGACAAGCGGCTGTTGATCAAGGAGGCGTTGCGCGTAGTCAAAAAAGGGGGGGCCTTCGCGTTTCAAGACCTGTTTCTATGGAAGCAGGTGTACGGTGATGTGGATGACCTCCTCGCTGCCATCAGGAGCTGGGGAGTCGAGAGGGTAGAGTTCATCGATACCAGCAGCTCGCCGTTCATCCCCAGGGCACTGAAGCTGCCGTTTATGCTGGGCACCATCGGGGTTCTGCGCGGCACGAAGTGACCTCTCCCAAAATGAGTTGGCTTGATCGACAAGGTATTCAATCCGGCGTTGATTCAGGCTCCTGTACCGAACGTCTCCAGCTCCGGGTGCTGCAGCGCCTGGTCATA
>JAAZAN010000159.1 GCA_012514315.1 Chloroflexota bacterium
CTGGATGCGTAGAAAGGATGTAGATCACCGAACCAGACGCGTCCTCATCAATGGCCTTGGAGCCATCGGCACGGGCGTTGTGCTGATTATTGTGATTTCCACCAAACTAGTCCACGGCGCCTGGATCGTGATTCTGCTCATACCAGCATTCGTCTTTGGATTCGGCAGAGTCAGGAGGCACTACTCCGCTGTCGCCCAGCAACTCTCCCTTGAGGGTTTGGTGCCTGATGAGTGGACAGACGTAACCAACCGCTGCTACTATCGCGTCGTCGTGCCCGTATCGGGAATGCACCGTGGGGTCTTGCCGGCTCTTCATTTCGCGCTCTCGCTATCTGCAGATGTCACTGCCGTAGTTGTTGACGTCGATCCCACTGCCACAGAGCGAGTCGTGAGCAAATGGCCGATCTGGGGCCACGGGATCCCATTGCAAGTGCTCGAATCGCCCTTTCGCTCGACCGTAGGCCCCTTTCTGGACTTCCTGGAACCCACCAGTGAGCCAGATGCGCGCAATGAGCCGATTGTTGTCGTCCTGCCTGAGTTCATTCCGGCTCGCTGGTGGCATCGCCTGCTGCACAACCAGACCGCGTTGCTTCTTCGATCCACACTTCTCTATCGCAGGAGACAAGCGAGCAGAGACTGGGTCATTGTCAACGTGCCGTACTATCTGCGCCAATGATCGCGCGATGCGACGCACATATGAGCATAGTCTGTGCCAATATTCGCTTCGACCTGAGCTAATCTTACTGCTGAGAGGAAACCAGTTGAACAAACGACTAGATACTAGCGGAATTGAGCCCGAGGCGCCTGAGGAGCCTCCTCATCCGGCATCCGTGCGGGCGAATGTCTGGAACGACGTTCCCAATGAGAAATGGAACGACTGGCGCTGGCAGATCACGCACCGGCTGAACTCACTTGACGAGATCAGACGGATTATTCGCTTGACTCCCTCAGAGGAAGCCGGGATTGCGGCTCAACACCGCTTTCGCCTCGATATCACCCCCTACTTCGCCAGCCTGATTGACCCCGATGATCCGGCTTGCCCGATTCGACGGCAGGTCATTCCGACTGTCCAGGAATTGGAGGGATTCGAGTCGGGAATGGCTGACTCGCTGAACGAGGAAGCCCACTCTCCGGTGCCTGGACTCGTGCATCGGTATCCAGATCGCGTGCTGATGCTCGTGACCACCCAGTGTGCAAGCTACTGCCGCTATTGTACACGAAGCCGTATCGTTGGTGATCCCCATGCCCAGTTCAGTCAGGCACAGTACGATGCCCAGATCGACTACATCGCGCAGGCGCCGTCCGTGCGCGATGTGTTGGTCTCGGGTGGTGACCCACTCGTCCTGCCAGAACGGATCCTCGACCGCATTCTGACCAGGTTACGGGCGATACCGCACGTGGAGATCGTCCGAATCGGCACCCGTGTGCCGGTGTTCCTACCGCAGCGCATCACCGGGTCGCTGGTTGAGATGCTGAGACGCCACCACCCCCTGTGGATGAACATCCACTTCAACCATGCGCACGAGATCACGCCTGAGGTCAGTCAGGCCTGTGAGAGGCTCGCCGATGCCGGGATTCCACTGGGCTGCCAGTCGGTCCTGCTCGCCGGAATCAATGACTGCCCCAACGTGATCGCGGATCTGGTCCGCTCTCTCGTCAGGATCAGAGTTCGCCCATACTACCTGTACCAATGCGACATGGTGCTCGGCGCTGGACACTTCCGCACTCCTGTCGCCAAAGGCATTGAGATAATGGAATCGCTACGGGGCCATGTGTCCGGCTTCGCCATCCCCACCTATGTCATTGATGCCCCGGCCGGTGGAGGGAAGGTCCCGGTGATGCCGACGTACTTGATCAGTCAGTCGGATCGGCGAGTTGTATTGCGAAACTTCGAGGGTTTCGTCACGACATACACTGAACCTGGCGACTACACGCCCCACAACCCAGCGACGTGCGCCGCCTGTCAGAACCAGCGCGCCGAAGGCGGACAGGAAGGCATCGCCGCTCTCCTGGCCGGGAGGACGACATCCCTTGCCCCAGAGGGATTCGAGCAATCGCATCAGCGGCTCACCCGCATCCGCTGGAGTGAATTCGACCTGGATTCCCAATCAGACGACCAGGACAAGGGAGGAAGTCAGCGCTGATGAGCGGTCTTCGCGTGGCCGTTCTGGCCAATCTCAAGGCGAACGCCCCAGCCCTGCCAGGTATGACGGCCGATCATTGGGCTGATCTCGACTCAGAGCACACCGTGGAGGCGATCGTCGATGCACTCCGTCACAACGGTCACGACGCCAGCTTCCTGGAGGGCGATGCGACCTTGTACGACCGGATCCGTGAACAGACTCCCGACATCTGCTTCAACATCTGCGAGGGCCACTTCGGAGACAGTCGCGAGGCTCAAGTTCCCGCGCTTCTCGAGATGCTTCGCATTCCCTATACTGGGTCCCGCGTGCTTACGCTCGCGCTCACTCTCGATAAGCCAATGACGAAGCGGATACTGAGCTTCCATGGACTGCCCACCCCATCCTTTCAGGTACTTGAACGCGCGGATGAAGCTGTGGATGACGACATGGTGTATCCCCTATTCGTCAAACCAGCGCGGCAGGGAACCGGTATGGGCATCAGCGCGAACTCGGTTGTGCACAACGAAAGCCAACTGCGGAAGCAGGCAGGCCAATTGTTGGAGGCCTACAACGAACCCGTCCTGGTTGAGCGGTTCATCGATGGTCCCGATGTCACGGTAGGCGTCGTTGGCAACCTCGTCCGCCCGGTCGCACGTCGGATACCCGATGACGACGAGGCGCCGCGTGTGCAACGGGGCCTACGCTTTCTACCGCCATTGGAGATCGAGCTTGGGGCTTATGACGAAGAGGAGGGCGGCATATACACGAACCGTGCCAAGGTTGATCTAGCCGACAAGATCACCTACATCTGTCCGGCACGATTGGCGCCCAGCCAGATAGAGGAACTCAACTGGCTGGCAGCAGCTACATTTCGCATCACGGGCTGTCTGGATGTCGCAAGGGTCGACTTCCGACTGGATGCGGCCGATGGCAATCGTCCCTACATCCTTGAAATCAACCCGCTGCCCGGTCTATCGCCCGGGATCAGCGATCTGGTCATCGAGGCCGCCGCAGCCGAGATCAGCCACGCCGAGCTCGTGAATATGATCCTGCACGAAGCCCTGGAACGGCACGGAATGAGTTAGCCCTCGACAGGCCTGGAAATACCTTCCTGTGATCGAGCACTCGACCAGGTATTTGCCAGCGCCCGTGACGATGCCGAGACTGCGACCTATGGACGCCGCACTACGATGGCTGATGGGACGGGCGTTAGCGAATCCACGGTGATCTCTTCGGCACCGGCTGAGAGCCACAACCCTGTCGAACCACCCCCGTCAAGGTTGACCGCGAGATCGAACGCCCCCGTCGTGACAAGCGATTCAGCAAGCTGATGCAGCGTGAGGTATCCATTCGTGGCAACAACAAACAGGATACGTCCCTGGACGTCTTGCCCAACAACAGTTCGACGCGCTGGAGCTCCGCTGTCCGCCTCAAGCGGGAACCCCAACTGTCCACCCGGTTTCACCAACACCGGATACGACTGGATGCCGTGTTCCAGCTCTTCGCTAGCCATGTAGGGCCTGTCCCGCAGCCAGCGAACGCTCACGCCCTCGTCAGCATCCACCGCGAACATGCCCGCGAAGTCCCCAAGCGCCGTACCCGCCGCTATCCGGTCGCTAATCACCAGTGCGAGGCTACGGTAGTTCTCATCGAAGTATGTCCCATTGACAACCAGCAGCGTATTGTGCTCCGTTCTGTCCCTTTCTGCCCACTCACTCACTGCCGCCGGGCCATCCGGCGCATAGCGAACACCGAAGAGAAACTCGGACGGGTTCAGGCGAACCAGTATCAGACGCTCCACTACGCTGCCTGCCGGGACATAGACCTCCCGGATCTCCACACCGGATTCCAGCCCGCGCCAACCTGTATCACCGGACGCCGTCTCAGCAACCAATGGTTGAGCCACGATCTCCACCGAATCCTCAGTGAAGCGCACAGACTCAACAGGGATTGAGCCCGGCAGCGGTCCAACCACACGCATGGCTGCCAGCGTTCGCTCGGTGTAGTCACTGAGCTGTCGCACTGCGCTGCCAATGGGACCATCGTCCGGAATGCCCAGGGAGATTCCACTGACCACTACTCTGGCTGGCAAGAGCGCCAACCCGTCCTGTACCAACTCGAGCGCCATTCGCTGTCGACCGATGCCGAGATCAACATCTGCGTGCAGAGTGACACCGCCCTGATGCAGATCGACTGACACATTGTCGTACCTGCCCTCTGTCTCGATTGTCTCAGCAAACCGGACGACTAGCACATTGACCGCCTCCTCACCCAGCCTCAGGCGGTACGCGCTCGCATCGGCCGACAGTATGCTCCCCTCTACGAGTAGTCCGGGCAGATCGTCAGCCGTAACGATGATCGGTTCGCTCTGAATCGTCGGCAACAACAAGTGGACTGAATGCAGTGGAGCCCCCTCAAACGAGGTAGGCACTGTTGGGTCAGCGACCACCGCTTCTCGCGATCGCCTCCAATTGCCGATCGACGTCCGGCCAGCCACACACGCCGCAACGATCAGTGCCAGACCAGCACAGGCCACTGCAGCCAGCGCACCGCTCCACAGACAACCCAACCCCCGCCTTCTCCGTCCCGATACTCGCATAGGAGAGACAATACCATCATGACAACCAATTCCGCTGGACGATTGCCCGACTAGTGCTCAACGATAGAGCACCGAACGCCGGTCCAGCGCTAAGCCGAACGCCAAAGCAGGCCGCCGCCACTCACACACTCGGGGCAACCTGCTTCTCCACCATACCCGATCAGGTCAGCCGTGCTAGTGATGAAAGAGCCTCACTCCCGATAGCGCCATCACCATCCCGTACGCATTGCACGCCTCGATGACAGACTGGTCACCAACCGACCCACCAGGTTGTACGACATACCGAACACCGCTCTGTGACGCACGATCAATGCTATCTCGGAACGGGAAGAACGCGTCCGAAGCCAATGCCACACGATCTAGGGTGTCCAGCCAGGCACGACGCTCCGTGTGACTGAGCCGCTGTGGAACCGTCACGAAGTTCTGCATCCAGTGGGTCTGTTCAGCAGGTGTCAGATCATCACGTAGGTACTGATCGATCGCGTTGTTTCGTTCAGCGCGCGAAACCTCCTCCCGAAACTTCAGTCCCAAGACCGCTGGGTGCTGCCGCAAGCACCAG
>JAAZAN010000160.1 GCA_012514315.1 Chloroflexota bacterium
ACTTCCGATGCCACTTGGCCAGCACAAGTTGTTGGTGTCGTTTGCGCCCATCACACCTGGCCAAGAGGCCAAGGCCTTGCCGTATTCCTATCTGGAAGCTGCCCTGGCTCATACTGTCTGTGGACTTGCGGGTCCTCCTCCGCTAGCAAAAGCAGCGGCAACGAGAGATGCTCTCCAGGCGATGGCATATCTGACCGACTGCTTGTTGATCTCGACTCACGGCGAGGCAGTTGCCGGCCACGCAGATCGCTTCCGTCTGTACTTGGCTGATGGGCCGCTAACTGCTCAGCATCTGTTGAGTGTCCCAGGGCACCATGGAGTTCATCTCAAGCCCGGCGTGACCGTGCTCTGTTCAGCCTGTTTCTCCGCCATCGGTCAGCTGAAAGCCTCAGACGAGACCGTCAGTCCTGTGACTGCATTCCTCAGCGAAGGAGCCAACAGTGTCACATCGACGCTTTGGCCCGTAGATGACCTGGCGACTTGTTTTTTGATGGTCTTCCTGCTTAAAGCGTTCGCTCGAGGGACCACTCTAGCAGACGCATTGAAGCTTGCGCAAGCCCAGGTGCGGCAACTGAGCGCAGACGACGCGGTGGCGCGCCTGCTGAGTTGGGAGAAAGTGCTAAACGAGGGTCACATGGTGCCCGCCGAAGTGATCGGGTTGATATGGTCTGCTGTTGCGGAGATGGCGCTCTGTTCGCAGCCGCCCAATACAGTGCTTGCTCAAGATAGCTACCAGCGAGCAAACATGATTCTCACCAACGAGAGGTCGCCCTATCTTGCCACGATCGAAAGAAGGCGTGAATCAGCGGACTTGACCAAGGGTTCAACTCACCCCAGGTATGGCGCGCCGTATCCGTTTGCCAATCCCTATTTCTGGGCCGGATTGGTGGCGCATAGCCTGATCTGACCGACTCAAGGGCATTGTCAACTGGAAGGCGGCAGACGCTTACCACAGGGTCAGCTTGCGAACGTCTGCGCGTATACTGGATCACGGTGTTATCCTGAGTAGTCGGTAAGGCTAATTCTTGTGGTGTTCTTCGGCGCCCAAGGCTCACAAGATTCATGCTTACAGACCACTGAGCGAGAATGCCACTTGGACAGCCAAAGAAGGTGGCTTGTGGTCGGCAACCTTCGTCCGCTATGCCTGTCCTCCGTGGCAATGTGATTGGAGGAGAAGTGGGACAAACGAGCAACCCAGGTGGCCGAGAGGGATTCGCCACTCGCCTAAACCCGAGTCGTGCAGTTCAGATCATGGGTTGGGCAGGCCATGTAAGGCATCTTCCAGATGATCTCGGTGCCGATGAATTCGCTTTCGCGATGACATTGGCCATGACAGAACTGGATCAGATCCTTGAAGTATCCAGGCAGCAATGGAACCGTCTCGACCGTCAATGCATCCGGGCGCTACGAGAATTGGCGGTTTGCGAGAGGCAGGACAGAGAACCCGCAAGGGGACTGTTTCTTGAGGAGATGGCTCGGGTCCTCGAGAAAGACGTGCTGACATCGACATCGGCACCGGCCGGTCCCGAGCGCTTCGCTAGCTATGTCAGGACATGGCTTCCACGCTGGCTTGTTTCCATGAAAGGTTCGCCGAACGGAGCGTTCTTCGTCGCGCTGATGGCCGCGCACACGCTTCCGGAATTCATCCAGGTGGCGCTAGGCGAAGAAATCGTGCCTG
>JAAZAN010000161.1 GCA_012514315.1 Chloroflexota bacterium
ATTCCGTCAGTCTGCGCGGATTCCCCGCAGCGTCGATCCAGATCACGTCCTCGATCCGCACACCGTACTCCCGATCCGGATAGTACACCCCCGGCTCGCACGTGAACACGTGCCCGGACTTCAGCACCGTCGAGTTATGGGCGGTATTCGCGAAGCTGGGCTCTTCCTGCACCGCCAGGCCAACCCCGTGCCCGAGGCCGTGGACATAGCCGTGCTCCGTTCGGGGATCGCTAAGCACCGTCGGATGGCCTCGCCCCTCGAGAAACTCGCACGCCATGCCCTGGTACCGTCGCGTCTCCACCCCGGCCCGATAGGATTCCTCCAGCATGCGCACGCAGTCCAACACATCCGCATACGCCTGTTCGATCTCCGGCGGCGCGAAACCAAGGCAGAACGTGCGTGTCAGGTCGAAGAAGTAGCCTCCCGATGTACGTGGGAAGATGTCGAACACCATCGTGCGTCCCAACGAGACCACATCGTCTGGACACCCTCGGCTGTGGGGGATCGCCGCGTCACGCCCGAGCGAGAAGATGAACCCCTCAGGGTCCTCCAGGCCATGCTGAGCAATGGCTCTCCGGATCTCCCGATGCACCCCGCCCAGCGTCAGAGGGCTTCCATCGGCCTCCACCAGCACGTCGCCGCGCGTCGCGTGGCTCTGCAAATAGGCGACCGTCTGAGCGACGACCGCGCACGTCCGTCGCGCTACATCCTGAATACGTGCGACCTCGCCCTCATCCTTAGTGGCGCGGGCCTCATCGATCACCGTCGGCCCGAACTCGCCGCACACTGTGATTCCCTCCAGCCGCTCGTCCAGCGCCCGCAACAAGAGCCAGGATCGACCCGGATCCGCCATCCCGTAGAAGCCGACGCGCCCCGTCACCCCGAGGTCAACCAGGAAACGACGGTGCAGCTCAACTGCCGCGTCAAGCTCGTTGGAGCTGGCGCGCGTGATGCTGCCGAGGTCATAGCGCGCCAGGTTGATGACATCCAGCCCGCTGGCCAACGCCTCGCCGCGCTCAATGGGGGAACAGAGCACCACCGGCGCCCGGCCGCGACGCTTGACAACGTAGCCGCCGCTGAGCACTGCGCCGTTAGCCATATACGCCATGGCAGGATTGGCCCAGACAGGCCCCGATACGACCAAGGCATCCAGGCCTCGCTCCACCATCAACCGGTCCAGGTCCTGCCTCATCGCTCACCCTCTCTCAGGCGTGTCGCTGCAATGACGGCTTCCAGAAGCCCGGCCTCCTCTTCCTCCACCACCGTCCGCGGATCCAGCACCAGCCGGTCCGACTCGATCCGCGCCACAACCGGCGGATCGCCCGAACGCAGCGCCGCCGCCAGCCGATCCGGGCTATCATCGTCCACCGCCACCAATGTGGTGGGCAGCGTCTCGCCAGGCAGACTGCCCCCTCCCACAGTCGAGCGCCCCGTCACAAGCACGGCGTCTACGTGCGCCCGCCGCAGCGCCCGCCGCCAGCGGCGCGCTCGCTGCTCTACGCTCGCGGATGTCGTCGCGATCATGCGCCAGACAGGCACCCGTTCAGCAGCCTCACCGCGGAGGTAATGCAGCAGCGTCGCCTGCAACCCGGCGAGACATATCTTGTCGGGCCGCAGTGCACGCGCTAGCGGGTGGCTCTTCAGCGGCTCCACGTATTCGGCTCGCCCCAGGATGATGCCAGCCTGCGGACCGCCCAGCAGCTTGTCGCCGCTGAACGTGACCACCGCTGCGCCATCGACGATACTCTCCTGTACCGTCGGCTCGTGCATCATCCCGTACGCGGCGGTATCCAGCAGCGCTCCGCTCCCCAGGTCGTGCAGGATGGGCAACTCGTAGCGTTCACCCAGACCTACCAGGTCGCGAATGCTGGGCTCGCCGGTGAACCCAACAATACGGAAGTTCGAGTGATGCGCCGCCAGGATCAGAGCCACGTCCTCAGCCTCCAGGATCGCGGTCTCGTAGTCGCGCAGGTGCGTGCGGTTGGTAGTCCCCACCTCGATCAGGGCCGCGCCGCTCTGCGCCATCACGTCCGGCACGCGGAATCCCCCGCCAATCTCAACCAACTGTCCCCGCGAGATTACTACTCCACGCCCGTGCGCCATTCCGGATAGCGACAACAGGACCGCCCCAGCGTTATTGTTCACCACCAGCGCCGATTCAGCTCCCGTGAGCTCGCACAGCAGACGTTCGGCGTGAACAAACCGGTGTCCCCGCTGCCCCGCTTCCAGGTCATATTCGAGCGTCGAATAGCCGCGCGCCACAGCATCCATCGCCGCACAGGCTTCACTGGACAGCAACGCGCGTCCCAGGTTGGTGTGGATCACAACGCCCGTCGCGTTGATCACCCGGCGCAAGGATGGCGCCAGGTTTCGCTGAAGTCGCGCGGTCAGGCGACGGACCAGCTCGTTGCTTGCCGGCACTGCAGCGCCGGCAAGCGCCTCCGCGCGCACGTCCTCGATCACACTCCGCAGCGCGCTCACAGTCGCCGAGCGCCCGTAGCGCGCAACCAGCATGGCGACCTCCGGCTCACCCAGCACCCGATCGACGCTCGGAATCTCCCGTAACACCTGGTTCATCGCCCCTCACCTCCGCTCGAACTATTGCCAGGGACCATAGATCACCTCGACCCGCGGCGTCACCACCGACCGCAACTGCCCAGGCGCGTCCACTTGCCCCCTGGCCGGGAGCGTGTACAATGCAAACAACGTGAAGCGTACCTGACGATAGAGCACGTCATTGCCGCAAACACCAGAAGAGGACTCGTATGAATCCGAAGAAAATGATCGACATGAACAACCTGAACTGGTGGCTGGTATTGGCTGGGATCGGCCTTAACCTGATCCTGGCGACTGCCATCGCGCTTCTATCCAACACCCTGGCGTTGCGCGGGGACGACCAGGCCACGGCGGTGATCAGCCAGACCACCTTCATGCTCGGCACGTTCCTGGCGACATTCTTCACAGGCTTCATCACCGGCCGGATGTCGAATGACGACAATGGCGTCACGTACGGCCTCGTCTGTAGTGTCAGCGTGCTCGTTGTCGTGGTCATCGCCGGCGGACTAAGCGTCTACACACTTATGATGGTCCTCATCGCGCTGGCCGGCGGCTTCAACGGCGGAATGATGAGCATGCGCCGGGGCCGACCGCGATCCCGCTGAGCAGCAGTGCCGGCACGGCAGCGCCGCGCCGATGAGACACGCGCTCACTCGCCGGCGAGACGCGACAGAGTCCGGAGCCTGCATTCATCGAACCCTCCGACGATTAGGCCGCTGCCTGCAGTACGACCAGCGCCGCGTCGATCCGGGCCAGCGAGCGCTCGCGGCCGAGTGCGGCAAGCGTGCCGAAGAGCGGCGGCGTGACCGCCTTGTTCGTGACAGCCTGCCGGATGATGCCCAGCAACGGCCCGGCCTTCAGCCCGAGCGAGGCCGCCAGACCCCGCAGTGACTGCTCCAGCGTGCCCGCGTCAAATGATTCGAGATCGGCGAGAAGACCCCGTGCCGCCTGCAGCGCTGCCAGACTCTCCGCCTCTGTCAACTTCTTCCCAACCAGTGTCTCCACTCCAGGGACCTCAATGTCCTTGAAGAAGAAGTCCGTCCACTCCGCCACGTCCGAGAGGACCTTCAGCCGCTCCTGTACCAATGGCGCGATGGCGCGCAGCATCGGGCGCATCGAGTCGGGGCAGGGGGTGGGAACCAGTCCGGCCTGCTGCCAGAAGGGAATCAGCCGGTTGGCCAACTCATCGGCCGGCAGGCTCCGGATGGTGACGCCGTTGAGCCAGTCCAGCTTCTCGTAGGAGAAGGCCGCCGACGAGCGGCTGACACGGAACAAGTCGAAGCGTTCGATCAGTTCCCCGCGACTGAAGATCTCCTGCTCGTCCCCCTCCCCCGGCGACCAACCCAACAGCGCCAGGAAGTTGAACAGCGCCTCCGGCAAGTATCCTGCCGTGCGGAACTCAGTAATTGATGTGGCGCCCTCTCGCTTGGCCAGCTTCTTGCCTCCGGGCATCGTCACCAGCGGCACGTGGCAGTAGTCTGGCAACGCCCATCCCAGCGCCCCGTAGATCAGCACACGCTTGGGCGTGCTGGGGATCCAGTCGTCACCGCGAATCACGTGCGTGATCTGCATATGATGGTCATCGACGACAACCGCCAGGTGATAGGTCGGGAAGCCATCGGACTTGAGCAACACCTGATCGTCGATCTCCGCATTGTCGAAGACCACGTCGCCCTTGATCAGATCGTGCACGACAGTCTGCCCGGTCAGGGGCGCCCGCAGCCGGATGACATGTGGCTCATCGGGCGCGATCTCGCCCGATCCCAGGTCACGGCAATGCCGGTCGTACATGACCGGCAGCTTGTGCTCACGCTGATACTCACGCACCTGCTCCAGCCGCTCCGGCGAGCAGTTGCATCGGTAGGCGTGGCCGCTGCGCACCAACGTCTCGGCCGCCTCGCGATAGAACGATAGACGTTCCGACTGGACGTATGGACCGGCTGGGCCGCCCACGGCGTAGTCCTCCGGACGCTCAACGCCCGAGCGAACTAACTCCTCCAGACCCGGACCCTCATCCCAGTCGAGCCCCAGCCATCGCAGCCCGTCCATAATCGTCTGGATGGTCTGGGGCTTGTAGCGGACGCGGTCGGTATCCTCGATACGCAGGATGAACTGCCCGCCCATCTTGCGCGCGAACAACCAGTTGAAGACGACAGTGCGCACGTTGCCGATATGGGGTTCACCCGTCGGGCTCGGCGCGAAACGAACTCGAACGCTCATATCTTGGATGTCCTTTCCAGTGGCTCAGTGGATATCAGTATGCACGGAATCCGCTTTCTGGTCAAGACAGCGATCTGAGGGTGTCGCAGGGCCTGTGAACAGAGCAGATGATGAGAGAAGACTCGCCTTGAATCAGCGTGATCCGCAGGGATCAGGATTATCTCAGGGCCATTTCGACTCAAGGCAAGGCGCTATCCCGGTGGTATACCATCCTAGCTCGTCTTCCGATACTCTCTTGACCGATCAGATCCAAATCGGAAGCGCCCCGACGTCAAGAGTCGGGGCGCTTGAGCGAGCGCACTTCCCATTGAGGAGATGCAGACGATGTTCAGACAGACGCCAACCTCTGGAGTTGCGGTGAATGTCAGCGGAGCCTGCTCATCCCTCCCTGGCCTCTCACTGTCGCATGCAGGCACGAGACACTAGACCAGTCGTCCAGTCGGGTGTTCCGTGTAACCCACGGGCCTATAGCGCGGTGGGTGCGCTAACGGGTGGTGTCTGCCAGTCGTGGTCGGTCGATGTGAGCCCACCACCCACGGTGATTGACGCCACTCGCACAGCATCCAACGGTACGGCTCACCCAGTGCCAGCACAAGAGCACCATACGTATACATGCCGAATCCGTCATAGAGGCCATTCCTGCAACAGACACAAGCTCTAGAAGACCTCGTTCGAAGACATGAATGCTGCTAGACACCGCAGGGGATGGTTCAGCATCCAGGATCCCGCGGTCTATGAACGACCAGAACCCCTGTGCGAGTTTCCTACCACACGATCATCGCTACGTGACTAGCCGCTGTTCTGTCACCGCCACATCAAGGGTCTCATCAATTGACCGAGCACAAGGTCATTCGCCAATCACGGAGTCCACCAACCTTGAGAAGAACCGAGCCCGACACACAACAGCAGTCACGTTTCGACCTCAGCCAGGAGCGATTCCAGTTTCGTCCTGCGTTTGTCCCGCCGTTCGGCCGCTCGACTAAATGCACGAGGTATCGTAGCCAAGAGCGAAGCCTGTTCGGCCACAGTTCGGTAAAACGCGATTGCTTTGTCCTCAAGGTCGATTGCCGTCTTCAGACCATCGACATGGCTTGCATTGCCTGGCAGATCTGTGTTCGGCCTGTACTCGTCCAGTTTCAGGCCTGTGAAGGAAGAAGTGGCATCCAGGGCATCGGAGATAGTCTCCTGATAGGTTCTCACTATCTGGGTGGCGTTGCGATCACAATCCCGGGCAAATGCCAAGAACTGATCCCGTTGCTCTGCCCACGACTCTGCCAGGTTCTTGTAGAAGTCGGCTGAAGAGTCCTCAAGAGTCTCGCTGAATCTGATAACCGTAGCTGCTGTGACCGCGCTAACCTCTTCCATTACCACCACCTCTGGATGACCACCTTGCTCTCGGTGAAGAAACGAATGGCTTCTCTGCCCTGCCCGTGGAGTGTACCAAAGAAGGAATCCTTCATGCCGCTGAAAGGAAAGAAAGCCATCGGGGCTGCGATGCCAACGTTGATCCCGATGTTGCCACACTCAACCGCGTACTGGAACTCTCTCGCCCACTTACCACTCCCGGTGAAAATCGAGGCCGCATTTCCGTAGGGATTGCTGTGAATCATACCGATGGCTTGATCAAACGTTCTGGCTCTCATAATGTTTGCCACAGGGCCAAAGATCTCATCGCGAGCGATTACCATATCAGGCGTGACGTCCTGGAAAACCGTCGGGCCAAGAAAGCATGTATCTGGCAGATTCCCCTGCATACTGAACTGCCTGCCATCCAGTCTGAGCCTGGCTCCCTCCTCAACGCCCTTCTCGATGTACTGCCCAACTCTCCTCTTCTTATGCACGTCACGCAGCGGTCCCATCTGGACACTTTCATCTAGTCCATACCCTATCTTCAGGTTCGTAGCGGCTGCCACAAATCGATTGGCTACATTCTGGTACAAGTCCTCGTAGGCCTTCTCGCTGAGACCTTCGCCTACTATGACAAGGTTTGCATTTGCTAGGCATCTCTGCCCTGCATTGCCAAAGAACGATGTCATACACGCCGCCACCGTCCGATCCATATCTGCATCCGGCATCACAACCGAGTAGTTCTTAGCACCACACATAGCGATGACTCGTTTGCCGGTCTCACCGCACCGCCGATAGATCACATCCTTGCCAACTGGAGTGGATCCAACGAAGCAGATGCCTTTAATGTCCGGATGATCTAGCATTCCTGACACTACAGTCCTTCCTCCATTAACGATGTTCCAGACACCTGGAGGGAAGCCAGCTTCCTCCACCAGTTCTGCTATTCTGATCTGGCTGATTGGGTCTTCGCTGGACGGCTTCACAACAACACAGTTGCCAGTGGCGACAGCGAATGGGGCAAACCATAAGGGCACCATGAAGGGGAAGTTGAACGGTCCGATGATCCCGAACACACCCAATGGCTGCCTGACCAGGAATTCGTCGATTCCTGACGCGATGTCTTCCAGATTATACCCCATCATAAGGCTCGGGATACCTGTTGCTACCTCGACCATCTCAATCCCGCGCCGGGTCTCACCTCTGGACTCATCAATAGTCTTCCCATGCTCCATCGTCTGAACACGACTCAACTCCTCGAAGTTCTCTTCCATCAGTGCCTTCAGCCGGAAGAGACAACGCGCACGTGCCAAGGGCGGCGTCCTGCGCCAGTCAGGATAGGCATCCTTGGCAGCCTCGACAGCTTCACAGACTTCACTGGAAGTCGAGATTGGCACCCTGGCGATTGCACGCCCGGTGGCGGGGTTGACAACCTCTTCGTACTCCCCTTGTGAGTCAACCCATTCCCCATCAATGAAGTTCCTGATATCAAACGGTTCCTTTATCGGTTCTTCCAGTATCGCCATTTCCGTACACTCCTCGTTGAATGTTAGCGTAGCTATGATTGGATCACTCTCTAACCCAGAAACGGTGTCTATCGACTCTACGACTTGACAGGCGTTAGTGCAGAGGCATTCGAATCAGGAACTGGCATGCTCAAGCAGTGCCGCCCTCAATCCGACATCCTCAATTGAGTCGACATCAATCAGCTCCATCACCCCTGGATAGGACAAGGCAGGCTTGACTACGTCATCAGGCAACGTAGCAATGATCTCGACAAGAGGTCGGTGTACCAGACCAGAGATCTTCTCAAGCGTCAATCTGGAATCTCTTTGCTGCGTCTTCCTATGTGCAGGGTAGCCGCAGCCACTCTCCACGCTGAAGATCCGGTCAAAGATAAATCTCAGGTTCACATCTCCTGCCCAACCATATCCCTGGTTCAAAGCCAGGGATATGCAGTTACCACCGTTTATCTGCGTAAAGAGCCAAGCATCCAGTGGCGTGAGAATGTGGCCGCAGAAGACTCCGGGATACTGCATCACTGAGTTCAGGAAGCCCTGTCCCGTGCCACATCCCCCCACGACGAAATCAACTCTCCCCAGAATCAGCAAGATGCCACTGATCAGACCCGTGTGAGTATACAGAAGTTCCGGATCTGATCCCTTCGCAGTCATGCCTGCATTGATGACTTCGTGGCCGCGGCCAGCCAGAGCGGCTATGATATCTGGGTTCTTGTCGCCTGCACTGGTTTCATTGACAACTGCAATTCTCATCTCCATCTCCTTATCTCGAGCAGTCTATCACGGACGCGGCATGAAAGGCTACATCCGTCTCCTTCGAAGACAGATTCTGAGCGAGACTCTTGGGACTGCCATCATCAGAACTGACTCCGTGGTTGCTTCTGTCACTTTTCGAGACTGCAGAGCACAATCTATCGCCAGGTCGAAACATACACCGAAATCAACTTGGGACGAAGGCTAACCCACCTACTTTCTGGCCAAACACTGCTTAGCTGCCGCCACGATATCGGTCACCGCCAAGCCGAAGGCGTCCATCAAGGATTCGGGATCAGGGGCTGTCCGAGTAAAGGTGTCCCGGATTCCCACCCTTTCCAACGGAGTGGGACAGTGTTCGCTCAGAACCTCGGCCACCGCGCCACCTAGCCCTCCCACGATGGAGTGTTCCTCAGCCGTGACAATCGCACCAGTTCCCTCAGCCGCTCTACAAATAGTGTCTACATCCAATGGTTTGATCGTGTGAATTTCAACAACTCGGGCGCCGATCCCTTGAACAGCCAGGTCTTGTGCTGCCAAGAGACTCCGACCTACCATAGAACCAGTGGCTATGACCGTCACATCACCACCATCACGGAGGGTGATACCCTTGCCGATCTCAAGCTGAAGGCTCTCGTCATGCACCGGCAGTGTTGCTGCGCGGCTTACACGCAGGTAGACCGGCCCATCTGATTCCGCCACGAGCGGCACCCATTTTGCAGCCTCAACCGCATCGGCCGGCACGATCACCCTCATCTCCGGCATCGCTCGCATAGTAGCGATGTCCATAATGGAATGATGAGTAGGTCCATCCTTGTAGTCCGATACCCCTGCGTAACCTGCCGCGATTTTAACGTTGGTGCGTGCATAACACACACAGGTGCGGATCTGTTCCACTGCACGCAGTGCGAGGAGCGCCGAGAACCCGTTCGCAAAAGGTATCATTCCACCCAACGCCAAGCCCACTGCGACATCGATAAGGCAGGGTTCAGCAATACCGATGTTGAGAAAGCGTTCTGGAAAACGTTCGCCAAACAGGCAAGACTGAGTTGATGAGCAAGTATCAACATCCAACACCATCACATCGGGATTGATCTCTCCATAGTCTGCCAGGGCAATGCCATAGGCGTTTCTCATAGGCATATTGCTAGTCATAGTCTTCTCCGTTCAACTCAGCGACCACTTGGGCATACTGGCTCTCGTTCGGTGGAACGCCGTGCCAGTGTGCATCGTTTTCCATAAACGAGACCCCCTTGCCCTTGGTCGTATGGGCGACAATCACTGTTGGCCTGTCGTGCGTGTCCTCCGTCATATCAAACGCCTCCAAGATCTGCCGCACGTTGTGGCCGTGTATTTCCAGTACATTCCAGTTGAAGGCTCGCCACTTCGCCGCAAAGGGTTCCAGTGGCATGATCTCGTGAACAGGACCATCGAGCTGTACATCGTTGAAGTCCACGATGGCAGTCAGGTTACTCAACCGGTACTTGGCCGCGGTCATAGCACCCTCCCAGACGATGCCTCCCTGGCATTCACCATCGCCCAGAAGGACGTACACACGGTAACCAAGTCCACGGCACCGTCCAGCTAACGCCAGCCCTGTCCCAACGGCTATACCGTGACCGAGAATGCCCGAGGTCATGTCTACCCCTGGCGTCTTAAGGCGATCCGGGTGTCCTTGAAGATGGCACTCCAGATCACCCCATTCCTGAAGATCGTGCATCGGGAAGAAACCACGCTTTGCGAGAGCGGCATACAGGACAGCAGACGCGTGTCCTTTGCTTAGAATAAACCGATCACGCTCCGGCCAACCGGGTCGAGCGGGATCGATCCGCAACTTGCTGAAGAACAGAGCAGCCATGATCTCGGCTGCCGAGAGCGAGCCCCCGGGATGCCCAGCTTGCCTCCTGTAGATCATGTCCATACTATCGATCCGCAGTTGACGGGCATGCTCCTCTAGTTCGCGTATCAGACTTTCGGTATAACCGACCATGTCCTCAATCCTCTCAACTGTCACTCGCGCACATCTACCCACCGTCGTTCCTGAGTCGCAACTGCCACGGCATCAAGAACCATCTGGCACTGCCAGCCGTCATCAAAGTCTGCCAGGTGTGGAGACTTCTGGCCGCCAATGGCCTGCACGAAGGAAAAGGCCTGATCATACCGGAAACCAATGACTGGTGGGTCTACACCCACGTCCCGCAGCGAACCTGGCACCTTGAAGAAACGACGTGGCACCGGCACAGTGATCATGCGCTGCTCATCGAAAGGTTCACGCAGGCCAAGCCGCAGTTGCAGAGGGTCTTGCAGTTCGTACAACGCGGTCCCTTTGGAGCCATTCACCTCCACATACTGATAGTCCGCTTGCCCAGCGCCTCGACCCGGCACTAGGCGAGAGACCTCGAACACACCGGTGCCCCCTTGCTGGAAGTCAGCCAGAAAAGCGGCCGCATCATCCACACTGCAGTCATTGTAGCGCTCCGTACCAACCACTCGCCGCCGTGGCATTCCGCCATCTCCACCAACGGTGTGAACACCTCCTCGAAGATGAGCAGGTTATCCTCAACGCTCTTGTACGGGTCACGGCCAGCGAAGATGTTGATAACGCCAATGCCTGCATCGGCCGCAATCTCGATATCCCGCCGTAGCACAGCCGCCCGTTGCTCCCGTTCACCGGCATCACCCACCAAGTGATTCTGTGCCCGACCAAGGACATCGACACGCACATCCTGGTGCCGAGGCATCAGTCCCCTTACCCCATCAATATCCTGGGGACAGCCATCAAGCTCTAGAGCTAGAAGTCCGTTCTTGGAAGCCCAAGCAAATATCTCATCCAGCGAACTCTCTCTGAGCATCCAGGTCAAGAAACCGATTTCTATCTCTAGCCCGCTTTCACTGTACTGGCATCAGGCAGTGCACCTGATCGGACTTCCGGAACACACGCTTCACGGAACCCATCATACTCGTCACGCATCCTTGAGAAGCACACTCCCTTGTACCCCGCCTAACATACCGTAGCCCCACAAAGGCTATGGCAGAGCGCTGGCTAGTCATCCAACAAGCTCTCTACCTGTCGAATGGATATGCGTGCTGCTGCCTCCGGATCCTCGTGAAGAATCCGTTTGTAGTACTCGAACGACTCAAACTCCACGCTACAGAACCCTGTGTACCCGGTAGCATCGAGTGCTCTGAAGAGACTCCTCCAGTCAACTCGCCCCTCACCCAGTAGCGGAAACACGAACCGGCCCACAACGGGTTCCCCAACGGCGTCCTTCAGATGGACGTGGGCAATCTGCTGTCCCCATTCGCCGATAACCCACGAGACATCCAGATTGCCGTAGAGGATCCCGTGTGAAGGGTCAAAATTGACGCGATGAAATGGACTGGCCGCCTTCGCCATAAGGTAGCGGTGGGAGTAGAAGTCATGCGCGACCTGACCAAACACGGCCTCGGAGCTGATCACCACCTGGGATTTCTCCGCCGCCTTGATGAAAGCATCGTAGGCTTCCAGAACCTGTTCCCAGGCGGCAGATTCGCTGATGTCCTCCCCCACCCTCGGGGCAGCGGCGTCCCAGGCAGCCGGGCCCGTCATCGTACCGACAGTCGCGACGCCGCACTCGCCCGCAGCCTCGATAGCCCGCACAGTGCGCTCGATGCGGCGCCTCCGCGTGCGATCATCTAGCGAGACCAGATCCTCGTGCGCCATGATCCGAGAGACTTCCATCCCCGCATCGCGTGTTCTTTCCACCAGCTCCCGCAGCCGGCCCAAAGGCAAATCGGGGTCGAAATGAGCCGTAGTCCACTCGATTCCCTCATATCCAAGACCTCTCAGGGATTCGATCACGCTCGATGCGTCCATCGACGAATAGCCCAGACCCGCCAGAAAGGAGAGTTTCCATCTGCGCATGTTGCCAACTCCTAAAGGGATACAGCCAAGGTCAACAAACAGCCTATCCGACGCCACTGCGACTAGAGATCTAGACCAGCGACGCCTCTAGAATTCAAGCTGCTCAAAGTCCTGCCACTCATCGCGCGGCACCCAGCCGAGCACGCGTCCCGCCTTCCGAATGTCGTACATCGAGGCGTATGGATCGTTCTCGTAGTAGCCGGTATCATTGACCGCAGGGATATCGTCACCCCAGATCGCTTCGGCAACCTCCAGCGTTGGAACGGGATACAGCGTGTTGCGTGCAGAAAGAAAGAACGCCTCGAACGGCTCATCCCTCCCTGCCTCGAAGCGGTAGTCCACACCGGCCAGGCACGCGCGGGCAACGTCTCGAACGGAGATGTAGCCACCGAACCAGGCCGTCTTAGGATCGAAGATGCCTTCCCGCGCGCGTCGGACCTGCTCCGCAGCGCCTCGTCTTGATCGTTCGACCAGGACGAACTGATATCGAAGCGATATCGCCTCAATTCGATACGCCTTGGCATACGTCTGCGCCATCCGTTCTCCAAAGTGCTTCGAGAGACTGTATGACTCATGTGGCCACAGTGGATGCTGTTCGTCCACAGGCAGATACAGAGGCTTCAACGCCACATTGTGAATACCGAAGCCGGTGCTTGAGTCACTACATCCATAGACGACGCGCTGAACGCCGTTCTCACGAACAGCCTCCAAGACATTAAACGTTGAAACAGTATTCTCACCTATGACGACTTCCGGCGGATCGCTGTACGGGTCCGGTATTGCTGCCAGGTGTACCACGGCATCAAACCCGTTCAGTGCTCCCAGGGTCTCCTCCCGCTTCAGCAAGTCCACCTCAATGAATGGGTAATTTCCCCGCGGGGGTACCCGATCAACCGACACAACGTTGTGCCCACCGTGTGTGAGCTCGTCACATACATATCGCCCGATTGCCCCACTTCCACCCGTCACTGCAACACGCATCGTGTTCCTCCTGGTTCACATCATATGCTTGGTCAAAGCTCGTGCGCACAGCCATCGCCCACGATGTATCGCCCCGCAGCAGTCGATCACTTAGCTAGAGCCCGATCTCGTGCCGTAGCGCTTGCGTCTCCTCCACCCAATTGCCGACGTTCCATCGGCCAAAGGCCCCCAGCCCGCCCAGCGGATTGGGCCCGTAGTAAACCGGCACGTGGATAAGAGAAATCCCCGTGTGCTGCCTGGCCCGATCGAGCGCCGCCACCAGCGCCTCGGGTGAACGTCCTCCGTCGAACGCTGCCACGCCGGGGACAGACCGCGCCCACGCGACGTAGTCAGTCGCGACGTCGTCGGATGTCGCGTAGACGGCGCCATACTGTTCCGCCTGCAATGCCGATATCGCTGCCATACGGCGATTATCCAGCACGAGGACGCACCCGTTTGCGCCGTGGGCCGTGCCGTCGATCAGAATCTGGGGGTTCATGGTGAATGAACCGTCGCCCACAATCGCCAGGCCATAGAACCGGCGCTCCGATAGGCCGGTCGCCAGCAACGCTGAGGCGCTGAATCCCATGTAGCTTGCACCGGTGTCGGAGAAGGTCCGCCCCAATCGGTCGTCCTCCACAATCTGGAATCCGTTCGCCTGCACGTCGCCTGAGTCGAAGAAGGTCGCCACATCGTGCGCCCTCGCCCAGTCCGTAGCCGCTTTGATGACTGCGATCTGCGTGAGCACTTCCTCTCCCCACACCTCATCATACAGAGCAGGCGTTGCATAGCGTTCTGCCTTGAATGCTTCCCAGCGTTGCCGTTGCTCTACACAGCTCCTGAGCCAACGCGATTCAGTCTCAGATCCTGCGCACTTGAGCTTTCGCAGTTCCTCATTCAGCCGAGCCAAGGTAGGCCCAGCATCGCCCACGAACGGCATCGCTCGGCCGTAGTGAGTCGCCGCCTCAACATCGATGTTGATATTGATGACCTGCCGCACACACGGGTAGGCCGTTCGTGAACTATCCGATTGACACACAAAACGAGTCCCGATAGCAACCAACAGATCAGCCTGCTCCATGGCGAAGTTGCCACAGATCGAACCTTTCGACCCACCGACCAGCATGTTTCGCCTATGGTGGTATGGGATCACCCCACTGACGATAGGACTCACCACCGCAACCCCATCAGCCAACTCGAGAAACTCCAGAAGCTCAGGTCCAGCCTCGCGTGCACCACCGCCAACCCGCACCACCACCCGTTCAGCAGAAAGCAGTGCTTCGGCAGCTCGTGCGTAGGCGCCTTCGTCAGGCGCAGCGCCGGTCCGTGGGGGCGGGACCACCGGAAGCTCGTCCAGGTTGAACATCGACATTCGGCTCGGCTGCTCGTTCATCGGCATCAGCAGGTAGAAGGGGCCGGCTTGATGGGGATGATCGACCGTATTGAGGCCACGCCGGAGCGCTGTGCTGACCGCCGGCGGCGTGTGGAGGCTGTACGCCCGTCCCAGAGCCGAAAAGAGTCTCAGGAAACGTCCCTGTTCAGCCCCTGGAATCTGCTGAAAGTTAGGGCCTTCGTCCTCCGTTGTCTCATCGCCCAGGAGATACCAGACGCCAATCCGATCAGTCAGCGGCGTAAGTGACCCGGCCAACGCCTGAAGCGCTCCGGGCCCGATCGAAGTGAAAACAGCCGCCTTCTCTCCTGTGACCCAACGCAGCGCCGCTGCAGCGTGCGAGGCCTCAATCTCGCTACGCACTCCGAAAGTACGTACCAGCCCAGCCTCCTCGTAGATGCGCAGGACTTCAGCGATCTCTGTGGAGCCGTGCCCGAAGACTCCGACAAACGTGCGGACCCCCTGGCGCAGCAGACCCAGCACAAGCGCCTCGGACAACGTGGCGTCAATACGCCGCGGCAGCGTCTCGCTACATAGTGCCTCCTCGAGGCCTCCGGCTTCGGCGATCGCTTGCGCCCGCTGCATACGCTCCTGCGCCAGGATAGCCGCCTTTTCTGTCGGTGGTACCGTTGTCATCACTCACCACTCCTCTGTAATATCAACATAGTCATTGTGGCGCGGTTGCCGGCCAGTACCCGACGCCTTGCTCACAGGATTCGCACCCATCACACGAAGAAGATCGAGTCCCTATGGACTGCATAGATCATAGGCCGTGTCGTACGGCTGAACCTCGTCGACCCTCACAGGACGGCCTGACTGCGCCGACTGAATGGCGGCCAGTGTACATTGCACGGCGTGGACCCCGTCCTCACCGCCGTATCGCGGCTCTGTATCCGTCGCTATGCAGTCGATGAAATGGTGCACCTGATTGACGTGGCCTTGGCTGTAGTAGCAGATATCGGACTGCCAGATATCGTCGCCCCCTTCATCAAAGCGGAAGCAGAGCGTGTCTCTTCCCTCCCGGTGCAGGACCAGATGCTGCTGCTCACCTTGCCACAGCAGGTTGTCGCCTCCCTCGCCCAGCACTTCGATCATTCCCTTGTCTCCGATAACGATCGTACTGAAGCCTCGCATGAAGTCATACTTGCCATTCAGTCGCTCTGCGCGCATCCAGACGCCTTGATGGGCCGGATCATCGTACCTCCAGGTGATGATCGGTATGTCCACCTCGGCCGTCGTGTAAGGATCGTGCGCCGCGCCTGTGCCCTTGGATTGACCACCAGCGACCGAAGCGACCGCGTACACCTCGTCTACAGGCAAGTCCAGCATCAGGTACTCTGCGGTAGCGAAGAAATGGACCGCATGGTCATAGATCCACGCGTACTTTCCGCCTCCGGATCTGACTGGGTCAATCCGCCAGTTACGATCCGGTGGGATGCTGTAGGCAATCCCATCTTGACGTTCCATCCACGCGCCGTGCCGTTGGCGAATCTGCAGCGGCTGCCCAATCTCGCCAGCCTCGATCAGCTCGCGGGCTTTCATATGCGATGTGATGAAGACATAGGTTTCGCCCACCACCAGCTTGACCCCGTTCTCACGGGCAGCCGTGACCGCTTCCATCCCTTCGGAGACACTGCGGCAGAAGGGCTTCTCACAGTGCACGTGCTTTCCGGCCCGCGCAGCCTGTACCGTCATCGTTGAGTGCAGGAACGTAGGCGTGGCGATGTCGACAGCATCGATCACTGGGTCACCCAGCATCTCCTCATACGACGTGTAGACCTTGGAGACTCCACGTTCAGCCGCAAAACGCTGAGCGCGTTCCTCGTCCACATCACACACGGCCACGAGTTCGGCGCGTGGATCGCCCGCGTACCCCTCGGCATGCGCCCGCGCGGCCAATCCTAACCCGACCATACCTACATTCAGTCTCGGCTGTACCATATTATCCCCCTAACACCGTCTGAACAAGAGTTGGCTAATCGGCAACACTGGTTCACTTATGACAACACAAAAAAAGGAGAACGAGAGAGTCCAGGACTGGCCCGAGACAGGGCTACAACCTGAGTCTGCAGAAATATCCCACCGACTATACCTCGCCGCCCTGCGGAGCCTACGAACCTTCGGCAAAACCAAGCAATCGGGATATCTCCGACGCCGTATCCACAACGAACCTGGCAATCTCGGGAATCTGATCAAGTGACACGCGAACGGTAGGCCCGGACACCCCCACACTTGCGACCACCTTCCCCCTGTAGTCGCGCAGAGGCGCGGCAACACAGCGCACGCCAGGATCAAACTCCTCATCATCGACTGCATAGCCGCGTTCTCGCACGACCTCCAGGTGTGGAGCCAATTCGCGTAGAGTCAAGAGCGTACGCGGTGTGTAACGCTTGAGTCCAACGCCCTCGAAAAGCCGCTCCAGTTCTTCGAGTGGCAAATGTGCAACCAAGGCCTTACCCGTCGCCGTACAGTGCAGCGGCCCGCGCCGCCCAATCTCAGTATTCACGTTGAGATTTGCCCCTGATTCCACTGTCTCAACGTACATCACCTGCCCATCAACCAACACAGCCAGATGAGCCGATTCCCCAACGCTCTCCTTCAGACGCCCCAGCGACGGTTTGGCAACTGACCGCAACTCGATACGATCCAGCGCACGCCGACTCAACTCAACAATCCTCAACCCCACTTGATAGCGACGGGTCTCCTCAACCTGCTCAACAAATCCTCGACCTGCCAATGTGGACAGCAAACGAAAGGCCGAGCTCTTGTCGATGTCCAGTGCCTGTGCTATCTGGGTAACACCCATAGCATCGCCGTTTTCGGACAGGATCAAGAGAATGTCTAACCCGCGAGCCAGAGACTGAACTTCACGCGACACACGACACCACCCATCATAAATGACTTACTACCAGACCTTCACGCAGAGAACCACAGAGACTATCCAATCCATCGCACAACTCATCATGTTCAGTTGTGGATCATTATAAAACAGTGTTTCATCCTTGTCAAGAGTGATGTAAGCGAATGCACAAGTGCACCGCACGTGACGTCTCAAGAGCCATGGTGGCGGTCACTAACGAGCGCCCAGACGTCACTTGCCCACTCCGGTCGCCCGTGGTAGACTTCGCTCTTACGAAACCTAGCAAGAACACAATGGGAGGCGACATCTATGTCTGAACAACCATACGACGTCACAATCATCGGCGCGGGGCCGGGCGGGTATGTAGCCGCGATCCGCGCCGCTCAACTGGGACTCAAGGTCGCCCTGGTCGAGAGAGAGAACCTGGGCGGCGTCTGCCTGAACTGGGGCTGCATTCCCACCAAAGCGCTCCTCCGCAACGCCGAGGTGATCAGCCTGCTGGATCAGGGCAAGGAGTTCGGTTTCAGCGTTACCGGCGTGGAGGTCGACTACGCCGCCGCGGTGAAACGTAGCCGAAAGGTATCGGAGCGTCTCGTCAAGGGCGTCACCGGCCTCATGCGCAAGAACAACGTCGAGGTCGTGATGGGTCAGGGTGTGCTCACATCGCCCCAGTCGGTCGAGGTCACCGACGGATCCGGCAGCCGCCGGACACTGCAGACGAGGAACATCATCATCGCTACTGGCGGTCGACCTTTCTCGGCGCCCGGTATCGAAATGGATGGGCAGCGGCTGTTTAGTTACCGCGAAGCCATCGTGATGGAGGAACTGCCCGCCTCCGCCGTGATCGTCGGGGCAGGCGCTATCGGCATGGAGTTCGCTCACATCTGGAGCAGCTATGGCGTGGACGTCACCATCGTCGAGATGCTGCCGCGCGTCCTCCCGCGTGAGGACGAGGAAGCCAGCGCTGAGGTCGAGCGGGCGTTCCGGCGTCGCAAGGTCAGGATGCTCACCGATACCAAACTGGCCGGCGTGGATCAGACCGGGACCCGCCTCAAGGTTCAGGTCAATGGCCCTGACGGCGAACAGGTCCTGGAGGCGGACAAGGTGCTCTTCGCTATGGGCGTGCGGCCCAACAGCGGGAACCTGGGGCTGGAGCAGATCGGGGTCAGATTGGACCGCGGCCATATCGCGATCGATGACCAGATGCGCACGAGCGTCCCCAATGTGTATGCCGTCGGTGATGTGACGGGCAAGCTGGCGCTGGCTCATGTCGGGTCCGCTCAGGGCATCGTAGCCGCCGAGGTGATCGCCGGCGCCCACACGGTGAAGCTTGACTACGCGATGATGCCGCGCTGCACGTACTGCCAGCCGCAGGTCGCCAGCTTCGGACTGACTGAAGCGGAGGCCCGGGACCAGGGCTACGACCTGAAGATCGGCCGCTTCCCCTTCATCGCGAATGGCAAGGCGCTGGGCTTCGGCGAGTACAGTGGGTTCGCCAAGATTATGGCCGACGCCGTGAGCGGCGAGATCCTGGGCGCTAGCCTGGTGGGCCCGGAGGTCACCGAGTTGCTGCCCGAGCTGGTGCTGGCCCGCAACAACGAGCTGACGCCCGAGGAGATCGCGCGCAGCGTTCACGCCCACCCGACACTGAGCGAGGCGGTGATGGAGGCTGCGCACGGCGTCTTCGGGGAGACGATCCACATCTGATGCTGCACGCCGACCTCCATATCCATTCGCGTCACAGCGGCGACTGTGACACCGACATGGCCGATGTCTGTGAGCAGGCGCTGGCGCGTGGCCTGCGCGAGATCGCATTCACCGACCATGTGGACTTCAACCCACTCGACGGCAGCTACGCGTACCTGAAGCCGGACCTGTATCTGGCTGACATCGATCGCTGCCGCCGCATCTACGGAGACCGCCTGCGCATTCGGGCGGGGGTCGAGATCAGCGAGCCGCACCTCTACCCGCAGCAGGCGAATGCACTGGTTGCAGCACACCCATTCGATCTGGTCATCGGGTCGGTACACTGGGTGGGCGAGCGGACCGACTGGCTCGGCGCCTACTTCGACGGCTGGACGCTTAAGGAGGGGATGCACGCCTACTTCGCGGAGATCGAGCAACTCGTGGCACAGGCCGACTTTGACGTCCTGGCCCATCTGGACATCGTCCGCCGCGCGGTGAACTACCGCTTCGGTCTCACGCAGCTCGACTATGCCCCCTACGAGCCAGCCATCCGGCGTATCCTGCGCACGATGATCGATCGCGGCATCGCGCTGGAAATCAATACAGCCAACTACCGGCGCGGGCTGGGCGAGACATGTCCACCGCTCGAGGTGCTGCACTGGTACGTCGAAATGGGCGGTGAGATGGTCACGGCGGGTTCGGATGCACACACGGCCGATTCGGTGGCGTCCAGTTTCGACGTGGTGCGGGATATGCTGGACACTGTTGGAATCCAGCGTATCGCCACGTTTGACCAGCGACAATTGGTCTGGCTAAGGATCTGAAGATGAGCGAAAACGACGATCGACAGACGGAACGCCCATCGCGTAAGCCATCCTGGCTGCGTGTGCGGGCGCCTGCGGGCGAGTCCTACCGCTGGCTCAAGGAGCTAATGCGCTCGCAGCGCCTGCACACTGTGTGCGAGGAGGCCAACTGCCCCAACATCGGCGAATGCTGGGGGCGGCGTACGGCGACTTTCTTGATCCTGGGTGATACATGCACCCGCAACTGCCGCTTCTGCAACATCGCGACCGGCCGGCCGGGGCCGCTGGACCCCGATGAAGCAGCGCACGTGGCCGAAGCCGTTCGTACGATGGACCTCAAGCACGCCGTCATCACGTCAGTCGA
This sequence comes from Chloroflexota bacterium, assembly GCA_012514315.1. GTDB lineage: Bacteria > Chloroflexota > Anaerolineae > B4-G1 > B4-G1 > JAAZAN01. The sequence goes on from JAAZAN010000161.1 coordinate 20,364, forward strand.
CCGCGACGACCTGCCCGACGGCGGGGCGTCCGTCTTCGCGGCGGTGATCCGCGGCATCCGCGAGCTGCAGCCGGGCTGTACCATTGAGGTCCTCATCCCTGATTTCCGCGCGAGGATCGAACCGCTCAAGGTGGTAATGGATGAACGACCCGACATCCTCAACCACAACATCGAGACGGCGCCTAGGCTCTTCCGAACAGCACAGCCGCAGTGCAAGTATGAGTGGTCGATGAGCGTCCTGCGCAACGCCAGGCAACTCTGGCCCGAGGGATTGACGAAAAGCGGCCTGATGGTCGGCCTGGGCGAGACGATGGACGAGGTCATCTCGACAATGCACGACCTGCGCGAGGTCGACGTGGATATCCTCACCATCGGCCAGTACCTGCAGCCAACGCTGGAGCATCTCCCCATTGTCCGGTACTACACGCCGGAGGAGTTCGAGGAGCTGGCGAAAACCGGGATCGAGATGGGGTTCAGGTGGGTCGAGAGCGGCCCTCTGGTGCGCAGCTCGTATATGGCGGACGCTCAAGCACGAGCACTCGCCCCCCGGTGATCTGTGGCGTCCGGGTAATGATGTCGTCGCAGCGGGCGCGTGAACCCATTGGAGGCCAGCGTACCCTCACTTCGTGTCAGGCCCCGGCCGTTGGGGTATCGCTCGTGGAGCGGTTGACGCTCCACCAACTGGGGTAACTGGACGACACGGCATCACGGGAACCCATCTACTGCAACAGATCAGCTCCCTCGCGACAGATCAAGTTGGGCCGGAAGATCCGTGAGAAACCGCTCCACCAGGCGTGCGGTCGCCTCGACGTCAGTCAGCGACGCCACTTCTACGGGATAGTGGGTATAGCGTGCGGGAATACCCACATCGGCCACCGCGACACCCTGCTGGCTGTACTGCATGGTGCTGCTGTCGGTCATCCCGCCGTAGAACGTCCCCAACTGACACGCGATGCCCGCCTCCTCGGCGGTTCGCAGCAGCCTGCGCCGAAGTTTGGGGTTGGGCACCGTTCCCATATGTGGCCCGCGCGGGTGGAACATATAGGTACTGATGACCGGTCCGGCGTCGAGTTTGATCTCGGTCAACACGTCCATCCCGGGCATATCCGACGCGATCGCGACATCCAGCACCACCGCCAGATCTGGCCTCACGCTGTTCGCCCCCGTGATCGAGCCCCAGGCGCTCCATTCCTCGTGTACTGTCGCAACAAACGCCAGATTGGTCGCGGGACGCCGCGCACTCATCGCCCGCAGGGTCTCCAACAGGATGTACAACGCGAGCCGGTTATCCAGCGCTTTGCTCATCACGCGCCGACCCGACGACACGTGGTAGAACGGCCACCAGGTGACCGGTGTCCCAACGGTGATCCCGGCGGCACACACCTCAGCGGCGTTGCGCAGGCCAACGTCGACGAAGACGTCCACAACCTTGTCGACGACGTACTTCTCCTCATCACCGATGACGTGGTGTGAGCGCCCCCCAATGACGCCCGGGAGTCGATCTCGCCCCTCGGGACAGACCGCGACCAGCTGGCCCGCCATGACCTTCTCCGGGATACCGCCAACACGCCACAGGCGCAGCAGTCCATCATCCTGCACCTTGCGGACGACGAAACCGATCTCGTCCATATGCGCGATCAGCATCGCGGTCTGTGCTCCCCCATCCGGGAGATTGATGTCGGCTGGCGATGCATTGAGCCAGGCAATCACGTTCCCGAGCCCATCCACCTCGACCCGATCTGCGTAACGCGTCATCTCGCCGACAAGGAATGTGATGAGCTGATCCTCGAATCCGCTCAGCGCCGAGAACTCACATAGCCGTCGAAGTAGTCCGATATCGTTCATACCACTGCTCCCAGCCCCAGACTCACTCCTTCCAGGCAGCGCCCAGACGGGCAAGTGCGTGCACAGTCTCTCTGCTGTCCTCGTACAGAGCACGGTAGAGCGGGTAGATCCCCTCATACCGTGCGTTCGTCGCAATGCTGGGCTCGACGGTGTCGATGACCTTCACCCAATCGCCAATCGCACGGTAGTCCTTGAACAGACCAGCGCCGTGCCCAGCCAGGAAAGCGTCGCCGTAGGCCGCCCCCAGCGCCTGGGCGGGGATACACTGCGGCAGACCTACCACGTCACTGACGATCTGCAGCCACAGGTGGTTGCGCGTCCCACCCCCAACGGCGGTCAGTTCGGTGGGCGCATCGCCCAACCCGGCCATCGTCTCCAGATTGTGGCGCACACCGAAGGCTGTGCCCTCGAGCACGGCGCGATAGACGTGCGCGCGCGTGTGGGCCAGCGTCAGCCCGGCGATGACCCCGCGGGCGAGAGGATCGTCCAACGGCGTACGTTCACCGGCAAAGTAGGGTAACACGATTAGCCCCTCCGCACCCGGTGCTATCTCCGCCGCCGCTCGTGCTAGCAGCTCGTAGGCGCTGGCGCCTGTCTCTCGCTCGATTGCCACCTCACCCGCGGCCAGCTCGTCGCGGAACCAGCGCGTGACCGATCCCGAGGTCGCCATCCCTGCCGCCAGCGCGTACGTCCGCTCAAAAAGGTACACGCCGGCCCACAGTCGCCGGTCGACCGTCAGGCTTGGACGAACCTGCAGGAAGAACATCGTGCTGCCATACATGATCATCATCTGGCCGGGTGCGACCACCCCCACACTGACCGCTTCAGCCGACGCATCGGCCGTCCCGATGATGACCGGCGTCCCGGGCGCCAACCCGGTCTCCGCGGCGGCCTCACGCCGTACGCTCCCGGCGATCTCGGTTGTCCAGCCCAATCGGGGCAGTCGTTCCGGTTCGACGACAGCGGGACACATTTCCGCATCCCAATCCAGCTCGTGTACGTTGAACAGCGGCCCGTACGCCAGACCCGTGTAATAGTCAACTGGGGCCTCGCCCGTCAACCGGTAGACCAGGTAGCTGGTGCTCGTGAGAAACTTATCGGCGCGTGCGTACGTCTCGGGCTCCTCATCGTGCAGCCACCGAATCTTTGGCCCGACCGACTGCGTGGAGAGCGCGCAGCCTCCGGTCTGCAGAATGCGATCCGGGCCCAGCTCGCGCTCCAGGTCCTGAATCTGCCGGGCTGAACGTGTGTCGATCCCATAGAGGATAGCAGGGCGCATAGGCCGTCCTGCCGCGTCCACCGGCAACACGCAGGGGGCGATGGCGCTGCAGCCGATGGCCGCGATATCCTCGCCCTGCAGGCCACTCTGAGCCAACAGCGCCTGAGACACCGCGCAGAAATCTCGCCACCAGACCGCGTCTGCGTCGTGCTCGGCCCACCCTGGCCGCGGCATACTGACGCCGTGCGACACGGTGTGCTCAGCCACAACCGTCCCGTCCAGATCGACAATCACGCCTTTTGATGCCGATGTGCCAACATCAATACCGAGCAGAAAGTCCCCAGACACGACACCCCCCTGGCGGCGCGCTCGCCGCCCTCTCACACGTCAGCAGGCCTCCAGAATGAGCTCCAGCGCTGCACGGGCCTGCCGGAGTCCCTCCTCTGGACATGTCCGCAGCGGCGGCGCCTCGACCGTCACAGCGCCATCATACTGGATATCGTGCAGGGCAGCCATCACCGCATTCCACGGCACATCACCGTGCAGCAGGTGAGTAAAGCCCAGGATGTTGTCTATCTCCCGCCGGAAGTCCTTGAAATGCACTCCGCGCACGCGCGGGCCCAGGATTCGCAACCAGTCGTCGGGATAGCCAAACGTGAGCACGTTCGCCACATCGACATAGGCGCCCACGTACGAGCTTCCGATCTCGTCGAGGTAGCGAGCGAATTCCAGCGGACTCAGCAGAAAGCGACTCCATACGTTCTCGATAGCCAGCACAACGCCCACCCGCTCTGCCTCGGTGGCGAGATCGCGAATGACCGACCGGGACCGCTCGTACGCTTCCAGATAGCCCACACCGGGCGTGACCATACCCGCCTGGATTAACGCGGTCTCCGCACCGATCCCAGCGGCGGCCCTGAGCATCTCAAGCACGACCTGTATGCCTTTCTCCCGCACAACGCGGACGGGGCTGCTGAGCGGATAGTAGAATAGCAGCATCGTGGCGACGCTGTGCACCCGAACGCCCGCCTCACGCGCCAGCGTAGTCAGATCGGCCAACGCCTCCGGCGAGGCGCCAAGTGTGAGCGCGCCCTCGCGTAACGCTGTGACACCCACGCTCCGCCCGATAGCCAGAACGTCCTCGGTCGTCTCATCCAACGCCTCGGGCAGCAGAGGCGCATCGTCCTCCATCACCACCTCGAAACCATCGAAGGCCAGCTCACCCGCCAGCGCCACGCAGCGCGCCATAGGCCAGTCGCCCGGGAAGCATCCCTGGAAGATACCTCGTGTGATCATATTGCCTCCATCCGAACGGCCATCCTGTTCCGTGCGCGCTCTCCAGGGCTTGTCGAGCCCTGGAGAGCAACATTCATTTCGACCCGGACGAGGGGTCTCTCGAACAACAGATGCCAGTTTGGCTCAGCCGCCTCGGACGCGGCGTACCTCAGCCATAAACGCGTTAGCGCGCTCAGGGTCGACCGGATTCCAGGTGTAGCCATCGACCTTCATCGTGCTGCCAACGATGGCGCCATCGGCGGCGGCCAGTGCTTGCGCGACGGTGTTCAGCTTGACGCCTGTATTGGCCAACACGGGGACATCACCGGGCACGGCCCCTCTGACCTCGCGGAGCACGTCCACATTCGCCTCGGCGCCAGCCATTGGCCCGGATACCAGGATGCCGTCGGCCAGCGACGAGACAACCGCACTTCGCGCTGCCTGCGCCGGTGTGCGCGTCCCCAGCGGCGAGGCGAACTCTGGCACGACGTTGAACAACAACTTCACGTCCTGCGCGCCGATGTTCCGTCGATAGCGCAGCATCGCGGCAGCATCGGGCGCCCAGAGTCCCATGTCACTCTCGTAGACGCCGGTGAAGACCTCGCGAACGAAGCTGGCGCCTGTCGCCATCGCAACGGCAATGGGCGCCTTGGGGTCCCACAGGAAGTCGACGCCATAGGGACGGTCTTTAGGCGCGATCTGCGCGATCACCGCACTCATCACAGCAACCGCCTCGAAGTCGGCCTGGAGTGCGTAGGGCCGGTCGCCCTCATTGCAGAACATGACGCCGTCGACGCCGGCCTTCAGCAGAAGATCGAGGTCTGCGGCGACACGGTCGAAGATGCCCTGTACACCCGCCTTCTCATCGTAAAGCGGTGTCCCAGGCAGCGGTGGGAAATGCGCCATCGCGATGATGGGCTTCAAAGTACCGAACAACTCCTCCAACCACGACATAGTGACTGCCTCCTCTGTACAATTGGGAATATCGAGCCGAGCAACCAGACTCGGCTCCTCGAACACTCAGACCTCAGAACCTCTTGAGCGCCAGCGCCCGACTGACCCGCTCCAGCGCCTCCAGCGATCGATCCATGCGCGCAAGCCCTGCGCAGACGACCAACACGTCGACGATACTGAGCTGCGCAATCCGAGACGCCATTGCCTCACTCCGGAACATCGTTTCAGCAGCGGCACTCTGCAATACCACATCGGCATAGCCCGTCACAGGGGACTCGGTGAAACTGGTAATGCAGATCGTCGCAGCGCCAACCTCTCGCGCCAGCCGTAATGCATCGACCATCTCCTTGCTGCTACCACTGTGCGTGACCGCGATCACAGCCACATGGGGACCGGCCAAGGCGGCCGCCACAGCCTGCATGTGTGAGTCAGTGCGCGCCACAGCCTGCAGGCCCAGACTCTGCATCCGATAGGACGCATCAAGCGCCACCAACGCCGAGAACCCCACCCCGTAGAACTCGATGCGCTCGGCTTTCCCGATGATATCGACAGCCCGGCGCAAAGTCACCCCGTCCAGCACTCGCAGCGTATCAGTGAGGGCCTGAACGTCACCATGGATGACTTTCTCCGAGACGGTCCGCACATCATCATCGGGATCGACCTCTTCGTGGATCAACTTGATGGGTTCGATGAGATCGCGAGCCAGAGACACCTTCAGGTCCTGGAATCCGCTGTAACCAACCCGCTGACAGAGGCGTACGACAGTCGCCTCGCTGACCTCGCTAGCCGAGGCCACTTCACTGACGGAGGCATGAATGACGTCCTGAGGATGGTCGAGGATGTAACCCGCTACCCGCTGACCGGACTGGGACTGGGTCGGCAGGGCGCCACGAAGACGCGTGAGTACCCCCTGAAGCTGGCCGTCCCGCTCGGAGGCGGGCGGCCGGCCGCGTTGGGCGAACCCAGAGAGTGAACTCGCCGATGGCGAACTACCCATATGCCTTCCTCCCACAAGAGGAGTATAGCATGAGTATTTTCAGAAGTCAACACCAAGGCTGAAATTATACCGGCTCATTACCGCAACGTCCCGCCGTGGATGCATCCTGACCGGCTCATAGACCTACGCCGTAACCCCCGTGGCAGTTCCCAGCAGCGCAAGCTCTGCGTCCCGAACCACCCGATCGACATCCCGAAGGCGTGCTTCGTCGAGCACAGGCTCCAGATCCTCGGCCAGATACGTGTTGACCTGCTCACTCGCCCGTTCCAGCGCATCGCGACGCCCCGACGCTACCCACGCGTCCCACGCGCCCCGATGCCATAGCCTTGGGAACCACATCTCTCTCCGGACGTTGCGTGCCGTGTGGTCCGTCGCCAGGAAGCTGCCGCCAGGTCCGATCTCACCGATCACGTCGACCGCCAACGCCTCTTCATCCACGCGCATGCCTTGGACGAACCGCTGCAGGAAACGGAACATCTCGTGGTCGATGATCGCCTCCTCCAGACACAGCGAGAGATTCCCGCCCAGCGACCCCAGCATCGCCACATTGCACGTGACGTCCTCGTCGTAGCTGTACACCCCTTGGCAGAGGTCGCTCATCGCCATCAGCGCCCCCTCCATCGCGGCCTGGATGCCCGGCTCCTGTGCGTCGGGGAAGAACCGGATGCCGTGCCCACTGCGGCCTAGCAGCTTATAGAACTCCCCCGACATCTGGTGTGTGGCCAGGCGCAGCAACGATACCTCGGGCCCCGAGAGTGCATAGGCGCCGTGCCGCATGTCCATGATGCAGACGTCATCGCCGAGATAGCGGGGTGACAGAACGTTGTTCGGTGGGTCGACCAGAAGTCGGTAGATCGTGTTGAAGCCAAACTCCTCGGCCAGGACAATCACGGTCTGGGACACGAGTGTGATCGGCGAGCTGGCCCCTGGTATGACCATGCCGATCACGAAGTCGAGATCGCCGCGGGCGGCCTGATACTCCATCATCTCCGCTCCGCGCCCCGCCAGCCGCAGCGGCGACACTGGATAGATCGGAACCACCCGATGACGCCCCGGCTCCCACGCCCCCGCGGCCTCCATCACTCGCTCGACCCACGGCAGGTCGTGCGTCCCCTCCACCTCGGGCGCCGATGGACACACGCAGTACTTGGCCGCCACTGCCGCAGCGTGCACTGACGCCACCCTCTGCGGTACGTCCTGTGGACAGATTCCCGCCGTAGACACATCAACGTCCGGCAAATGCCGCTTCACTTTCAGGAAGTTGAGCATATCCCTATGCGTCGCCGGCCGCATCACCCGGCGGCCAATGTCGTAGACGAACCCGTGGTACGCTCCCACGCTCGCGTGTAGATGCCGCGGCGCGCGCAGGGGCTGCGGCGGCTTGGCCGTGCCCTCCAGCGTGACCTCGGGTGTGGATGCCCCGGAGAGCTGCTGTACCGTCTCCAGGATAACGTCCACAGGAAAGCGGACACGGCGTGTCGCCAGGTCCACGGATAGCCCAGCGCGCGCCAGCCGCTCGAGCGACGCATCAGACAGATCCGCCTCGACGCCAACGTCCGCCAGCACATCCATCATCGCCCGATGGATTCGGAACATCTCCTCTTGACTGAAGAGCCTGATGCCACCGTGTAGCTGCATAGGATTCCGCACCTCCTATCTGGAATCATCATCGAACGTGCTGTTCTGAGGCACTCTGACAGGAGTATGGCCTGAATCACGTAAGTGCATAACCATAGACTATCAGGACATGCCTGGCGCGGCGTGCGCGATGGCGGCGCCAGGCACATGAATCTAGCCGATGTCGATCACTCGACATCGGGCCGCGGCATGCGGTCCGCAACTTGTGGCAGACGGGGAAATTCCAGGTGAGGTTCGGTCTGATACCAGTACGCGGTCGAGGAGTAGTCGTGGCTCTCCAGATTGCCGTGACCATGCTCTATGGTGACTCGAATGGACTCTTCAAAGAAGATGGGGTCCTGCACGTGATAGCGGTAGACCGAGTTCTTACCCTTCCAGGGCCATTCACGGGTGCCGCTGTATACAGTCAGCCCGTGATTGGGGGCGCAGTACTCCTGAGTGGGCCCGTAGGCCAGGTTGAAGTAATCCTCAGTACCGGTTCCGTGCAGCCTGGGGGGCCACGGTTCATCGTCGATGAAGATCATGTCATCACCCTCGCCCCACCAATCACATCCCTGGCGCACGAAGTTATCCACATCAAGGTGACACCCTACGTAGTGCCCGCGCCCGCGAGCTTCCAGTATGACGTAATTCCCGTCACCATCGAGATTCGGAGTGGTCCAGGCCTCCTGGAGCCAATCCCAATCGCCATGGCGCGCCGGATCTCCCCAGCCGTCGGTCGGATTCTGCCGACGCCATTGCGCATGGAACCGCCCATAGTCCTGCTGCAGTTCCAGCTCTCGATCACCATCGTACTCCTCGTAATCCACGTAGAAGTAGAGAATGAACTGCTCGGTCGATTCGTTGGTGACTTCAATCCGAGCCTGGGTGCTATAGGGCATCGGGAACCAGCAGTTGAACGCACGTCCGTCTTCAGGACTCATCTCGAGCGGTAGGCTGGTAAAATTCCTGACCAGGCCATGACCCAGGCCGAAGAAGTCACCAATGGGCGTTTCTACGCTGGGCTGAGGCTCGCCATCCCACCACATTCTGATCACAATCTGCCGCGGCCACGCAATGACATGGCTCTCCATGGTCATCCAGATGTGACAGATACAGCCCGGCCCCAGGAGATCTACCACGGTCTGTGTGTCCCCCGGCTCCATAACCCAGAAATCGTCGTTCCCCCCCTTACGATCCCAACTCGACGCGCGCCCGCGCCGTACTCCACGGCGCAACTTGGCGACGTTGTGCAACGCTGAGGCGCCCAGTATCATCGTCGTCCTCCCCAGAGACAGGTATGTCTCAGATGCAATCAATGCCGGCGTCACACGCTGGCGATGGCTCCACTGCCGGAATGTCCACGGCTCGCATATACAGAGGCTGAATGCTGCCTACCGGGTCCAGACTGATCATCGTCTCGCCCCTCCAGCAACCGGTGAGGTGAGCGGTGAAGCCCGCATCACCGATTGTGTAGATCGCCCTCCGTTCCGGAAGGGCATAGTGCAGATCGGCCTCCATCGGCTCGTCGAGCGTGAAGGTCACATACCCCTTGTCGGCCGCAAGCGACCGCGCATCAGCTTGCTCGCCATGCCTGATCACGACGACAGCTTGAGACACGCCGTCGGGAAGCCTCACTGAGACACTGCACGGCCGCCTGGCACGAATCCCCAGCCTCCCTGACGTTGGTTCGTGGCTGACGACTCTCAGTAGCGGGTTCTCTACGCTCATGCGCAGATGGACGCTGACTGCATCCAATCCATCGTCCCCGCGCTGTTCCACATCGACGGCGTAGTGCCACAGGTCGTACAGACCGCGGGCTCCCGAGGCGTTACAGCACTGCATCAAGTCAGTTCCACCCAGGTGAAACTTATCATTGAATGCCGGGCGCGAGGAGAAACCGCCGACCTGCCGCCCGATGACATCATCATATGTAGCGTACCGATCATCTCTCGGGTCCATCGTCTCAGCTTTCGGCAACGAACGGACCGCCTGCGTGATCTGCTCAAGACTCAACCACTGACTCTCGAGCAGGTGATTGCGTCCAAATCGTTCGGCATCAGCGTAGTAGGCTCTGTCGACGTACCGGCCGAGCAAGAGAGCAATCTCAAGCATATCGGTGGTACAGCATACCTCCGCGTGCGCCTGACCGAGATGCTCGGGGAACCAGCCGAACTCGGTACCCCACTCCTTCGCCGAGGCATAGCTCTGACGGGCCCAGCTCACATACTCCACCCGTTGCGCCGCCAGCCCGACCTTTAGCACACCCATTATGAATGACGAACGGGTGTGAAAATGCTCCTGTAGCCAGCCACCCAGGGGAGCCACCAACGCTCCGTCCGGAGTGTAGCCCTGTGTGTGCTTAAGTGTGTACCGCACCAGTGATTCCGCCAAATCCAGAGCGGGCTCATAGCCCGCGACCTCATACAGGCGCACCAGCGGAGCGACAATCGCTGCGTTGGTCTCCTCCAGGCCCGCATATGTTCTTCCCTGACACGAATGCCATCCTCCAGATGAGTAATAGCCCTCTGGGAAAAACCTACCGTCCACGTGGCTCACCGCAATCTTAATCAGGCCATCGACCAGACCACGGGCCCTCTCGACATACTGTTCGTCGCCCGATATCTGATAGCGAGTGATCAGCCCCATCAGTGTTCCCCGCTGGGCCCAGCTCACCTCGGCGTACTGCTCCTCAGGCCGCGTACCACTCAGCAGGTACTCCTTGCCCCAGGGCTCCGCCCACGGCTCCGATGGAAGCCATGACAGCCCGTCACTGCCAATGAGACGGAGCATCCAACCCTCGAGCTGCTCTTCAGCCGGAGTGCGCTGACCGGCATCCGAATCAGCGCGCACCATGCAGCGAGCAAGCGCCAGCGCATCGGTATGACGCCCACTCCCATCACCGCAGTCCCACAAGCCGTGAGACGCACGCGGAGGTACTGCGCGCCAGTCGGCCAGAAAGTACAGCAGCCCGTTGCGCGCCGGGTCAACCAACGCGGTCAGTCCGTGAATCGCTAGCTCCGCCCGGGACTGAAGGTCAAAAGGATGCACGCCCATCTCGCTCATCACCGAACCACCCCCTGAATCAGGCTGGGACGGTTCGTGCCGCCCAGATCCTCGAACACGACGAGAGCGCCGTAGTTCACGGCATACGCATACAGAGTCCGCCCGTCTGCGCTCACTGACACACCCTCGATGTCCAGGTAGTCACCCGTGATGCCTGCATCACGGTAGCAGGACGCTGCGCTGGCCGTGAAGCGGACTTCGTCCGTGTGGGTGTCGATCGCGGACACGGAGCCGTCGGCTACATTCGTCACGTAGACCCACTGCCCGCTCGGGCTCATCGTCAGCCCAGCAGGCTGACGGCCTACCTCGATCGTTCGGACCACACAGCCATCTTCCACGGAGAACACGTGCACAGCCCCCCGGCAGCCTGCAGAGCCATAGCTAGCGGCATATCCCTTGCGCTCATCAGCGGCCATCACAAGATCATCAGGCTTGTCGAACCCTGCCGGGATCACATCCGAGATTGCATAGTCTTGCAGCAGATCGAGTTGGAACACGCTATGGGTATGCCAGTTGGCATTGATGTAGAAGCGACCATCTGCGGTGAAGTGCCCCTTCCCGCCAACCGCCGCATCGGGCAGTGCGGGCTGATTCACGATGATCAATCTCTCGACGGCCAGCCGTCCAGGGTCATCGACACGGTCCAGGACCGCGATGGAGCCGTCGTAGTTGAACACGAACATCCGGCGTCCATCTGGAAACACATTCAGGGCATAGTGAGCCCGAATGCCAGGCTCAGAGAACCTGCGCACGACCTCCAGGTTCGTCAGGTCGATAACAACCAGGTACTCACCGGAGACGTAGAGGAAACGCCCGTCCAACGTTGTAGCTGTGACATCCGGTCGGGGCGCCACCTGGATCCTCTTCGCCGGCGTCAGAGCGGAAACATCAAACACGTTCAGGAAATCGGCGCACCGGTTGGGCACGAACTCAAATCGATCTGGTACCCCCTGGCAGCGGTGCGCCCTGATCGGGTCGAAATGAACGCCCGCATGCGGACTGGTCGTAGTCACACCGCTTTGATGACCGTTCGTTGGCATGTCCTACCCCTTGACTCCAGTGAACACGATCCCCTGAATGAACAGCCTCTGTGCAAAGAAGTAGAGGAGCAGCGGAGGGATCAGCGCCACGAAGGCGACCGCCATCATCAGATGCATCTGAGGACCCACCCGAGCCGATCCCTGAAAGTAGGCTAGAGCCAGCGCGACTGTGCGGTGGCCCTCGTCGCTCAGATAGATCAATGGCCCCAGAAAGTCATTCCACGAGCCCATGAACTGGAATATCGCGACCGTCGCCAATGCCGGCGTTGATAGCGGAAGCACAATCCGCCAATAGATCATCAGGGAGCTACACCCATCGATGCGAGCCGCGTCCTCCAATTCACGTGGGATTGTCAGGAAGAACTGACGTAGCAGGAAGACACTGAACGCATTACCGAAGAACGCAGGAACGATCAGTGGCCGAAACGTGTCCACCCACCGGAGCTTGTTGAACAACATGAACAGAGGGATCATCGTGACTGTATAGGGAAGCATCATCGTACTCAACAGGAGGACGAAGATGACGTCCCGACCAGGCGCCCTCAAACGTGAGAATCCGTAGCCGGCGAGAGAGCAGGACAGCACGGTACCCAGGCACGTCAGAACTACAATCGTCGACGTGTTCAGCAAGTACAGATGGAACGGGTATACAGTGAGGGCGTCAACGTAGTTCTGCCACTGGGGGGGATTGGGAATCCACACAGGCGGGAAATGGTAGACATCCCATTGCTTCTTAAGCGAGCTGGAGATCATCCAGAAGAACGGCAGCAGGATAACGGCCCCTCCAATACTGAGGATCAGATACGTGATCGCGCGTTTGATGTGCCGAGATGCATGCCGGATGAAGGCACGGTAGTAATGCGTGAAAGAGGCCGCTATGGATTGCATACACCTACCTCTCGTAGTGAACCCAGAAGCGGGCTGTACGGAAGAGAATCAGCGTGAGAATGAGTACGATGAAGAGAAGGACCCAGGCCAGCGCCGAAGCATACCCCATATCGAAGTATCGGAAAGCGTTGCGGTACAGATAGAGACCATAGAAGAGCGTCGCGTTACTGGGCCCCCCCTGCGTCATCACGTAGACCGTGGTGAACTCCTGCAGAGCCCAGATTATGCCGGTCACGAGGTTGAAGAAAGCCACGGGTGAGATCAGCGGCACCGTCACATGGGCGAACTTGGCCCGGCTCCCTCCTCCATCGATCTCAACCGCCTCGTACAACTCGGTGGGAATTCCCTGCAGACCAGCCAGGTATGTAATAATCCCGCCTCCGATGCCCCACAGGCTCATCAGCATCAGCGAGGGGAGTGCCCAGTTTGGGTCAAGCAACCAGTTAGGCCCCGTCACGCCCACGAACCTGAGCGCGATGTTCAGGATGCCGAATTCGGGGTTAAAGATATATCGCCATAGAAGCGCCACCGCAACACCCGAGATGACCGAAGGTAGGTAGTATACGGTCCGAAAGAAGGCGATGCCACGGACATTCTGATTCATAAGCATCGCGAGGAACAGCGACAGAACCATTCCGGCTGGCACAGTCACTCCCGCATAGAGCAGGGTAACTCGCAGCGATTGCCAGAATAGAGGGTCCTGCAGCATAGCACCGTAGTTCCGTAGCCCAATCCAGCTCGGCGTGCCGACCAGCTCTGAATCGGTCATACTGAGATACGCCGAGACACCGATGGGGCCCCCCTGGAACACGATGAACCCAAACACCGCGAGCGCGATGAAGAGATAACACTCGAGAGCTTCCCGCCTTGCCAGTCTGCCCATACTCTTCATAGATAACCTGATGTACGATACCCGTCTTGACCTTACGATGTGACAATCATATTGATGGTGCTCAAAGAGCAAAGTATGCAGCCCAGGAAACAGCCGATGCCCTGAAGATGCCCTGTACCTGGTCTTCTCAGGGCACGCCGGCACTGTGTCCCCAGAGTGCCGGCGTGCCAGCGCCACTAGCTGTCAAGAAGATGACGACTGCGGCTGTTTCAGGCGTCTTCCTGAAGCATCTCGGTCGTCTGGGGCGTGATCCTACTCACCAGCTCGTCCGCTGAGAGCTGCCCCTGCCAGAACCGGTCAAATTCTGGAGTCCAGACCTTGTCCTGAATCTCGTTCCAAGCGGAGCTCCACACGTCACCCGGGAAGATATCCTCCAGCGTCTCAAACCGCTTGCTGTAGTGTTCGGGCACCGCTCCATCGGGTTCAATCGCGCGGGAGGAGCGCAGCCAGGTTACCTGCTGACCCGACACGGAGATGAGCGCTTCGCCCTC
>JAAZAN010000162.1 GCA_012514315.1 Chloroflexota bacterium
GCCGTATCGTCCAGGAGCGGCCGGTCGCCCAGAGTTCGTAACGTCCAGCGCGTCCCGGTCAGCTTATCCGCTCCGCCGATCAAGCTCCACCTGTTGGCATCGCAACCGGCAGCCAGCAGGCTGAACGCGAGCACAAGAACCACGATTGCCAGACGTCGCATATCGCCAACCTCCTGTCGCCCCAATCCATGTTTCCGCCAACGCCCTATCAATCGGACGTTAGATACCTCTCCGGTGTTCCCCAGGCGCCACAGAACCTTCTGTCAGCTTGTCGGCACACCCCACCGGCTCCTCGATGCGGGGAAGCCAGGTATGGAGCAATGCGAACGTAGCCCCCCACAGCGCATCGGCGGCGTTCCCACGCACCTACCAGTTTCTCGAATCCGGCACATCTAGCCATTCGCCGCCGCGCCGGATCGACTCCTGGCTCACCAGACCGGGCAGCGTCATGTCCATCGCTTCGTGGATGCCCGTGACTGGTGGCTTGACGCCCTTCACCGCGTCCACGAAATCCATCACGACGAAGTAGTCGCCGCCGCCATGCCCGGCCTCGCGCGCCTCGCGAGGCGGATCACGCCAGACTTCCGGAAGGAACTCGTCTTCGAATGCCTCCAGCGGCATCCACGTATTCGGGTCGTCGCAGTAGTCGGCCGACCACACCCAGTGCCCCTCGCCCTCACGTCGCGCGCTCTCGTAGGCGCCCTTCGTGCCCTGCAGCGCGTAGTTGTCCATCGCGTGCGGGCGCTTCGATAGCATATCCACGCGGATGCGGATCAGCTTGTCGGTGGCCGTCTTGCCGAGCAGCAACACCGTGTCCTCCATCGCGTGTTCGGGATCGCTCCATCGTCCGGTGCCCACGCAGCTGATGCGCGCCGGTCGCTCCCGGATCCACTGCAAACACGGACCCAGGCTATGGGTCGGGTAGGTACATCCGTTCACGCCCACTTGCCAGTAATATCGCCACGTGGGCCGGCCCTCCGCCGTGTGATGCAGGACCGATAACTCGTGAATGTACTCGCCCTCGGCGTAGTAGACCTCTCCGAACACACCTGCTTCCACCATTGCCCGGACCATCATATTGGGCTTCATGTAGGGGAAGTTCTCGCCCATCATATAGACAGCGCTGCTCCGCGTGCATTCCTGAACCAACCAGCGCGCCTCGTCGAGCGATACAGCCGCCGGCACCTCGCTGAGAACATGGATGCCCCGTTGCAGCGCAGCGATGGACTGAGGCACGTGGAACTGCATGGGCGTGGACACGACGACTGCGTCCGGTCTTGCCTCGTCGAGCATCTGTTCGAACACAGTGTACTGCTGAGTAACCCCCAGCGCACGGCCGGCCTCTGCCAATGTGACCTCACTGAGATCGCACAGCGCCACAATCCGCGTATCAGGATGTGCTCGAAACGACCGGAAGTACGCATTGGCGCGATGCACACCCGCGAACGCAACTCGAATCTCATTACCCACAGCTACCTTCCTCCCTCTAGACTCATCAGTACTCCCACGGCTACAGCACCATCATACCACGGGTTGGGATTCGCACCGGACAGAGTATGGCCACGGCGGGGCCTTCTTACTCGCGATACACACCGGCCGCCGGGGCCGATCGCGCCCACCGAGCCTGTGCGAGCAGAAACCCCAGCGTCGCTAGCCAGACCGCGGTCTGGCTAGCGACATACACGCCATTCCAGGGCGCCGGTAGGAGGTACAGACCTCCAGGCGCCAGAAGCGACAGTGCCATCAACGCGACCAGAAGATCCGCCAACACGCGGGTAGTCCTGCTCTGGCGGCTGCGCCTCGTACGGATAAGCGCGATCGTTGGCAACAGAAGCAGCGTGTCGTCATACCAGAGATGATAGCTCCAGAAACGGGTGATAAGGGCGGCAACCCCGACCAGCATCCATGCATCGGCTTGCCGGTTTCGAATCACCCAGATACCCAGCACCAGCAGAACGACAGCGGATGCTGGGAGGATCCAGCCACCAAAACCCAGTGTGCCCAAGCCGACGTGCAGGTCCATGGTTCCCATGACCCGCGCAGTACTTGAGCCGCTGGACAGCCACTGCCCGATCAGCACAACGGGGCTAGCCTCCTGGTACGACGCCGCCCAGAGCGTGAGCCCCACATACGCCGCGCCAGCAGCCATCAGGCTCGCGAACCCATTGCGCCCAACCAGCAGCACCCAGCCAAACGGGATAGAGAAAGTTGGCTTGACCAAAGCGAGTAGCATGCAGACCGAGGCAACCAGCGGCGTCAGCCAGGATACTGCCTGACGCCGCTGTGCCAAAACACCCACCACAATCACCAGTACCAGGTACACACTTAGCTGACCGTTTCCGATCGTGGCGCCCGCCGCGTAGTTCGCCAACGACACTGCAGCAACGAAAGCGCGCCCCGCTCTGGAGTTGACACGACTCTCCCGAACCAGCAGCCACGTGACAGCAGCAAGCGATACAGTCACCGAGACCGCGTACGCCCAACGGACCGAGGTCTCAGTCGTCCACCCTACCAACGGCCACAGGAGCGCATACGAAGCCGGTGGGTAGATGGCCGCTGCACTCACCTCATACACGGGCACGCCGGAAAACCATGCCCGCACCTCGTTTCGACGCATCAGGAGGTCGATCGCCCCCTCGGGTGAAGAAGGCCAAATCGGATCCGCCTGCGACAGCAGCCGCCAGTACTGATAGGGCAGCCATGTCAGTGCCAGAACCAGCATAGCGACATTGGAAACACCGAGCACCGTGTGTCGTCTCTCAGCCCATAGTCGCCACAAGCGTTTGATCATGTCCAGTCAGCCACACCACTTTGGCAAACCGCATTGCCGTCTCACACCCAGTTGCTCCCAGCCATATGTCCAGAGTCACCGCCGCTCGCGCAACTGCTATCAATCCCACGCTGCGCGAGACTATGAGCTTGATTGTGGGATTGTAGTCGCACATCTGCCTATCCGCAAGGCAGAGTACGACCACGAAGCAGATCGCGTCGAGCTGCTGGCGGAACGAGGCGTGCAGCAGGGAGCGTGACTACTCAAGGCATCTGTGGACCAATCTCCGGACCAATCTGCCGACTGCTAACGAATTTCCAATACAATCGTGGTATATTGGCTGTCGCATCAACCGATAGGCCCACGGCGTCGGCCAGTCGGTCGGTGCTTCTGGACGCAGTGGCATACCTCGATTCAGCGTCCAGGCGCCACGAGAACTGGCCTGCCCGCCCGGCGGAGCTCGAGTCATCTCACTTTGAGGAGGTAGCGAAATGGCGTTCAGTGTTAGACCGTTGGCAGATCGGGTTGTCGTGGAACCGCTGGAGGAGGACGTACAGACCTTCGCAGGCGGCCAACTCGTGCTTCCCGATACCGCCAAAGAGAAGCCCCAGCACGGCACAGTCATCGCAGTGGGGCCCGGACGGCTCGACGATGATGGAGAGCGCGTTCCGATGGAGATCAAAGTTGGGGACAAGGTGGTCTACGCCAAGTACTCCGGAACCACCTTCAAGACCGAGGAAGGCAAGGAAGTCCTCTTCATGAAAGAGAACGATATCCTGGCCGTTTTGGCATAGCTTTCGCCGCAATTTCTGGACGTGATTCTGGGAGGAACACCTATGGCAAAGCAGCTTGTATTCGGTGAGGAAGCCCGGCGCTCGCTCAAGCGAGGAATCGATGTTCTTTCGAACGCTGTGGTCACAACACTGGGACCCAAGGGGCGTAACGTAGCGCTCGACAAGAAGTGGGGCGCACCGACCATAACGCACGACGGTGTGACCGTAGCTAAGGAGATCGAGCTGGAAAATCCATTTGAGAGTATGGGCGCGCGCCTGCTGAAGGAAGCCGCGACCAGAACGAACGACATCGCTGGTGATGGCACGACGACGGCCACACTGCTCGCCCACACGATCATCACTGAAGGGATGAAGAACGTCGCTGCAGGCGCAAATGCGATGCTGCTGAAGCGGGGCATCCTCGCTGGGGCTGACGCAGTCGCCAAGGCGATCGCCGATCAGGCAATTGAATTGACGACGAAGGAGGAAATCTCCGATGTCGCAGCGATCTCGGCGCAGGACGAAGAGATCGGGGATTTGATCGCCGATGTGATGGATAAGGTGGGCAAGGACGGCGTTATCACGGTTGAGGAGAGCAAGGGGCTGGAGTTCGAGATCGAGTATGTCGAAGGTATGCAGTTCGATCGTGGGTACATCTCGCCATACTTCATCAGCAATCCTGAGGCGATGGAAGCGGTCATCGACGAGCCCTATGTACTGATACACGACAAGAAGATCTCCGCAGCGCAGGACCTCGTACCCATACTGGAGAAGCTGGTCCAGCGCGGGCAGCGCAATCTCGTGGTCATCGCCGAAGACATCGATGGCGAAGCGCTGGCCACGCTGGTGCTGAACAAGCTGCGCGGTATGCTGAACTGCCTGGCGGTCAAGGCGCCGGGTTTTGGCGACCGGAGAAAGGCGATGTTGATGGACGTCGCGATTCTGACTGGCGGACGTGTGATCACCGAGGAAGAAGGTCGCAAGCTTGAGAGTGTGACGATCGATGACTTGGGCCGGGCGGATCGTGTGATTGCCACCAAGGACGACACGACGATCGTCGGAGGCCGTGGCAAAGCGGCTGATATCAAGGGCCGTATGGAACAGATCAAGGTTGAGATCGAGAAGTCAACGTCTGACTACGATAAGGAGAAGCTCCAGGAACGGTTAGCCAAGCTGGCTGGCGGCGTCGCCATAGTCCGGGTTGGCGCGGCGACGGAAACCGAGCTGAAGGAGAAGAAGCATCGTGTCGAGGATGCCCTATCGGCGACTCGAGCGGCTGTCGAGGAAGGGATCGTTCCAGGAGGCGGCGTTGCACTCATCAACGCGATCCCCGCGCTCGACGATGTGACGATGGACTACCCCGATGAGCAGACGGGTGTGAAGATCCTCCGGCAGGCGCTGGAGATGCCGCTCCGGCGGATTGCAGTCAATGCGGGAGAGGACGGGGCCGTCATTCTGGACAGTGTACGACGGGCTCAACAGGAGAAGGGCGACAATCGTGTTGGCTACGATGTGATGGCGGGCGAGTACGTCGATATGGTCAAGGCTGGGATCATCGACCCGGCCAAGGTGACCAAGGGCGCACTGTCGAACGCGGCTTCGATCGCGGCGATGATCCTCTCGACTGAGGCGCTCGTCGCTGATATCCCGGAGAAGGAGAAGCCCGCGCCGGCGCCAGCGCCGGAATACTAGAGTTGCTCGAGAGCTAGTCTATCGGCGTCGGTGGTTCCTTCGCATCACTTGGGCCCGGATTGTGCAGTGTCCGGGCCCAACTCCGTCTTCCGGTCCAGAGTGATGATGCCCCTTCTCCTTGCAGTTCACCACGCTTCCTGTGCTTGCATGATTGGCGAGGCTGAGGTATCCTCGCTGCGGACATCCACACCCTATACACGTCAAGGAGGCACAGACAATGCGGAAGCTCGCGATCAATGGGGGGGAGCCTGTGCGTGCCCCTCGAAACCCCTGGCCCACGTGGCCTGTGTGCACCGAGCGTGCTGTCGAACTGGTCACCGAGGTCGTGCGCAGCGGCGTCTGGTCATACGATGGCCCCAAAGAATGGGAGTTCGCGCGCCAGTTTGCTGATTTCAGCGGCCTGCGCTACGCTCTCACGGTTGCCAACGGTACGGTCGCCATCCAGCTCGCACTGGAAGCCCTGGGGATCGGCGCCTACGACGAGGTCATCGTGCCAGGGCTGACCTGGCAAGCGACGGCGGCGGCGTGTCTGGAGGTCAATGCAGTCCCCGTGCTGGTCGACATCGATCCTGAGACCTACTGCCTGGACGTTGCCGCGGCCGAGGCGGCCATCACCTCGCGCACACGCGCGATCATTGTCGTTCACCTATACGGCGCCATGGCCGATATGGACGCCGTCATTCGCCTAGCCCGAAGCAACAACCTTTCGTTGATCGAGGACTGCGCACACCAGCACGGTTCGCAGTGGCGCGGCCAGGGCGTCGGAGGGCTGGGCGACGTTGGCGCGTTCAGCCTGCAGCAGAGCAAGGTTTTGACATCTGGTGAGGGTGGGATCAACACAACCAACGACTGGGATCTGTTCCAGAAACTCTACTCACTGCGTAACTGCGGCCGTCCGTTCCAGGACGGGGCGCCGACGCTGCAGAGCGGGAACTACCGCGCCACGGAGATGCAGGCCGCCTTGCTCCTGGCCCAGATGGAACAGATGGCTGATTGGGTAGCTGTCCGAGAGCAGAATGCCCGGCGGGTGGACGCCTGCCTGGAATCGATCATGGGCCTTCGCCCGATGCTCCGGCACGAGGGGGTCACTCGCCAGTCGTACTACTGTTACTCGTTCCGGTATGACGAGGCGCTCTGGGGCGGCGTGCCCGTCGCCAAATTCCGCGAGGCATTTGCAGCGGAGACCGGCCTGGCCGTGGGGAGCACCTACGAACCGCTGAACAACTGCTCGCTGTACAAACCGCATACCAAGCCCCGCTACCGCATCAGCGAGGCGCACTGGGCTGCCATCGATCCAGGCGGCTATCGGCTGCCTGCAGCCGCGCACGCCTATGCGAAAGAGGGCGTTGTGATTTGGCAGCCGTTCCTGCTAGCCGGTCAGAAGGATATCGATGATATTGTGAACGCGCTGCAGAAGATATCTCAGAATCGGGACGAGCTGCCGAGTGCGTAGCGGCTGAAGGGGACTGCCCGAGAACAGACCACCCACGCTCGTTACGACCGCGCGGGTGCTTTGACGAGACTAGGCATTCGTGCGCATTCGGCCAAGAGAATGGGAGGAAGCATTCTGCGATTCCTCGTGTGGCTTCGATGCTTCACGAGGAGATCATGGTTTGATCGGAGGAGGACGTGGCAGTTTCCAGAAAGCACCGACTGATCGAGATCGACTGGCCTGAGTTTGGTGTGCCAACACGGCCTCCCCGGCCCGATGTAGAGGAGTTCCAGGGCCGTATTGACACAGCGCGCTGTGCTATGGCACAGCGCGGTCTCACGCACTTGGTTGTGTATGGCGACCGCGAGCACTTCGCCAACCTGGCGTACCTGACGGGTTTCGACCCGCGCTTCGAGGAAGCACTGCTGGTCATCGGCCCGCATGTCGAGCCGCTGCTCATCGTCGGCAATGAATGTGAAGGGTACCTGTCGCACAGCCCACTGTACGCTGCCGGGGGACTGCGCTATGAACGATTCCAGCCCTTCTCCCTGCTGAATCAGCCTCGCGGCACCAGTCGGCTCCTGAAGGACATCCTGGGTGGCGAGGCAATTGGCAATGGCTCGATGGTAGGATGCGTCGGCTGGAAGTACTACGCTGAGTCGGAACACCCGGCGGGTGACGGCGCCATCGAGCTGCCGGCGTACATCGTCGACACACTGCGTGAGCTGACCAGCTCGCAGGCGGTGAGCAATGCAACCTCGATCTTCATGCACCCAGCCCACGGGTTACGTACGTCCTGCTCACTGACTGAGATCGCATACTTTGAGTACATGAGTGTGCTGGCATCCGAGGGCATGAAACGGATGCTGTTCGGGATTGAGGAGGGCATGACAGATCACGAGCTCGCCCGGTTGGCGGGATACAACGGCGAACCGCTGGCTTGCCACATGACGCTCGCGCTCGGCGCACGGCCGGGCCTCGCCAGCCCGTGCGGTGCGATGGTGCGGCGAGGCGAAACGTTCACGAGCAATCTATCCTACTGGGGCAGCAACTGCTGTCGAGCTGGCTGGGTCGCTGCATCTGCCAGCGACCTGCCGCCAGATGCAGCGGACTACGTGGACGCGTTCGCCGGTCCGTATTTCGAGGCGATGGCGGAGTGGTATGGTCTGATGCGGATCGGCGTGCCTGGCAAAGCTGTGGCTCAACTCATCAGCGACAGGCTGCCCTTCGACACGTTCGGCATCTTCCTCAACGCAGGCCACCTCATCCACCTGGATGAATGGGTCAGTTCGCCGATCTATCCTGGATCGACGATCCCGATGCGGTCGGGGATGGCGCTACAGGCGGACGTGATCCCGGACTCGCTACGCTACTTCTCGACTCGTATGGAGGATGGGTTCGTTATCGCCGACGCCGGGCTGCGCGACGCGCTTCGGGAGCGATTCCCTGCGGTGTTTGCCCGGTGCGTGCGGAGGCGCGAGTTCGTGACCAGCATCCTGGGCATCGCGCTGCCTGAGGAGGTCCTCCCACTGTCCAACATCCACGCCATTGTGCCACCGTTCTTGCTTGAGCCCAACACGGTGATCGCGCTGGAACAGTAGCTGGACCGGGCACTTCCCAAATCTGGCGAGTTGTGTATACTAGCACGGTCACGAAACCATGCCTCATGGCGCAGTGTCGCTCTCCGGGCGTCTTCGGTGCGGGTCGAGTTGCGTAACGCGCGCAGAGTGCACGTGTTTCCCTCACTGGGACTGATGCCACGGCGCCGTGACACACACTATTGAGACCGGGCTGTGGCGCCGACTCGCTGCCCAAATCGGACTGACAAGGAGAGATGAAGGATGACGCTACAAGACCTCTGGATCGCCCTCGTCGCGCTGCTGGACGTTATCAGCGGGGCCATTCTGGCTGTCAGCTTCGGGTATCTGCTGCTGCCCAGCGCTCTGGGTTTCGTTGTTGGTGGTATTGGGAACCTGATCACCGGACTGGTGACTCCGATCTCTTTTCAGCAGGAGAACATCGTCCTATCCGGTGAACTCAGCGACGACCAACGTCAACGGGTCAGCATGATCCTGGGCGCCGCGTTGCTTACCGGCCTTCTGGGCGTGTTCGGCCTGCCCCAGATGATCGTCGAAGGAATCGGCCAGGAGATCTTCTTGGGCATGTTGGCCGGCGTGGGGCTGTACCTGACCAAGGTGGGGTTCGAACTTGCCAAGGATGACTGGATCATCGGCCTACCGTGCATTGTCGTGGCGCTCATCGTTCAGTTCTGGACAGACAACCTTGTCTGGGCCGTCACTGTGAGCGTACCGCTGGGTGTTATCATCAAGCTGATCAAAGACCGCGCCGGCGCGAAATCAGCGGCTCTGGAGATCAAGGTACCGGTCTACAACTCCTGGTGGGAGGGCGTTCGCGCTGAGTTCCAGGTCGTCAAGCCGGTTGTGAATCTCCCCGTCATCGTGGGGTCACTGGCGCTGGCCACGCTCACGTTGGGTGGCAATATCGCCTATCATGCGGTGAACCTGGACATCTCAGGGACCAGCGGCGGATATAATGAGGTGAACATCATCAGCGGCGTGGCCGACTTCGCCAGCTCGTTGTTCGGCGGCACAGCGATGGAGGTCATCGTCACGGCTACATCCGTTGCTCCCAACCCAATGGTGAGCGGCGTCCTCTTGATGCTTGGGGCTGCCATTGTCATCGCTACCGGCCTGGTGTACAAGCTCGCCCGGTACGTTCCCATCTCCGCAATGGGCGGCTACCTGATCGTCATCGGCGCTGTGCTCGTCCTGCCCTTCAATGCAATGGATGCATTCGCTGCAGGCAACCCTTTCGTTGTCGCGATCACGATGGGCACAACGGCCAGCACCAATCCGTTCTACGGTCTCGTGGCGGGTTTGCTTACCAAGCTCGTCCTGGGCTGGTTCGGCGCGCTGTAATGCAGCCGATTAGTCGGACACGTAGTCAGTGTCACACATGAGTGGAACCCAGTCTGGTGGAGGGAGTGCAGTTGAGCAGAGCAGATACTGTCATCCGCAACGGCCAGCTCGTCAGTGTCACAACCCGCGAGGTCCTTCGCTGGGAAGTGGCCATCTCTGATGGCCGGATCGCATACATCGGCCCGGACGCACGGCAGTCGCTTGGTACGGACACTGAGATCGTCGATGCCGATGGGGCGTACCTGGTTCCCGGCCTGATCTCCGCGCACGATCACTACGAGATGACCTTGATGTCGGCCGTTCCGTTTGCCGAGGCGGTCCTACCGCAGGGCACCACGGCTGCCATCATGGATCCTCATGACATCGTCAACGTTCTCGGTATGGAGGGTATGCGGGCGCTGATCGATGAGTCACGTCGGACCCCGCTGAAGGCTTTCTTCACCGTACCGCCATGCGTGCCGCCCGCTCCTGGGCTGGAGGACGCGGGTTGTGAGGTACGGCTGGAGGATGTACAGCAAGGGTTGGCGTTCTCACCGGTGCTGGGCATCGCCGAGGCGATGGACTTCCAGCGGATCATTCGCCGAGACCCGGAGATGATGCGAATCCTCGATTGGGTCCGCGAACGCGGCCTGCCGGTTGATGGGCATTGTCCAGAGGTTCGGGGCGCTGATCTATGCCAGTATATCGCGCCGGGTCCGATCCGTACCGACCACGAGTCGACATCGGTCGATGAACAGATCGAGAAGGTGCGCCAGGGGATGTACGTCGTGGTTCGCCGTGGGTCGATTGAAGAACCACTGTCCGCGGCCGAGCTAGTTGACCGCCTCGACGACACGAGTAGCCTGCTATTGGCCGTTGACGGCTGTATCTCCGTTGAAGACATGCTTGCTCACGGACACATGCGGTACGCGGTGCGACAGATCATCACGGAGGGGGTGGATCCGCTCATCGCGATTCAGATGGCCACCATCAATCCAGCACGGTGCTACGGACTCGACCATCAGATCGGTGTCATTGCACCCGGTCGATCCGCCGATCTACTGTTCGTAAACGACTTGCGCCTGTTCGATGTGAGCCGAGTCATGGTCGACGGACGATTCCTGGAGCCACCGCTTCACTTTCCCCGCCATCCTTACCCGCAGCACGCCCTCGCAACCGTGAATCTGACACCGGTCACCGCCAACGATCTGCTCGTTCGTGCACCAGAAGGGCAGGTCGATGGCGATGTTGCTGTGCGCGTCATCGGCGTCCACGATGGCGCACTGGTTACCGAGGAGATCATCGCGCGCTTGCCGGTGCGTGCCGGCATCGTGTCGGGCGATCCTCAGCAGGACATTCTGAAGGCGGCGGTCTTTGATCGCTACGGGAAAGGGACGCGCACGGTTGCGTTCGTACGCGGCTTCGGCCTGAGGGACGGCGCGTTTGCGGGGAGCATCGGTCAGGACAGTCAGAACGTGGTCGGCGTGGGCGCCTGCGACGCGGACCTGGCCTGCGCTATCAATGAGGTCATACGCATGAACGGCGGTGTGGCCGTCGTGCGCGGCGACAGCGAGCGAACAACACTGCCTCTGCCAATCGCTGGTATCATGACGGACGCCAGTCCTGCTGAGCTGGCGCAGCGTCGGGCGGCGATCGCCACAGCTCTGTGGAGTCTTGGCTGCGCACTGGCCGACCCGATATTTGCTCTCTCTCTCGCGATCACGCTCGTCGTCATCCCCGCACTCAAGATGAGCAACCGGGGCCTCGTTGACGTGATGAGGGGCGCCATCGTACCGCTCTTTGCCGAACAGTAGACCGTGGCGAGACTCACAAGTGTGCCACTGACGACAGCCAGGATGAGTCAATCGATATGAGCATCAACCGCCCAGAACCTGCCCAAGAGCCAAAGCCTAATCCCGGTCGGATCGAGCCCATCGCGAGCTGGCCGGGATGGGTGTGGAGAACCGTGGTCGGTCCGTTTGAACTCCAGCTTCACATCATTTCGCTTGGATCACCTGAGCCAGGCGCTCCCGAAGGTGGCATCGCGTCGTTCGTCGTTATGGAGCAGGAGCAGCCGTTCCTGGACTACGTCGCTGGCCTCGTGGCGGATGCGATCGCCGACTACGCACGTGCATGCCCGGGGATCATCCTGGTGACTGTGGAGTCCAAGGGGTCCCATTTCGTCCCCTGGGTGTGGCGACAATTGGCAGAGCGGCAGGCGACCCGCCTGTGCGGCCGGATCATCACACTTCGCAAAAGCGCTAAGGCATACATGAAGACGCCGGGCATGCCGGACTCCGTTGCCAGTCTGGATAACCACCCCGTGGTACTCCACCCCATCGCATACGAGTCGATCACGTCGCCGGAAGAACAGCGACTCGTGATCTCCCCTAAGGACGCAGGGCTTCTGTACGACGAGGTCAGAAGAGGGACTGAGCCAATCCTCGTAGACGACTTCCTGGGTGCGGGTGGCACTGCGGTGGGAGTCTACCGATTGTTCGAGAGCCTCAACCACCAGATCGACTACGCCGGTGGCGGAGGTCTCAGGCCACCACGCGTCGTCGCAGTGATTGGCTCGGATAGCGGTCTCTACACCCAGTCATTCGCCCGCGAAGGGATCGACTACGTCGTACTACCGCGCCAGCTGCCGCTTCGGCTGCCCACGTTCACGCGCGAGACAGCCGATCATCCCTGGAAGATCGCGGGATAGGGGGATTGGCCTGATTCACGATTCGGGCCACCATGGCCACGAATCAGGTCACATCGGCCTTCTCGACGACAATCGTACCGTTGGTGAGCAGCGCAGCGACGGCGCCTATCGCCGCTAGCTGAGGCGCGATCAGCGCGCCAACGACACCCACGGTGAGCGGGATGTCGACCAATGCCCGGCCCTGCTCGTTCTTGATGATCACCCGGCGAATGTTGCCCTCGTGGACGAGTTCTTTGATCTTAGCGACGATATCTTCGCCTCTGACGTGGAACTCCTCCGTCCTGTATCGCTCCTGGGACATTGCGGCCTCCTGGCTATCCGTACTGGCCGGACGCACGTGATTCGCACAGGGCGAGCCCCGTGATGGACCCGCCCTGATGTGCCTCGATCGCGCCTACGGCGCACCACTCCCGCCCGCTTGCGACGTGTAGTTCCTCAGTACCGACGGCACATACACAAACCCAGACACCACCAGCCTCTGCGTTTTGACCGCCTGGAACCCGCAGCTGTCTGTTGCCGTCAGCGTCACCGTGTACGCCCCACCCTCCACGTATGTGTGCGCCACTGTCGGGCCTACGCCTGTCGCCCCGTCTCCGAAGGCCCAGGCGAAGCTGGGTGGAGTCCCGTCCGTCCCGGCAGTCGCAGTGAGATAGACCGTGTCACCGATGCCGATAGCGGCCGGCGCGTATGACACCTGTGCCTGAATCGTCGGTGCGATCGTCGTGAACGCGACAGTCGGGCCAGGTGGTGAGGTCGGTCCTTGATCGCTCGCTACCACGCCGTACCGGTCGTTGGCCACGGACTCGCCCGCCGCGCACGGTAGCGTCCCGGTGAACGATCTCGTCTCAGCGCCTCCCGCGCTGGATATCGAGGGAATCGTCCAACTCACGGTACCCGCCGCATAGAGGCCGCCGCCGCCGTAGGTCAGCCCGCTGGGCACCACATCGGTCAGCACAACACCTGTCGCAACCGCGTTTCCCGTGTTCGTCACGTGTAGAGTGTACGTCACCACGGTGCCCGCCACGCGGTTTCCGGTGTAGACCTTGTCGACGACCAGTCTCGGAGCGACGACAGTCGCGGCCACTACGGCCTGGTTATTGTCGAGGGTCGCCTCCCCCTCGTTGGCATCGGTCGAGAGGATCTCAGCCGTGTTGGTCAGTATGTCGCCGCCCTCAGCCGTATCCGTCACGCGTACTGTGACCAACATCTCGTTCCACGCGTTCGGCGGCCAGTTGCCGTGGTTCCACGTCGCTGTATTCCCATCGACCGTGTCCGGCGAGGCATCACAGAAGAACGAGTCTCCGCACAGACGCAGGACGGCAGACACAAGCTCAGTGTCATCCGGCAGCGTGTCGCTTAGCACGACTTCGCCCACCGTGTCCCAGTGGTCCGACTGATTGGCGAAGCGGAGCGTATAGGTCAGCAACTCACCCGGCGCAGCAACACCACCGGTCAGCCACTTCTCCACCATCAAGTCTGGACCTGTGCTGCTGATCAGGACATCGGTGTTGTCCACAGGGTTAACGTCCTCCGGAGGCGTTGTCACCTCCGCAATGTTGGTGAACCAGGTACCATTCGGCACGTCGGGCACGCCCAAACCGACACTGAGCCAGCCGGACCAGCCTGGCTGCAGTTGGCTCAGGGTAGCTGTAATCTGGTTGCCAGATTCGTTACCGTTCCATTCCTCCCAGAAGTCCACATTCCACCACTGCAGCGTCATAGAAACCGGGAACGTCTCGGTGACCGCCACGTTGTGGACAGGCGTCGTCCCGATGTTCTCCACCTGGACCTGATACTGAACGTCGTTGCGGCCGTGCCACTGCTCGTGCAGGGTGACCCTCAAATTCGTCCCGGCCTCCTGCAACTCCTCAACCACGCAGGATTGGTTGTTGTAGGGGTCGTTCTCGAAGACGCCGGCATCGATCTCAGCGCAGTTCGTCAGCAGCGTTCCAGCCCCAAGCGACGCATCCACGTCTAGCACAACCTCAAACCCTTCGTTGAAGCCGTTCTCCAGACCACTGATCTGCCACACCGCGTACTCACCATCCACATATGCCGGAGTCAGCGGGATGGGCGTCTGACCGTGCACGAAGGCCTCTCTGAAGGTCGTGCCGACCGGGAATGTATCGGTGATGTAGATCGTGCCCGTCACCGGGAGGTTCCCGGCGTTATGATACGAGACGTTGTACCGCAACTCGCCGCCTGGCACGATCTGGCCCCAGTTCCAGCCTTTGGAGATTGAGAGATCATGCCACGGATGTCCGACGTAACCCATCCACGAGGCATCGTCGTTGTCGGGCGATGTATCGCCAGCAACAGAGACCCGTGCCGTGTTGCTGATCTCCATGCCCACCCAGGCATCCGCATCGACCTGCGCGCGCACATACACCGGGCTGCAAGAGTGATTCGAGAGCGATGCCCGCGTCACGACCAACTCGTGGTCGCCATGCGAGGCCTCCTGCCAGCCAAGCTGTCCTCCCCACCAACTCTGCAGCGTCAACGATGGATGCAGAGTGTCGGTCAGGATGACCTCACCGCTTGCCGTTGAGCCGTTGTTGCACGGGTTCACCTCAAAGATGAGGCTGTACCCGGCGGCGGGCTCGCCCGTCCACGACCATTTCCCGATGTTGATCTCCGCATCGCCGGCAGCAACCTGGCCCGTCCAGTAGGACTGTTTCATCTCTGGGCCGCCTTGATCGAACGGCGTGGCGGTCTCGATAGCCGCAGTGTTCGTGACCGCCTCATCCTGCCCTGCATCGACCTGAGCGTAGACGCGGAACTCTCCCTGCGCTCCAGGAGCCAGCGTGCCAATCGGCCATCCGACAACGCCGCCGGAGCCGTTGGGGGCAATGCCGAGTGTATCGGTGAGATAGGTCAGCCCATCGAGGGTATCGGTAATCCATACGGACTCGGCATCTACTTCACCCTCGTTGCCATAGGATATCGTGAACTCCATCGCTCCCCCGGCGGCAGGCGTGTCGTTTGTCCACTTGCCGATCCACACCCGCGGGGCCGGCTCGCGGAATCCGGCGCCGACCCAGTTGCCGTCTGATCCCACATACCATACGCCGATATCCTGTCCCGGCAGGACGTCCCACTCAGTCGCTGGATCCCACTGGCAGAAGTACACCGGATCCCCATCAGGTCCCGCTGTGGACTGCTTGCCCGGCGCACCTTCAGGCGCCCCCCATGGATGGCATTCGATGAACAAGTCATCCTCGAACCAGGCGGCGTAGACGCGACCGCTGACACTATCAGTGCTCGAATCGACCGTGCCGGTGATCAGGCCAACGGTGAGCTCAGTCCCCCGACCATCGTCCGACATCGCGTAGAGCAAGTCGCCTGGTTCGATGGTAATCTGCGAGGGACTCCACTCATGAGATGGGATATGGAATCCCGGCTGATTGCCCCAGTCATCGTACGGCGTGGTCACCCGCGCAGCCGTCCCTTTCAGGCTTCCCAGGCCATCGGTGAGCGTCAGCCATACCGTGTGACCCGCCGGATACGAGCCCTGAATATCGCCCCCGGAGAGGTTGACGCGCAGGACGAGATCCTGCGCCTGAAACCTTCGATGGACCACAACCGTCGCGTAGTTCACAATCGTCTCGTACAGGACCTCCCCAGTCGCACCTCGGGGCACATCGCCGAACGTCGCTATGAACTGATCCTCATCGTCGATACGAACCCTTCGGGAGGCTCCCCAGTCACCGTTGATATCGACGAAGTCCCCGGCGCCCCCCGCCACTTCTCCCCATACCTGGTTCGTGTCGGAGTCCGGCTGGACGCTGAACGGATCCGGGATCTGATAGACTATTGGCATCATGCCCCGATCGGCCTCGACCGTGATCACATCGCCCGGTTGTAGAGGTCCACCCTCTGGGACATCCCAACATCCGCCGCAGTCACCCCGCGCCCACGCCGTCACCTGGGAGTAGGGGGTGGTTACTGTTACGGGACTCTCGGGCACAGCCTGTCCCCAGAATCCCGCGTTCGTCTCGCTCAAGTCAGCCTCAAATCGATCGATCTCTCCGCCGCTGAAGACCACGTCCAACGCAACGTTGTCATCTGGGTTGGCGTCATTGGAGGGTGTGGTGATCGTGACGCTATTCGTGTACCACATCATGCGGGCGCTCGGATCCTGGAGGTTCGCGTTGACATCGATGAATCCTCTCTGACCCGGGTCGATGCGGTTGATGTGGAACACCCACTGGCTCTCCGTGTAGTTGTCGGTCACAACGATATCGTCCCACCAGTCCCATCCGGGCCAGTCGGACGTGGTCGAGAGCGGATAGGCGTCGATGATGACCACGTTCTCCACTGGTTGATCGCCGAAGTTGCCGAACTGGATCTGATAGTTGATGGTACCCTGACCCGACCCATAGCCGTAATTCTGTTTGTGAACAAACAAGTTGGGGAGCCCGCTGGGGTAGATTGTCGTAGCGACACACGCTGCATTGTCCCACGGTGTCGTCTCGAAGCCCTCGTGCCCCGCCTGGACGCAGTTGGTTAGAACGGCGCCCGGCGCCACGCTGGGATCTACAGCGACGCTCACATCGAGTCCAGACCCAGACTGCACCGCGAGCGTCCCCAGGTCCCACGCCGCATAGGCGGCCGTTGACACATCCGGGTCAAACAGCTGACCGTCGTGGCGCAACGCAGTGCCTGGAATGTATGTCGTCCCCGCAGGCCAGGCGTCGGTCAGTACAGCTTGTACGGCAGTGTTACCTGCATTCCAGTAGTTGAGCCCAAAGTCGATCTGGCCGCCCGGTACCAGAATACCCGAGTTGACCCAGGTACCAGCGTTCAGGTCGATCCGTTCGGATCCGACGCGAGCGTCGCGATTCTCGGCCCAGTTGTTGCCGCTGTCGACGTCGTCGGTCACTGCAATCTCAACCACGTTCGCCAGTTCGGTCCCGACAGATACACCTGCATCAACCTGCACCCGCACGAGCAGATGCGAGCAGAAACCGCCGGGCAGCCCGGGCGCGCTCAGAACCAGGTGCTCGTTCGTCGATTCCACTTCGCTGAAGAGGACCAGCCAGGGCTGCTCGTGTCGCCAACTCGCCAGGGCTGTCGAAGCGGGCAGTGTGTCGGTCAAGACAACCGGCCCAGCCGCGGTGGGGCGGTTGTTGCATACCTGAACTGTGTACTCGATCTCCTCACCAGCCGCTGGATCACCCGGATTGGGCCACGTGTACACGCTGATGTCCACATCGCCGTTCTCAACACTCAACGGGTCAGAGCATACGCCGCGAGGTGCGCTTGTCGTCAATGAGGTGATCGTCACGCAGTTGCCCGCGATCACGCCTTCGCCAGTTGGCGCGGTATCCGACACGTTGACCGTCACAGCGAACGTCCCCGAGTCGCCCGGTTCCAGAGCGCCCACGTGCCACGTGATCGTCCCGTTGCTGCCGAGGTCCGGAGTCAGACCGCTTGTGTCTCCAGCGTAGGTCGTCCAGGGTGGCAAGACATCCACGATCATCGTGTCCGTTGCTGTCTCGCTGCCCTCGATCCAGTAACTGATGCCATAAGCGAAAACCCCGCCGGGCCGTGCGATGCCCGGATTGAGCCACTTGTTCACATGCAGTTCTGGGTCCGCGGCCACGCTCGCTGCAACATACCCGAACCCTTCGGGTGACATTGAGGCAAGATTGACACCCAAGGGCGCCCTCGCATTTCCACCAATGAAGGAAGCGCTGCCTTGCACCGCCCCAGTGGCGCGTGCATGCCCGGCCGGGCTGCTCTGCCGAAGCGGCTCGCCACCAGCAGGCACATCGACAGAGGCCTCCGTGCTGATCACCGGCAGGCCCTGTCCAACGCCGGATGCTGCCGCGTCCGCGCTTGGATCATCTACAAGCAGTGGCAGACTCCGCGTTGATGCCGTCCCCTCTGCGCCTATCTTGGCAGATCCAGCGCCTGACCCACCGCCGAGGGCGATGAGCTTCGCAGCCTGACGGTTCAGGGTTCGCTGCACAATCCCTCCCGATCCCACCAACGACGCCGGGCTAGTACACGCACTCATACTCCATAGCAGAGCCCCAACGAGCAGCGTTCCCAACAAGAATGATGCTACAACGCATAGCCGACGCATATATGCCCTCCAGAATTCGGTGTTCTCGTGGATAGATGAACGCATCAAGCGAGCATGATAGAGCAAGCCGCCGCGGAGTCTGCTCCCCTAGAATGAAGGGTCCGCAGTCAGAACACATCGATCAGGATCAGCGAACACCCGACCATCAGCCCGAGCAGAGACTTCGATACTAGACAACTGCTACCTGAGGTTAGTATACTGTAGGCGCAGACAAGTGTCAAAATTCACCGGAGAGCGCAGCGATTCCCGTAGTGACACAGGAGTTGAGCTGGTTGTCAGCTTGCCGGCGGAGGAATCGGGCGATTCGCGCCCAAATCAGCCGATTTCGGCTCTGCGGTATCAGTTCCCTCGGGCAACAGACTGCATGGTAATAAGTGCTGCGGCGAATGACTGGGAAGCGCTCGAGCGAGTCCGCCGCGTCCCGGTCCGCGATCGGAGTCTGCGCTACCGCTCCCCAAGTAGTCCGGCACGGTACACGTCACGGAGATGGCGGTAGTTGACCACGATCTGATCGTATGGGGCGGACCAGGTCTTGGCGTAATCGCTCCACGCAGCCGCTGCGGCGATTCCCAGGAAGCCACACACGCGATTCACAGTGGCGTCCCAGCACAAGCTGTCAGCAAGATCATCTTCGTAGATGATATCTAGACAACTCAGGCTCGCCAGGATACGTTCGATCTTCCGTATGTCGCCCGCGCGCTGATGGAGGGCTGCGCCAAAACGCGCCGGGTCGATGGTGATGCGCGGAACCGAGTCTGTATGCGTACCATCGTACCGGCCAGTCTGTTCCGCCACGAGAAGGGACAGCGTCTGCTCGAAGAGGCATCGACGCTTGATGTGTATGACGTGCCAGCCACGTTGGTGCAGGCTCAGGATGACCCGTCTCGGTGCAGCCACATGCGCAGGGAACAGCTTGAATCCGTATGCGGCCAAGCCTGACCGGTCAGCTTCGGCCGCCCGACGAGATATGTAGAGGTCGGGTAGCACGTGCCAGCCCCAGTACGCCAATCGGCTCCAGCCCGGCCACATACATGGGTGCAGAATCTCTGTATCACACGAGACGCCTGGCTGTCCATCCAGAAGGGCGCCCAGTAATGAGCTACCGGTGCGCGGCAAGCCGAGGATCACGAAGTGAGCCGAGAGCGGCTCGCTACCCGGCAGTCTGGACCGCCCCACGCGTCGCCTCCAGGTAACCACGTCGCCATCGCTGATCCGGTTCCAGGTAGTTTCCTTCAGCCCATTCGTTCCAGGATTTCACAAACACAATACGCCTTTCCCACGGGCGTGACTGGACCTGCTTGATGGCGTCACTCACCAGCATTGCGTATGCTTCCGGCGTTCCTCCTTCGATCACCCAGCCGTCCCGTTTGGCACGCGGTGTATTGTCCCAGTTGGGCATGATGCACGGATACTGGTCGCCTCCATCTCCAAGTGGGGGGAGCGCACAGCGAGCATAGTCCTGATAGGATACCCGCTTCGGGCCCGGGAGGATCCCATCGACCGCACGTCGCACGCGGCTGCACAGATGAGAGCGGGACGTCCGCGCGGCCATCATCCACGTGATCGGCTGGACGATCGCGCCATCGAAGCCATATTCCTGTGGATTCCATTGCGCCGTCTGAATGCCCAGCAAACAGATTCCTGGCAACCCGGCCTGCGCAGCCAGCCTGCGCCAGAGTGTCGTGAACCCTCGAGCGTCCGGCAGCGACGCCGGCTTGTACACAATGAACAGAGGGGCCCCCTCCACTCGCACGTAGCGGCGATCAAGCAGCGCGGGTAACACACACTCGAAGTGTCGCGCATCGTCGGATCCACCTGGATAGGTCTGTTCAACCAACACCCGATCTGGCGCACCGTGCCATTTGCCTGTCCAGCTCTCGTTGGCCCACGCAAGACAGAACGGGAGCTCCGGTCGGCCCGAACTGAGCACCTCAGTGAACGGGCGGTCCAGCAACCGGCGCCCTCCGCCCATCCAGTAGTGCCAGTAGCAGAACCCTTCGATTCCGTGTTCGACGGCCAGCCGAGCTTGCGCCTCGCGGACCTCTGGTATGCGGAGATCATAGAATCCCAGCTCACCGGGCAGACGCGGCTGCTCGTGGCCGCAGAACAGTGGCCGCGCGCGTACCACGTGTGTCCACTCGGTGAAGCCGGCGCCCCAGGCTGCGTCATTCTCGGGAATTGGATGGTACTGCGGTAGATAGAATGCCAGCAGGCGAGCTCTGGATCGGTGGGCGCCGCCCCACTCCACTCCTCTTACTGGTGACGCTGTCTTACTGCCTGCCACCAGATCGTCCACCGTCACGCTGTTTGACGGTCGCGCCACATCAGTGCACACGTCCAGACCGCTGCGCACCGCCCCGGCACTGTCTTGAGACCCATCATTCTGTCTCACCGGTTGATGTCCTTGCCAAGCTCGGCAATTTGCGTCCAGTTCAGGTTGGCCAGCACCCGCGGCCATCTCTCAATGTAGGAGACCGCGTACTGAGTCACCAGGTCCTCGACCTGCTCGTTGTAGGATCTGGCCTGCGATACGAGTGGTCCGACCACCTCGATCTCGGCAACCCCCGTCTTATCCAGCCAGACGTAGAGCGGGACGAGTGGTAC
>JAAZAN010000163.1 GCA_012514315.1 Chloroflexota bacterium
GGAGGATAGAATGGCTGATCCGATGATCACTCGAATCGAGATTCACGAGTACGCGTTCACACTGCGGGACCTGGGCAAAGACTACAATGGCTTCAACATAGTCTATGCGCCCGGCAACACGCTGACAGGCCACGGCCACGTCATCCGCATCTGCACGGACCAGAGCATCTGCGGCGAATACGCGGGCGGGAGTGCGGCCGAGTACTCGACGCTGCCCATGTTCGCCCATTATCTGCTGGGCAAGAGCGCGCTGGAGCGCGAGCGCATCTACACCGACGTGAAGCGTGCGTTGCGGCAGGCCGCGCGCCTGGGGCTCGCACCGATCGATGTCGCCCTTTGGGACCTGGCGGGCCGGCTCTACGAGGCCCCCATCTACAAGCTGCTGGGAGGGTACAAGGAGAGCGTGCCGTGCTATGCCAGCACCTACCACGGGGACTGGCAGCCCGACGGCTTATCCAGCCCGGAGGCCTACGCCGAGTTCGCCGTCGAGTGCCGTGACATGGGCTACCCGGCCTTCAAGGTCCACGGGTGGGGCCGCGCGCCCATCAACCAGGAGGTCGCGACCGTGCTCAAGGTGCGCGAGCTGGTCGGCGCCGAGATGGACCTGATGCTCGACCCGGCCTGTGAATACATGACCTTCGGGGATGCGCTGAAGGTCGGATGGGCGTGCGATGAGGCGCGCTACTACTGGTACGAGGACCCCTACCGGGACGGCGGCATCTCGCAGTTCGGGCATCGCAAGCTCCGCCAGTTGATCAAGACGCCGCTGCTGATGACCGAACACGTGCGCTCGTTGGAGCCGCACATCGACTTCGCGATCGCCGATGCGACCGACTACGTTCGGGGTGACGTCGGCTACGACGGCATCACTGGCGTGATGAAGATCGCCCACGCCTGCGAGGGGCTCGGCCTCGACGTCGAGATGCACGGACCCGGCCCGGCCCAGCGCCACCTGATGGCCGCCATCCGCAACACCAACTACTACGAGATGGGCCTGATCCATCCCAAGGCGCCGGCCAGCCACGACCCCAACCTGTTCCTGGACGGCTACCGGGATACGCTCGACGCCATCGACGACAAGGGTCACGTGCCCGTCCCGCAGGGCCCGGGGCTTGGCGTGCCCATCAATTGGGACTGGATCGAGAGGAACCGCACGGGCCTGGTCGTGTACGAGTAGGCCGCGAGGCAGGCCGTGGGGCCTGCCCCGAGAAAGCGACAAGGGAGGCACGACGATGGCGAGAGCCGATGTCGCAGCCGGCCCCACCTATCACATCCGGGTCTTCCGGACAGCCCGGTGCCGGGTGAAGGGCCGGTACGCATACGCCCACTACGCCCGCGATCGCGACCACGCCTACGCGATCTACATCGCGGTGGTGCAGGGGAACGGGCTGACGGCGCTGGTCGACACGGGCATGGTCAGCGTCGAGGAGATGAATCGCGGCGCCGGATTCTTGATGACTGAGCCGGTCAGCCAGGAGCCGGGCGAGGACACCCACAGCATACTGGCGCGGGTCGGCGTGGAACCCTCCAACGTCGATCTCGTGTTCCTGACCCACTGCCACTACGATCACTGTTCGCTCGCCCCGTTGTTCGCGGATGCGCGCATTGTGATTCCAGAGAGGGCGTGGCGCATCTGGCACGAGGAGCCGGAACGCTCGGCCTACCTGCACGCGGGCTTTCTGGAGTACCTCGAGTCGCGTCGCGCCGCCGGGCGGCTGGTGCTCCGCGACGATGGCCTGGTCGCGCCCGGACTCGGCGTGCGTTGGGTCGGCGGCCACTCGCCGTGTTCGCAGTTCGTGTACGTCAACACGACAAAGGGCGTGGCGGTGCTGACGGGGGACGCCGTGCAGATGTACGCCAACCTGGAGCAGAACGACGTGATCCACATCTGCGAGCGGCCGGCGGAGCGCTGGCAAGCGCTGGAGATCGCCCGTTCCGACGCGGACTACGTGATCCCCGGCCACGACCCGCGGGTGCTCGAGTGCTATCCGGACGGCGTGATCGCCTGAAACGAGGCTCGACAACGCGTGGCGCTAGCTGCCGGCCCAGCTGGGCGCGTCAACCGGACGCACGCTCAGGGTGACTGCCCCCGTGAATCGCGGGGCGGCTTCACTCACAGCATCACACCATGAAAGGGGGTGCGAAGACGATGAAGGTATTGGGAGTAGTCGGGAGCCCGCGTCGCGAGCGCGGCCTCTCACATAGGATCGTGACGAAGGTGTTAGAAGGCGCCAATACGGCAGGCGCGCAGACGGAACTGCTGTACCTCATCGACCAGAAGCCCCAGTACTGTATTCACTGCGGGCACAGCTGTTTCGAGGATGGGGAGTGCGCTCAGGAAGCGGAAGCGACATCGCGTTCGAGGCTGGTGGACGCGGCCGACGCGCTGGTTGTCTGCGCCCCCGTCTACTGCTGGCAAGCGAACGGCCTGACCACGGCGTTCTTCGACAAGCACAGACCATCGGCCGGGCATTGGACGCGCGATCGCCAGCACGGGCGCCACGCCCTGGGCATCGCCGTGGCAGGCGGCACGGGATCGGGGGTGTTCACAGCGCTCCAGTCTATCTACGCGTGGATGTGCCTGTCGAAGTACCGTCCGTTGGACCCGGCGCCGGTGACCCGCTTCAACCTGTCGGACGTACTCGCCGACGCCCCTGGTCTTGGCCGGACGCTGGCGGAGGCCCAGCCACGGCCGTTTGCTGATACGGCCGAGCTCATGTTGACCTACGACCAACTGCGCTTCATGGACTTCGGCCGCATTGACGAGTTCCGCTGGCTTGCAGAGCAGATCGCCCGAGGGCTCGAGGCCAGGCAGGATGCGCAAACCACCGTTGACACACTTCAGCGCCTGATGGCTGAAGCGACCTCAAAACGCACCGCGGGCGATGCCAGGGGGGAGGCGGAGTGCATCATGCGCACCTACCGGATTGGCGCCGCCGCGTGGTAGGACGCCTTGCTCACCCGGGCGGACGTGACGCTATGCGTCGGCCGCGGCCCTGGCAAGCACCTGACGCTCGTCACGGGCCCACCGCGCGCGCGTGACCAGGATCAGCATGCCCAGGTTGACGACCCACCCCAGCGCCAGCGCCGCTGGCAGTCCCAGCGATGATTGCGCCAGCCGGACCACGCACATCATCGGGAGCAGTGTGAAGGTGAGAACCGGAATCTCACGGCTGATCGTCCACAGGCTGCGCCGGCCCTCGTAGGCCGAGATCACGCCCACCATGGGGAAGACCGTGATGAAGCCCTGCATCTGCGCCTTGAGCACGATGAGCAGCGAGATCACCACTGCAATGATCGGGAGTTTGACGTAGACGGGCAGGAGGCTGCGGTTGCCGGGCTCCACCCGATGCGGCACCACCCGGTAGAGCGTCAAGCCCAACAGGAACACCAGCGCCGCGGCGACCCAGAACGCCAGCTCAGTCCGCGGCAGCACCGCGGCGAGCAGCGTGCCCAGCCCGCAGTAGACGCCCGCCGAGATGACGATCGAAGGGATGATGGGGACCTTCACGCGGTAGTGCAGCAACCGCACACCGTGGGTAAAGATGATGAGCAGCACCAATCCGACGACGCCGGTGATGTCCACTCCCGTACCCACCGCTAGCGTGGCGATCGTGAACGGGAAGGGAAGCAACAGGATGAGGGCTTTCCATTTCGGCTCGTACACGTACGCCAGGATGGTCGCCTGGGTGGAGACGACGAGGATGAGAACGAAATCCCAGATGGTGAGGGACGGCATCCAGCGCATGAAGAAAACTCCCTAAATTGAGCTGCGACGTGTGCGCTCCAGAAACCGTGCCGTCATTTACGCTCTCGCTCCCTAACTGAACACAGTCAGAGCCCGCCTGCGAGACCCGATGCCCGATTTCGAGTGCGACGACGATTCTACTCGAGACTAGAGTTCTGTCAATCGAAATGTACATATCGCTGGACCTCACTACCTTTGCTCCAATCGGCGATTATTCGCCCGGGACGTCCACCACGACGGCACTCCGCGATCTGCGGGGAGGCCCAGTGGTCACGCTTGCGACCCGTGCACACAGGAGTATACTGGTGAATATGGCTGGTCGATGGTCGCTGCTAGTATGAGACACCGAGCGGTCTACCGATTGATCGCGGCGCTGCTCGCCCTCGGCGTGCTCACCCTCGTCGCGTGCGAGTCTACCGGCGTACAACCGGTGGGCACCTACACCTGGGCGACGGCGCCCGGCAGTGACCTCTCTGCGCATGCGGCGACTGCCACCGCCGCAGTGATCCAAGCCACTGCCGAGGCTGTACGTCGGCAACAGACCGTTGACGCTGCCCGCGTCAACCTCAGCGCTCAGGAGACACGGGCTACGCAGGAAGCGCTTGCTGCCGCGCAGGCCGAAGCCACGCGCGTCGCTGCCGAAGCGACCGCCGTGGTGCAGTCAACGCTCTATGCCGAGGCTACGATCCGCTCCCAGTCAGACTTCGCTACACTCGCTGCACAGCTTACGACAGAAGCGGAGTTCGGCGCGACGCAGACCTCAGTCGCGGGCACGATGACGGCAGAGGCTGCAAGCCTAGCGGCTACCGCCACAGACCAAGCGGTCCGGCTCACCTCGACCGCCGAAGCGCTTAGCATCGAGGCCACCGGTACGGCGATCTCTCTTCAAGCCACACAGTCTGCTGTCGCGGCAGCACTCGAACGCCGCCGTGAGACACTCCTGACCGTGCTGGTTCTTGCAGCCGCTGTGGTAGCCGCGGTGGCTGCGGCCGCCGTTCTACTTGGATGGGATTCACTGGTCCACAGACCGGCGGCGAACGGGCCGAGAACCGAGGTACTGCAGGACGGACCGTGCCCACCGCTGACCATTCTACCCGACGGTACGGTTCAGTTCCCGCTTCTCTCTCCGGAGGAACGGACGTGTACGCTAACTCGTGAGCAGCTCAACGAGGTATATGATTGGGCCCAAACCCGCTATCTGGACGAGCGTGCTACACGCACGATTGCGGAAAGGACGTCCCGCCTAGCGCCCGGTCTGCGCAGTGTGCGTACCCTGAGGCGTCTCGACCAGGCCGTGACAGCGGGCGCTATCTCGCCACGCCTCGCCGCAGTGCTCGAAGCCGATTGGCAGAGTGGGGGGCGCGATGAATGAGGAAGCCATCCTGTACTGGTGGGCCATCGTGGCTACGCTGAAGCGCGGCGAGCTTGACCAGTACCGTATCGAATCTGGTACCATCGATACACCCGAGGCTGACGCATACGTGCTCCCCAACCGGATTGTCTTCGTGCTGGATCCGGTCCGCACCGGAGGGATTACGGCTCAACGCTGGCTTGATCCCGCAACGTGGCACGAGCTGAGCGCGGCGCTAGGGGGACGGCGTGTCTTCGTGTCCAATGCAGACCGGCTGGCGGTCACGGTGGCACGCACGCCAGGCCAGGACATACTGTGATCGACCGCTGACCTGTAGGAGATAGTCCAATGGATTTCCCCATCATCGACAGCCACGTACACATCTGGGACACCTCACAGCTAGACTACCCGTGGCTCGCCACTCAACCCGCACTTAACCGTCCCTTCCTGCTCAAAGATTTCGATGCGGCTCGAGGACCTATCGAGGTCGAGCAGTTTGTCTTTGTCCAGGCTGAGTGTCGACCCGAGCAAGCACTTGACGAAGTTGCCTGGGTCTCCATGCTGGCTAAGGAGGATCCTCGCATCGGCGGCATTGTCGCCTACGCACCTCTTGAAACAGGAGAGGCCGTTCGCGACCAGCTAGAACGGCTGGCCGCGTTCCCGCTTGTCAGGGGGATTCGCCGCATCGTGTTTGAGGAAGATGACGTCGCTTTCTGCACCTCCCAGCCCTTCATTGCAGGGGTCCGGGCACTGGCAGAGTTCGGCCTCAGCTTCGATCTGGCCCTCTCCTCGTCTCAATTAGTCGCCGCCGCGGAACTAGCTGACGCGTGCCCGGACGTCCGCTTTGTCCTGGACCACATCGGCAAACCAGATGTCAAGAACCGTGAGAGGGCACCGTGGATGTTAGGCCTGCCCGCGCTGGCCGAATGTCCCAACGTTTGGTGCAAACTGTCGGGCGTGACCACGCAGGCCGACCACGACCTGTGGACACCGGACGAACTCCGACCTTATCTCAACTTCGCTGTGGAGAACTTCGGCATCAATCGCGTCATGTTCGGCGGGGACTGGCCCGTGTCGACACTCGCGGTCTCATATCCGATCTGGGTCGGCGTTCTGCACTACGTCTTGGAGGAATGCAGCAACGACGAGCTCCGCGCGGTCTTCCATGACAACACCGCGGAGTTTTACCGGCTCCGTCCACCGAGCCTCGCGACGGCGTGAGGATACGCTACCCGTTGAGGGCGCCAACCGTACTATGGGCTGACCAACTCCAGTGCCTGCTTGAGGGCCTCTTCTGAGCCAATCGTCGGCGAGAACTCCAGCCCCACGAACCCGTTGTAACCTGTTGCATCGATCGCGGTGAAGATCGTACGGTAGTCCAGCTCTCCTCCGACAAGTTCGTGACGTCCGGGGGCGCCGGCCGCATGGAAGTGACCGATCCGGGAGATGTACTGACGCAGGTTCGCGATCAGATTGCCCTCAGAGAGCTGCTGATGATACAGGTCATCCAGAATCCTCAACCCGGGCGAATCCACCTCTTCCACGATGTCGACAGCCTTCGGCAGAGTGGTGAGCCAATACCCTTTATGGTCAACAATGGGGTTCAGTGGCTCGAGCACCAACGTGACACCGCAGTCCTCCGCCACCGGCGCCATCCGCTTCAGATTCCGCACGACGCGTCGGCGCGTGATCTCGTATGTTTCGTCGGCCAACGCATTGCCTGTCGTGACGATCATCCGCGAACACCCCAGCGACTGTGCCACTGCGGCCGACTCCTTGACTCCGTCGACGAGTGGCGCCGGATCACTCCGATCGACAAGCGAGTAGTTGGGCTCGATACATATCGCCGCCACATCGAGCCCTGTCTCGTCCTGAGCGGCCCGGATCACATCCAGGTCTTTGCCCTTCCAGCCCCAGAACTCGAACGCTGAGTAGCCCAATGCCTTCACACGACGGATCCGCTCATCGAACGGCAGATCTCTCCAGAACATCTCGATGCACACAGACAACGTGGCCACGCGTCACCTCCAAGATGATGGTATGCTCTCCAACCACTATCCCAATATACTGCATGTCGCCTGTCTTGTACAGCGTCGTGCCGCACACTCTCGTTACGGCAGAAGGAATTGACCTTCCCGCCACAATCCGATAGAATCGCGTACAGTTCATCACATCACGGTATGTGGGCTGCACGCTCACGCAGGGAGGAAGATAACTATGGCATCCACTGGTTCGGACTTGCCCGACATAATGAAGGCCGTCGTATGCCACGGCGCCGAGGATTACCGCCTGGAGGAGGTGACTGTACCGCGCGTGGGGCCTGGCGAGGTGATGGTCAAGGTCCTGGGTGTCGGCCTGTGCGCCAGCGACATGAAATGCTATACAGGCGCCCCACTCTTCTGGGGCAGCGAGGAACACACGGGCTATTGCCAGCCGCCCGTTATCCCCGGCCACGAGTTCGTCGGTCGCGTCGTTGCCCTTGGAGACGGCGCCGCTGAGAAGTACGGCCTGGCGATTGGCGACCTTGCCATCTCTGAACAGATCGTCGCCTGCGGTCACTGCCGATTCTGCCAGAGGGGCCAGTACTGGATGTGCCAATTCGGCGACGTGTACGGGTTCCGCCAGAATGCCTTCGGCGCTATGGCGGAGTACATGAAGTTTCCCACGCAGGCTCGCAATCACAAGGTACCGGAGAACCTGCCCATTGAGCAGGCGGTCTTCATCGAACCGTTGTCCTGCTCAATCCACGCCGTCCAGCGCGGAGAGATCGAGTTCGGCGACACAGTCGTCATCGCCGGATGCGGGCCCCTCGGGCTCGGAATGGTCGCGGCCGCACGTCTCAAGAACCCTGGCTGCCTTATCGCCCTCGACCTGCGTGACGCGCGCCTGGAGATCGCGCGCCACTGCGGCGCCGACCTGACGCTCAACCCGGCAAAGGTGGACGTCGTCGAGGAGATCCGTCGCATGACCGACGGATACGGCTGCGACGTCTACATCGAGGCCACCGGCGCGCCCCAATCGGTCAGCCAGGGCCTGCAGATGATCCGCAAGCTGGGCACGTTCGTGGAGTTCAGTGTCATGAGCAAGCCTGCCGCCGTTGACTGGACGATCATCGGCGACGAGAAGGAGCTCACGATTCACGGATCACACCTGGGGCCTTACTGCTACCCACTGGCCATTGATATGCTCGTCAAGGAACAGATCCCCGTCGATGAGATTGTGACCCACCAGTTGCCGTTGACCGAGTTCGAGAGAGCCATCGAGCTCGCGGTCTCCGGTGAAGACGCGATCAAGATCATGCTCATCCCATGATTACCATACGGACCTGGATATAGACACAACTGGAGGGAGGAACTCACTGTGAACGAGACCCAAGAACCCAGCACCAACGGCCTACAAGCATTTGAGACGCTCAGCCAGTTCCTTGAGCAAGATGGTTGGTACCCTCAGCAGTTGGAGGGGACGCA
The DNA here is from genome assembly GCA_012514315.1 of Chloroflexota bacterium. Lineage (GTDB taxonomy): Bacteria > Chloroflexota > Anaerolineae > B4-G1 > B4-G1 > JAAZAN01. Next base: position 8,567 of record JAAZAN010000163.1, read on the forward strand.
CATCTTCCGCATGGGGTACGCAGGTACAAACGGTCAGTGTGTGTGTTACGCTCAGATCGCGGTAGATGCCGAACAGTTTATGTTCTACGTCGTCGGTCCAGTCAAAACGCCGGAGGATGCTCGCCTACGCGTAGCGGAGTTCGTGGCCCGCGCGAACTACGGGCTCCGCATCGGAAATTTCGAGCTGGACTTCAACGACGGAGAGGTCCGCTACAAGAGCAGCATTGACTTCGAAGAAGCGACGCTCACGCCCGCGCTGATCCGGAATGCGATGTACCCAGCGGTACAGACTATGGATCACTATCTCGCTGGCTTGATGGCCGTCACGTACGGGGGCAAGACGCCCGCGGAGGCGATTTCCGAGATTGAAGGAAAGTGAACGTTCACATCGTGCGCTCACAGGAGCCACATCAAACACGCCTCGTTCATGAGAGGAAGTGAGAGTGCCTATGAACTCCTATCGAGCACCCAACAGGGCGCTGCGGGCTCTGGCACATCCCGTCACCCTCGGGGCCATTCTTCTCCTCGCCCTCAACGACCATCTGTGGCGACGCGTTTGGCCCTCCTGGTTGACGGGCAAGCTGAGTGATGCGGCCTGGCTCTCGTTCGCCCCTCTGCTCACGGCAGCGCTGATTTCGTGGATTGCCCCCCTGAGAATCCGTCGGCGCGAGCGTTGGGTCATCATCGCCGCAATCGTACTGACCGGGTGCACTTTCGCCTCAATCAAGACACTGCCGATCGCGCACCACCTTTTCGCGGAGACGTGGGAGCGACTCCTAAGTTGGCGACCGGCGCTCCTGCGCGACACCTCCGACTTGCTGATGCTCCCATTCCTGGGCGTTGCCTGGCTAGTGTGGAAAGCAGCCGCCGTGCGCCCCGCACCCAGCCCTCGTCGGGCGGCGCTGGTCATCTCCGCCGCCACACTCCTGTCGATGGCCAACGCCGGTCCTCCAATGTACGGTATCTCCAGGGTCGTCCTGGATACCGATGGCCGCCTGGTCACTCACACCGGCTACGCTGCCTTCGAAAGTGATGATGGTGGTCTGTCGTGGCGAGATCTGCCAGCCCAGGCAGCCGATCTACCACCCGAACCGGCCCACAGAGCCCCATGGACGCTCGCAACATCGGAACAGGAGGTCTTCCGGTTCAGCCCGGGGTCCGGCATCGAGCGATCGACCGATGGCGGTGCGACGTGGACGAACGAGATCCACTTGTCGAACGAGGACGCACGCACCGCGTTCAACCGCAAGTTCGCGGCCGCCACCGTGGTCAACGCAGTGGGACCGATGGATGCGGTCGTTCATCCCACTAGCGGAAACCTGATCGTCGCGATGGGCCCGGAGGGCGTTCTCGTGCGCCGACCGGACGGCGACTGGCAATGGGTAGGTGTTGGCAGCTACCGTACGGCTGAGCTCAACAGCCCCAAACAGATCGTTCCTCTTCTTCAGGGCGAAATCGGGTTGGCAGTGATCCTGATTGCTCTGACTGTAGGCGCTGTTGCCTGGCGCCTCGGGCGCTGGTGGGTCAACCTGCTCGCGGTGCTAGCCTGGGCGTGCTGGATCGCCACACTCTTCGCCACTCCACCCGCGTTGACCAGCGGCTACGACGTAGTATTCACGCTCGGTTTCATGCTCGCAGCAGGATTTCTTGCGTTGTTCGTCGCTATCTTTCGAGCGGTCCAACTGTACCGCATCTTGCCCGCTCTGATCTGGCGAGCGCTTGCGTTCGGTGGTGTAGCGGCCGTCGCCTTCGTTCTGCCATTTCTGCTCTGGGCAACCGGTGGAATCTGGCTCTACTGGGTGGCTCGACTCGTGTCCCTGCTCGCAGCGATCGTTAGTGTGCTTCTTGGCGAGCGCGTTCTGACAGCAGGATCGGCAAGAACGACGCTGCCCGCTCCGGGTTGACAATTGGCCCAAGTATGATAGCATGCCGTTCGATGAACAGCTGGATGGGATGATACATCCGACCCGTTAGGAACCCACGAGATGACACTCACCTATTACGTCCTACCTACTCATCCGATTGAGGATGATCCTGAAGGGAAATCAGGCGCTCTGGTGCGCGGGAGGTCGCGCTACAGAATGACCTGACGTTCGTGCATGCCTGCATGCCAAAACGGGGGCCACAGATCATTCTGTGGCCCCCGTTTTGTTATGTACCAAGTGGTTCACAGCCAACGTCTGCCGGAAGAAGGGAATAACGCGATGCTTACTCAAAATCTTTGGATCAATGCTATGGGCGGTGTGATTGCCATCGCGCTGCTCGTTATCAGCGCCGATATCGCCGTCAGGAAACTGACTGGCCTGGCGAGTTACTTCCGGCTTTCGACTACATTTATGGGCGTCACTATCGTATCGCTGGCCACGAGTATCCCGGAGATCGTCGCACATTTCACTGCGTCGGTCGGCATCCTGACCGGCTCGCTCGATCGCCAGATCGGGTCGGCTATCGTGCTCGGCTCCAACATCGGCTCCGACGTAGTCCAGCAGACGCTCATTATGGCCATCGTAGTGTTCATCGCTGGCACGCTCCATTTCCGCCGGTACTTCCTCGCCAAGAGCATGATCCCCATGATCGGTACGACGCTCATGTGCCTCGTTCTGGGCTGGGATCGTCACTACTCGCGCCTGGACGGGCTGATCCTGTTCGGCGCCTTTCTCGGTTATCTCTACTATCTCTACGTAGACGAACGGAAGCACTACCGGGAGGAGGATCACGGATTCTCGGAGGACGGCGAGAAGCCAGCAGGCATGCCGGGATCTCGACGCGAGGCGCTCCGCGACGGCGCCATCGCCATCGGCGCGCTTGTGGTCACCGTTGTCAGCGCGATGGTCGCACTGCGAATCACAGAGGACATCGTGGTCCGCACCGGAATTGGCGGGTCGCTAATCGGCGTTCTGACACTGGGCGTCGCGTCGGCGCTGCCGGAGCTGATCACCGCCGTGTCTGGCATCCGCAATGGCGACCACGGCATTCCTTTGGGGACGTTGGTCGGAAGCAACATCACCAATCCACTCGTTGCCATCGGCGGTGGCGCGCTAATCTCCACCTACTGGGTACCGGGGCCACTCGTGCTCTGGGACCTTCCCTGGGAGGCTATCACCGGCGCGATGCTCTGGGTCTACCTGTGGCTCAATAAGGGTCGGCTCGGCAAGGGCGGCGCATTCTACCTCATCGGACTCTACATCGCCTACGTCGTGCTGCGCACCGTCTTCTTCGCCGTGGACTGAGATCGCCGGCTCAACAGATCGGGTACGCACCGTGCTCCCGCACGGACTCCACCATCGCCAGGATATTCTCAGCCGGCGTCAGAGGCTGCACACAGTGCACTGGCGTGAATACAAATCCGCCGCCGGGCGCGAACGTGCGGATACGCTCCCGAACCTCGTGGCGAACATCGTCCGAACTGCCGAAGGGCAGTGTGTGCTGGGTGTCAACGCCTCCGCCGTAGAAGACTATCCGACCTCCGTAGCGCCGCTTCAACTCGACTGGGTCCATCCCCGCTGCAGAGCACTGCACCGGGTTCAGAATATCGAACCCCGCATCGATGAAGTCGTCGATCAGGTCTACCACCGATCCGCATGAGTGGATAAACGTCTTCCAGGTAGTATGCGCGTGCACCCAGTCATTGATCGCCTTATGGAACGGCTCGAACAGCAGATGATACGTCTTACGCGAGATGAACGGACCGGTCTGCATACCAAAATCCGTCCCTGTTAGGTAGACGATGGTTACACGGTCACCCACCACACTGTAGATCCGCTCCAGATTGGTCAACGCAATCTCGCACTGTCGCTCGAACACCCGATGAATGTAGTCGCGCCGGGTCACCGTGCTGATATACCATTCCTCCACGTCGCGAATGCCGCGTGGGTTCTTCAACGCCGGGGCAGGCACCGCCGCAATATCGCCGAACCCTGTACCGCTGAACTTGGCCATGATCGCCTTATCAGTCCTCTCGTGGAGGCGATGTACTTCCGCCCCCAGGTGAGCCAGCTCCTCATCGGAGACCAGGCCGAACTCTTCCAGGTTATCCGCTGGATCCAGCGACGCGTCATCAATGGGTGGCTGCCGGATGATGGCATCGAAGTACCAGCCGCCAGCCGGCATGCGCCCACTGGGCGGCACGGACTTGTCACCCCGCGGGTACTGCAGGAGATCTCCGTTGGGCTCCAGGTCGGTGTTGAAATCCTCGGGAACCAGCGCTGGTGTACCGTCAAACGTGGTCCATTCCTTCCAGCGATCCATGCTGAAGCCGAACGTGTTACCCCGCCCAGCCAGCTGAACCACATCCACACCCAATGCGTCCACCAGGTCCTGTGCCATCTCACCCAGCATCAGATATGGTCGGATGATCTTGACCGGGGTACCCGGCGCGTCCAGTCCCAGTGCTTGACGCAGCCGATAGACCGTGCTCACATGGATACCCGTCACGCTGCTGCTGCCCATATCGAACGGCACGCGATCTGGTTCACGGTGTTCCAGCGCGGTCAGCACACGCTCTCTCGATGTCATCGCCATCAGCAGTCTCCTCATACTGTAGGGCTCAGTACCCCGATATCGTCCATCTCCGACACGCCCATTCTACCAGTGTCCACTGCCAGGACAAACCATCAACTGCGCGGCCCAATCTGCTCGAATGTCCCAACCCCCACGCCACAGACACTCCCCGGTACCCTTGCGTGGGTGCTTGTCCAGACCCCTGCCATGCGGTATAATCACATCGCTGCGCACCCTGGCCCGAATGCTGTCTGGCGCAGCTAGAAATGAGGACGCATGCCGACAACCTATATCGCACTTGACCTGGAGACGACCGGCCTCGATTCCGAGCGGGACGCTATCATCGAGGTCGGCGCGGTCAAGTTCCACGATGGCGCATCGCTGGACACCTTTTCCACGTTCGTCAACCCCGGGCGGCCCATCCCGCGCCCGATCACGGAGCTTACCGGCATCCGCGATTCGGACGTGATCACCGCTCCGGACATCAAATTCGTTCTGCCTCGCCTGGCACGCTTCATCAAGGATGCGCCAATCATCGGCCATAACGTGCAGTTCGACCTGGCCTTCTTAAGGCGCGCAAACCGGACCGGATCGCCTCTCTTTGGCAACCTCAACATCGACACCTTTGATCTAGCCGGTGTGATGATGCCTGAGGCTGAGCGCTATAGCCTGGGTGAACTGGCCCAGACTCTGGGTATCAAGATGGATCGGGCGCATCGCGCACTTGACGACGCAGTAGCCACCCAACAGCTGTTTGTCGCCCTCGTGCAGCGAGCGGCCGCCCTGCCCCCAAGACTCCTGCAGGAGCTGGCATTCCACGCAGAGCGGGCAGGATGGGGTGCTGTAGCGTTCTTCCGCCAGGCCCTGGAGATGGCAGGGCGTCAGCCCACAAAGCGCGATGGACACAGTGCCACCACCGAGCTTTCGCCTGCCCCACTCCGACCACGCAAGGTCCGCCCACTCCAGCCCGTTGCTGAACGATCCGCTGTCGATGTGGATGAACTGGCGGGCTTCCTTGAAGGTGACGGGGCGTTCGACAGAACGTTCCCGCATTTTGAGCATCGTCCTCAACAGGTAGCGATGCTTCGGACAGTGGCACACGCGCTCAATGAGCAGAGACACATGTTAATCGAGGCCCCCACCGGCGTGGGCAAGTCACTCGCCTACCTGATTCCAGCGGTGCACTGGGCTGTGCAGAACGGAGAGCGGGTCGTCATCTCTACCAACACGATCAATTTGCAGGAGCAGCTCCATCGCAAGGACCTGCCTGACGTCGCCAGGGTTCTTCCATTCGACTTCAACGCCACTGTGCTCAAGGGACGCTCGCACTATCTGTGCCCCAGCCGTCTGGAAACGATGCGACGGCGTGGTGTGCGTACGCCTGAGGAAGCGCGCGTTCTCGCCAAAGTGCTCGTCTGGCAGCTGAGCTCCACGGATGGTGATGGGGATGAGCTCTTCCTGCCCAGCCCCGTCGAGAAGGCCATCTGGGCCCGCCTATCTGCCGAATACGAGGGATGCGACCCCGAGCGCTGTCGCCGCTTCCAGACGGGGGACTGCTACTTCTACCGCGCCCGTCACGATGCTGAGAGCGCTCATCTCGTCATCGTCAATCATGCGCTGCTGCTGGCCGACATCGCCGTCCAGAATCGAGCATTGCCCGAGTACAACTTTCTGATTGTCGACGAGGCGCATCATCTGGAGAATGCTACCACCAACGGCCTGAGCTTCGAGGTCGACCGCGTGACGATGCACCGGCAGTTGCAGGAAGCCGGCCTCGTTCAGGTAGATGGTCGCGTCACGGGGTTGATCGCCGAGGTCCTGGGCGCCTGCCAGCAGGCACGACTTCCTGCCCAGATCACGGAACAGATCGAGATGTTCGTAGGCAAGATCGGTATCGCCACAGCACGCGCCATTCAGCAGCTAGATTCATTCTTCGACCGCCTCAACGAGTTCGTCGAGGAACAGAAAGAGGGCAGAAGCAGCCAGTACGCATTCCGTATCAGGATCACGCAAGGTCTGCGCGCTCAGCCTTCCTGGGAGAGTATCGAGATTGCCTGGGACGATGCCAACGTCCCACTGGCTGCGGGGATCGATGGGCTACAGCGGCTCGCAGGCGGCCTGGAGGACCTGGCAGAGGCGGAAATCCCCAATAGCGAGGACCTTCAGGCCCAGTTGATTGGGCTGTCGCGCCGGCTGGCGGAGGCACAGGGCCAGCTCAATCAGATGATCACGCAGCCATCGCGCAACCGGATATACTGGATGGAGACGCGGCCTGGGAGCAACACGATCACACTCTTCTCGGCGCCGCTGCACGTCGGCCCGCTGGTCCAGGAACATCTCTTTCACAAGAAGGAGTGCGTCATCCTCACCTCGGCTACACTACGCACAAATGGCACATTCGACTACGTGCGCGAGCGGCTCAGCGCCTGGGACGCGGATGATCTGGCCGTTGGTTCGCCATTCGACTACGCCTCTTCCACACTGGTCTACCTTGTCGACGATGTACCCGAACCGAATCAGCCCGGCTATCAGCGCACCGTCGATCAGGGTATGACGGCGCTCTTCAGGGCCACCGGCGGGCGGGCTCTGGCGCTGTTCACATCCTACAACCAACTGCGCACCACTTACAACGCCATACGCGCCCCATTGGAGCGGGCAGGAATCACCGTCGAGGCCCAGGGTGAGGGGGTCTCGCGCCAGCAGTTGCTCGAGAACTTCCGCGCAGGTGAACGCAGGGTTCTCCTGGGGACACGCAGTTTCTGGGAGGGGGTAGATGTGCGCGGTGAAGCTTTGAGCTGCCTGGCCATTGCCAAGCTGCCGTTTGACGTCCCGTCCGATCCGGTCTTCGCAGCACGGGCGGAGACGTTCGATGAGCCGTTTTTCGAGTACGCAGTACCGGAGACAATCCTGCGGTTTCTGCAGGGCTTCGGGCGGCTGATTCGTACCCGCGATGACCGCGGCGTCGTCGCGGTGTTCGACACCCGCCTGATCACAAAGAGCTATGGGGAGCTCTTCATCAACTCGCTTCCTGAACCCACGGTGCGCCGTGGACCTTTGACCATGCTGCCCAAGGCCGCAGCAGAATGGCTGAGTGGGGACAACAGGCTGGAGCACGATCCCGTACAGGATCGCGAGGGCCCAACATCAATCCCACACTATCGTGCTTCGACAAGAGAGCTGAGCTATGAATGGGAATCGTAAGAGAGTGGTCGTCACGGGAGCAAGCGGCACGATTGCCGGACTCCTCCTGCCCGCAATGCGAGATCGCTATGATCTGGTGGCATTGGACATCAAGCCGACCGATCCCTCCGGTGGTCTCGTCGACGGTGTTCAGATCGCAGACTTACTGCAGCGTGATCGTGATACATACCGTGAGTACTTCCGCGATGCCGATGCCGTCGTTCATTGCGCGTTCGTCCATCCCAAGGATCCCGACGACTCTACCCAACGCTTCTACGCTGAAATGGCCAATATCGGTATGGCATTCAATGTGTACCAGACTGCTTGGGAGGAAAGCGTCCGCCGTGTCGTAGTGGCCAGCTCCAATCACGCTGCCGACTACTACGAGCCTCTGATCCTCCGGCACGAATGGGATTACGTTACACCGGACATGCGCGCACTCTCGGACAACTACTACGGCTGGGCGAAGGAATCATACGAGCACCTCGGCTTTGTCTTCGCCGTGGGTCACGTCAACGGGACGCCGCTGGAAAACATCCAGATTCGGATTGGCGCACCTCGCGAAACAGATCTGAACCGATGCGCGTTAGGTGACCACACTTGTATGCGTCGAGCCCTCGCCGCGTATATCAGTCAGCGTGACCTGGTTCAACTCTTCGTCAAGAGCATCGAAGCGGATGATATCCGGGATGCACACGGTGTGCCATTCCAGATATTCTACGGTGTGAGCAATAACCCGCACGCCTTCTGGAGTATCGTGAACGCACGCCGTGTCCTTGGCTACGAACCGCAGGACAGCAGCGAAGTGCGTTTCGGTCAGATGATTGCCGAGCAGATACGGGCCGCGATGGAACACAACGGTCGACAATCAGCGCGGCGTGCCGACGCCGGAGGTGAAGACACGTGAAGTACCGGCGACTTGGAAGGACCAACCTGACGGTATCCGTGATCGGTATCGGTACCTGGCAATTCGGCGGCGAATGGGGAAAGTCGTTTGAGATATCCGAAGCGACACGCTTACTGGAACGCGCCCGCGAACTGGGTGTCAACCTGGTGGACACTGCCGAGTGCTACGGTGATCACCTCTCCGAGCATCTGGTAGGCGAGGCAATCCGATCCCATCGGGATGAGTGGATCGTCGCGACGAAGTTTGGGCATCGATTCATCGGCAACTTCGAGCGCGAACAGCGTTGGTCCGCCTTGGAAGTGCGTCAGCAGCTCGAGGAGTCGCTGAAGGCGCTGAACGTGGACACGATCGACCTGTATCAGTTTCACTCGGGCGCCGATGAGGTCTTCGACAATGACGAGCTGTGGACGATGCTCGACAGACAGGTCGTAGCGGGCAAGGTGCGCCACTTGGGCATCTCCATCACCAGCGGATACGAGACGCCTCACCAAGTGGAACGAGCGACAACAGTCGGAGCGGGTGTGATCCAGGCGGTGTACAATCGGCTCGATCGCAGGCCGGAGGCCGACGTCTTTCCGCTATGCCGGGCGCACAATCTGGGTGTCCTGGCCCGGGTGCCGCTCGCGAGTGGGTTCCTGACCGGGAAATACCGACCGGGGAGCGTGTTCACCGCCCGCGATGACGTGCGCTCTCTGAAGGATGCTGAGTCGACCCAGGCACGGTTGCGTCAAGTCGAGGAGATCCGGCAGCTCGAGGTACCGGAAGGAATCGAGATGGCGCAGTGGGCGTTGGCCTGGTGCCTGCAGCACCCGGCGGTCACCTGCGTGATCCCCGGCTGCAAATCGGTGGCGCAGATTGAATCCAATTCCAGGACAGCCGATTTGGAGCTGGTCCGCGAGGATCATCCCCAGGCCGTTGGTGACAGGACCTGACACCATCTATGCCACATCGGAGAGGGACACAATACGGAGCCCGCTGACTGGGGGATGTGCTATGCCGCGAGTGTACCCGTCATATGATGCTCTTCGACTCGCTGACCGGGTACTGATCGAGGTCGCCAGGCGCGCACAGGGGTTTGAGGGAAGGGTTGGTGCAGCATGGTACTGGCGCCTGCCCGGTGGCATACTCGCAACGTTCTGGCTCCAGGCCACGGTGACCGAGGAACGGTGGGACGTGCTTCACGCTGAAGCCAGCACAATGCGAGCGTCCTCCTTCTCATCGGCCAGCTTCCCGTTCGCCGCCTACGCCACCTCGGCCACATCCCCACCCTACATCCACGATCTCAAAGGGGTGGCGGAGTGGGCAAACCGACTGTACCTGCAGATGGGGCACTTGATAGAGGACGCGGCCCACTGGCTCAATATCCTCCACGCCGTTGCCATCGCTCCAGCGATCAACCCGGCCGCCGCATTTCCGGCCCTGAGCCATCTGGAACGTCGCATCGTCGCCTATGCACTCGACGAGCTGGACGGATACTTCACCATCAAGACCCTCTACCCGGTCTTCCGCGGTGAGATCTCGAGAGCACGATTGAGTCAGTTGGCCAGGGAATGGGAGGCAGCTGAGCTCCTGACCGAACGTCCCCGTCGCGTTACCTATGCGCTCCAGGCACTGGCTGAGAATGTACGGCCGAGGCTCTGTGACCAAAGCGGGGGTCACGATACCGGCACGCAGCCTGGCACACGAAGCATCGGGGCGGAGCGCTAGCGCCCCACCCCGGACATTCCCCAGAATCCAGAACTCACTTCGGCAGATCCACTACCTACCGGGCCTTACGCCATTCATCGATCAGCACGTTGATGTTCTCCCAGGTACGGGGGGCATCCACCGTGATGTTGTCGACTGGCGACAGCACGAACCCATCGGGCCCCAACGTCGCGATCGCGTGACGCACGGCCTCCCTCACCTCGGCCTCTGTGCCCATCTCGACCGTCACGGCGCCCGAGACACCACCCCAGAGACAAACACGACCGCCCAGCGTCCGTCGAATGAGGGGCAGATTCGTATGCGTTCCCTGCACCGGATCGATGCCGATCAGCGCATCCACGCCCGCCTCGATCAGACCGTCCAGAATCGGCTCCGTGCCGCTCGAACACTGATATCCAAACTTCACGCCGCGGCTGTGGGCCAGCTCCACCTCCGTCTTGAGTCGAGGCAGGATTGACTTGTGCCAGAATTGCGGCGTGACGAAATCGCATCCCTCGTACCACGCGCGGCGGACGTACAGGTCTACCGACCCGCGCAGTACCACCTCCATACGCTGGACATTCCAGGTATGAATCATCTCGAGAAGTTCATCGACCACATCGGGCTGCTCGATCATCAGCACCATCAGGTCCTGCATGCCGCACAGCCAGTTGGCCATATCCATCGCAACGCCCCAACCGCCCGTGAGCAGCACGCCATACTCGCGGGAGAAAGCCTGAGCTCGTTCCGCCTCATCCAGAAAAGCCGCAACGTCCTCGGACTGAGGCGGAATCAGCAGGTACTGGAGCGCTGGTAGATCGCCACGCCCCGTAACCAGAGCCTTTCCGGCCCGAGGTATCTGATAGTCATCGATGAACGGAATGTGATCGCCGTGCGGCCAGTCCTCCGAGAGGCGGACACTCGTCGACAATGTACCCTCAGGGGTACTGTACTTTTTGCGGAGCACATCAGCTCCATCGGTGTGGCTCTCCCGCCATTCCCGGGTCTTGACGTCCGAGGGGAAACGGATCGGCAGGCCCCGCAGATCGGGATGATCGGGCCGATCCCGTCGCGACGCAGACGGGATGAACAGCATCGAGTCCAGTCCCATGGCCAACTCCGCGCGGGTAGACGCGTACCGATCTTCGTCGTGCCTCTGGCGCAGCGCACTGAAACTCATGAAACAACAGGGAATATGGTCAGCTTCCTTCAGATCCAATGTCCTCAACATACGCTCGCGAGATGTTATCTCATCCATCAATCACCCCTCTCCATATACACGGGCCGCCGTCATCTGTTACTCTGACCCGGTGATCTCACACGCACAGCTCGATTGCCGCCTACGACCTGCGCCCAGGCGGGCTGGCCGGCCAGTCCACCGATACTACCGGCGACCGACCGACCACACAAACACGCAATCTTCAAGCACTCGCTCAGCGGCAGGTCACGCAGCCAGGCCGCCAGGAATCCAGCATCAAAACTATCCCCCGCGCCTACGCTGTCACCACCCGTTACTGGATCCACCGTGCAATCAACCCCCTCCGACGCCTCAAACGCGCTCGCTCCGCCCTCACCACGCTTCACGGCGACTATGGGAACACCTTGCTCTCGTGCCCACTCCACGGCGAGATCGACATCATCGCGCCGGGCGATCCGTAGTAGCTCCTGTTCATTGGGAAAGAAGATGTTGGTCAGCGGGAGTACCTCATCCAACGTCGAATCCCACGTCTCATCCGGATCCCAGTTCGTGTCCAGCGAGGTTGTCAGGCCCAGTGCACGCGCCCGCCGAAACACGTCGGGCATCGCCTCGATGAGCCCTGTGTGCAGGAAGAAGCTCCCGTGATGCAGATGTCGGGCCAGGGATAGCAGCTCATCGGTGACATCGTCCGGTCCGACAGCCGCGAGCGAGCCCATATAGGTCAGAATGGCCCGATCCCCACCCTGGCATAACGCGATGCCCAAACCGGTCTTTAGCGTGGGATCTACAGATACGTATCGTGTGTCGACGCCGCTCTCCGCCAGGCGACTGACGACCAAGCGACCGAAGTCATCATGACCAACTCGTCCCAAGACTGCTGTTCGCAGGCCCAGTTTTGCCGCCTGGCAGGCGAAAATACAGCACGACCCACCCATCTCCAGGACGTAATCGTCCACTAGCTTCTCCACCTGCCCAAAGCGCGGGACGACGTCTGTCCCGCTCATGATCAGATCGACACAGGTGTCCCCAAACGTGATCACATCGTAGGTCCGCCGCGACATCTTACTCATCGGAAGGCAGGAAGCCACCTCAACTCGGCGTCAATCAACTCGTTCACCATTTTGGCGCCTGTGGAGACATCCTTGCAGTATGGATCATTGATGAATGCCTGGACCGCCTTCTGGCGCGAGCCCTCCATGGCCGCTTCGATAATGAGATCTAGTGACGACACGCGATGGATCAGCGTAGGCAGGATCGCCGCGGGCAGATCACCCAGCGCGAAAGGATGCACGCCACCGGCGTCCACGGTTGCCGGAACCTCCAGCACGACGCCACCAGGCAGATTGTGAACTGAGCCTTTGTTCGGGATGTTCACGAAGAACATCTTGCCCAGGTTATCTTGCTCCGACACCAGGATGTCCAGCAACTGGGTATGCTCCCACGCCAGTTCCTCCGCAAACACGTCCGCGCTGAAGGGCACACTCTGATCGGCCATGGATGTCATGCGCTGCATCAGCTCGGGATAGCTCTTCTGGCAGCGGCGGAGCGCGCCACCATCGACATTCTCGCGCGCTGACAGCATCAGATCCATGAACTGCGGGAAGAACTCGACAACGTGTCCGTCGCCGGGCCCAGGATAGCATCCAAGCCACCGATAGAGCGCCGTGCAGACCGGTTCAGTGCCGCGGAAAGGCTCCTGCGGGCGTTCGGACAGGGCAGCATATCGGCCACGCACGCGATCCATCGCGGAGGGATCACCCGCCATTTCGTCAAGCGCCGCATCGAGGATTGGCCAGGCGTCCTCTCCGTCAACTCTCAGATCTGTGATCCAGTGACAGTGGTTGATGCCACCGGCAACGATGCTCGTCCGCGACTTGTCTACCCCCATGACCCGGCACAGGTGGTTCCAGGTCAGATCGACTCCGATGCACAGACCGATGCAGCGCACGCTCGTAAGCTCGTTCACAGCCTGCGTGATGACGGTGAGGGGATTGGTGAAGTTGTAGAGCGTAGCATTCGGACAGAGAGCTTCCATGTCGCGCGCGATGTCGACGAGCACTGGAATGTGTCGCAACCCGCGACCCAGCCCACCCGGGCCAGCTGTGTCACCAACAGGCTGCACAAAGCCATAGCTGGCCGGAATGCTGATGTCGAGCGCCCAGGCATCGAGCCCTCCCACACCAATGGCCGTCGTTACGACCTGGGCGTCGGCCAGCACGTCGCGTCGGTCAGTGGAAGCTTGCACGGTCCAGTCCAATCCCTGTTCGGACGAGACACGTCGAGCCAGCTGCGAGATGATCTCCAGCGACTCCTCATTGACGTCGACCAGCCCCAACGTTGCGCCGGTGTACCGCCGGTCGTGACTGAATCCAGCCAGCAATGCAGGCGTAAACGCCATTGAGCCCGCCCCGATGATCACGATTTTCATTACACTTCTCTCCTACGAAAATTCGATCTTGTTGTAACGCCCGGTTTGTCCCCTGCGCTCAGTGCGAGGCCACCGGGAAATGCCCACACTCCTCAATCGCCTCCATCATCGCGTGGATGCCCGCCTTGAACGTTCGCTCGGTCTCGTCGTCGGTAGCACCCCACAGTCCCATCTCGGTGAACCCGATGACGAGCGAGCGTCCGGGCGAATCGCTCTTGAGCAGATCAATGATGTACGCCTTCGTTTGATCCGCTCCCATCCAGAATACCGTCTCCGGCACGTTGACCCAGATGACCACATCGTCCCCCCACGCCACGCGCGCATCGGACAGTGATAGCGTGCCAACCGGCGGCGGCGTGAACGCCTCAACAACTGCCACTCCCGTCTCAGCGATCAATCCGGCGAACTCGGGCAGGTTCTTCGTCGCATCACAGTGCAGAACGCACTGTCTACCACGTGCCTGAAGATGGGAGACCCATTTCCGATAGAACGGCAACTCATACTCGCGGAAAAGGGCCGGACTCCAGAGTCCCTCAAGCCAGCCGAACGCGAGCAGGTCCGCCGGCGAATCGCCTGCTAGCTCAAGCCGGCGCTCATCACGACGAATCTGCGCCTCCAACAGCGCAACAAATTCGTTCGGATGGTCATGTTGCTCAAAGACCCAGCGTTCGAGACCGAAGTAGTCGCCGAAGTAACGCCGAGTGGCGCCGTAAGGAGTGGACTCCATATCGAGGGCAGTGTCGCGTACGATCCCATCAACACCCACATCGCGCACCGCATCCCAGTAGACGGAGTCATCACGGTGAAACACGGTATCATCTAGCATGAAGATGACCGGCCCGAAGTCCTCCACACGCTCGATCATCCCCTTGACCTCAACGGACATTCCGTCACTGATTCGCCCGGTGTGACCACGGGTTCGGGTCGACACGCTTCCCACCGGCGTGTGATAGGTCGTCACCGTCTCACCACCTTCACAGCGCAGCTCCAAGGTCACGTTGGGCATCTCCGACCAAATCGTCGAGCGACGCACGCACAGTCCCATCCCGCGGTTTCGCAACTGACGGGAGAAATCGCCCCTCGGCATCAGGTTATCGTATGGCGCGAACGGGACTTGATCCGGCTCCTCGTGTCTCAGCACCGCAAGGATTCGGCTGCGAAAGTCCATTCTAGTGATCCCCCTGTTCACCTCTCTGATCAAACCGGCTGCCTAGGACGCGAAGAAGTTAGGCAGGTACTGCCGATGGGCTGCCAAGAGCTCATCAGCCATCTTGGCGGCGGTCTCAGGATCGGTGACCGCGCCGTCCACGAGCAGCGCCTCCACAAACAGGGCACGGTCACCCTGGAGCGCCGCCTCGACTGTCAGGCGAGTGGCGGCCAGCTTTCGGATCAGCAGCGCAGAAAGCGGGTCGGGGAAGTCTAAGAGCTGCAGCGGGCGCATCCCAGTTGCACCGGCCGCCGTCGGGAGCTCAAGGACTGCGTCGTCAGGCAGGTTGGGCACAGCCCCGTTGTTCGGCACATTCGCGGAAAAGATCCGTTTACTATCGCTTCGTATCGAGCGCAGTATCTCCAGCAACTGCTCGTGCTCGCCCACCGTCCGCTCGAAAATGCGCGGGTTCAGCGGCTGCTTCCCCGTCGCCATTGCGCTCATATCGGCATAGATCTTGTCACCCCAAGAGATCGTTGACTCAAACGAAAACGCGTCGACTCCCAGCGTCTTCCCGTAGTACCCGCCCTGTGGAAACCGCTCCGGGAAGAACTCGACAACGTGGCGATCGTTCACTGCCGGATACGCCCCGTAGGCTTCAAAGAAGGACCAGGAGAAGGGATTGTCAGCTGCCTTGAAACTGGAATCCACCTCCGCCCCCATCTCGGGAAATCGCTGGCCGAGCTCGCGTAGGTCAATGGCCTGTCCCCTCTCCTGAGCGAGGCGGGTCCGCACCAGCGGCCAGGCATCGCGACCCTTCCAGCGGAAGTCGTAGATGATGGTGAAATGGTTCAGCCCCGCGTATGTTGACGACACCTCGTCGGCAGGCGCTCCGATGAACTCCGCCAATTGTCGCTCCACGTGGAATGTCCCGTGGCACAGACCGATCATAGGAACCCCGGTCGCCTGCCGAACAGCCCAGCAGTTCGCCGTCATCGGATTCGAGTAGTTGAAGAACCAGGCTTCAGGGCATAGCGCCTGCACATCGACCGCAATATCGACCAGCGCCGGAATCATACGCATCGCGCGTGAGATGCCGCCCGGCATCACCGAGTCGCCAACGGGCTGGTAGACTCCATACCTGCGCGGGATAAATACATCCGACTCCCAGCCGCGGCGTCCGCCGACCCCAATCGTGCTCACGACCACATTCGAGCCGGGCAACACCTCGCGCCGGTCGGTCGATCCCTGCACGGATATCGCGCTATCTCTGGCCTCAACCATCCTCCGACAGAGCCCTTCGGCCACCTCAAGCGCGATCGGATCGGTATCCACGAGGCCCAGTTCCCACGCCCCGAGGTCCTCGCTGAGAATCAAGTCCGCCACTAATCCTTGCGTGAACATCGCGCTGCCCGCACCAATGATCGTGATCTTCTGCGTCATATCCTCACCTCAGTAGTCTGCTATTTTGTGCGCACCGATCACCTCACAAGCCTCTCGCGAGCCTTCTGGATGATCCCCATTACGTCCTGTTCAAGCCACTCCGACAGGCGTCCGGTTCTAGCGGCCGCCCTGTCCACGCTGCACGCGATATCGCGTGCGTAGTCCACATCCAACCTACGTCCACTCTCGAGCCAGGGGCCGAGCATCAGGCTGGACCAGAGTCGGGGCTGCCAGGTTTCTCCCCGCATGTGACGCACCGTGTGTTCCTTATCAAGGAAATGACCGCCCGGCCCGGCATCGATAATCGCCTGCAGACCAATACTCTCCTCCGAGATATCGAACTCGTGAGTGAAATGCTGGAGCGCGCTCAGAAACTCATTGTCGAGAACCATCTGGATAGGCGAAAAGACCTGGTCGATGCAGAGCAACCCGGCATCTATCCAGATCTGACCGCCCGCCAGCATCGTCGGGATCGCTGTGAGCGCCTTTTGCGCACCGGCCTCGACCGACGGCAGCTTGGCGTCTGTCAACCCGGCGTGTCCGCTGAATCCGACGCCATAGTGGCGCGCCAACTGGGCTGTCATCAGGTTGGTGATCGCCATCTCCGGACGACCGTACGGATAGATGGCCGTCCGCATGTCCATCACGCTGACGGATGCGTGCAGATGAAGGTGTCTGTCGCCGAATAGTGCCCGATTGAACATGCCCAGTGCCAGTTGTTCTGCGAGGTTCAGTGTCACCGCACCTGCCAACGTGACTGGCGCACTGGCCCCCATCGCCAGCATGTCACCGACATGCACACGCAGCCCTCGCTCATGGAAGTATGACACCTGGTATGCCTCGTGGCGCCCCAGCTTCAGCGGCGGCATCAGGTAGACAGTCCCTCGGAAGACATCCTGGATTGACTGACCACCATCGTCAGCGACCGCTTCGTAGAGATCCAGGATGTATGGACAGAGCTCATCCAGGTGGATAGAACCGTGCTCCCTGGCGCTGTACTTCCAGGCATAGTATCGTTCATACAGCGGCTCCAGAGGCCCGGGCACGGGTATGCGACTCCCGAGAAGGGTCGCACCGTGCAGATGATCCAGTGATGCTGCCAGCGCGAAGTAGGACGCCAGCGATTCCTCGGTCCACGGCGCCAGTTCACCGGAAAATGGGTCGTGATAGAGACCGTCGTAGACACCGGCAGACCCAGAAGCCTCCGGCGTGACACTGTCCCACTCGACCCGCTCCACACTCGCGATGTAGTCCTCAACAGTGCTAGGGGCATAGGTCACACGTTCGCGCCCGAAATCTACCGATCCACCGTGCGCTGCAAGAACCTCGAGCAGTCTCCGATCCTGCACCTCCATGCCGATCTCATCCAGAATCCTCAGGGCGCTCTGGTGGATCAACCGGAGATCATCTGATGACATCAAATCGTACGGGTGTCCGGCAACGTGCATCACACCTCCACCACAGCGGGCATAGACCGATCACAACGGCCGACCATCAATACTCCCAACGCGTTCGCAGGAAGCGAGTCTGGACCAGCGTCACCACCAGGATAATGATGAACAGCACGACGCCCATAGCCGATCCATAGCCAAGCTCCAGCTCTCTGAAAGCGATCAGCCACTGATAGACTGACACGACCATCGTGGCATTCGCAGGCCCACCGGGAAGCGCGCTGCCTCCGCCACCTGAACTCATTACATAGACAGGACCGAAGACCTGCAGCGACCCGATGATGCCCGTCACAATGACAAACACCATCGTCGGCTGGAGCAGCGGTAACGTGATATGCCAGAAAACCTGCCAGCGGTTCGCGCCGTCCACTCTCGCCGCGTCGTAGTACGTCTGATCGATCGCCGATAACCCCGCCATAAAAAGCACCATGTTGAAGCCCAGGTTCTTCCATAGCGCGTAGACAACGATGGATGGCAAAGCCTGCGTGGTGGACTGCAAGAACTGCATCGCAGGCAGCCCCAGTAGAGCGAGTATCTGGTTGAACAGACCCAACGACGGCTGATACAGCCAACGCCAGATGAGAGCCGTCGCGATGGTCGAGGTCACCACCGGCATGAAGTAGAGCATACGGAAGAGGCCGCGCAGAGCCCCCGTCGCCTCAATAGCCAGTGCCAGACACATCGATAGGACAATACCTGCGGGCAAGTACAGCAGCGCATAGTAGAAGGTGTTGGATAACGCCTTCACGAAGATCGGATCCCGAAACAGATTCTGATATTGGCGTAACCCGACGAACGGTTGGTCTGGGTTGAACCCACGCCATAGCGTCAGGCTGCCCCAGACACCGTGCAGCATCGGATAGATCCAGAATAGCACGAATGCAGCGCACATCGGCACCAATGCGACCAGAATGAAGATCAGGCGTTCTATCCGGCGCGAATCCCGTCTCCATCGCTCAAACACGTTGGCGCCTTGTGCTGTCTGACCTGGCATACTTCCCATAGCGTCCGATCCCTCCCTACAACTTCCTACCGTTCCACTCAGAGAGCGGCAAGACATGCTAGCCTTTGAGGCCATTCATTGCCATACCCTCAATGAACCTGCGCTGCGCCATGAAGTACACGATCAACACCGGCACTACCGCCACAAGAGACGCAGCGGCCAGCCCGCCCACGTCCGTTCCAACACGCCCCCGGAACTGCGACAGTCCGAGGGGGATAGTATACAGAGCGGGCTCGTCGATGATCACCAGCGGCCACAGGAAGTCGTCCCACTGACCGATGAAGGTGAAGATTGCCAGGGCCGCAAGAGGCGCAGTTGACAGAGGCAGAATGATCTTGAAGAAGATCCCGAACTCCCCAGCTCCATCGATGCGTGCTGCGTCGATCAGCTCGTTTGGGATGGAATGGATGAACTGACGCATCAGGAAGATACCGAACGGGCTGTAGGCGCTCGGAATGATCAGAGCCCAGTATGAGTTGTTCCACTTGAGCCGAACCATGAAGGCGTACAGAGGAATCATCGCCACATTGAACGGGATCATCATCATGCTGAGAATACCGATAAAGAGAGCATCCCGTCCTCGAAAGCGCTGCTTGGCGAAGACATAGCCGGCCATACTGCTTGTCAGGAGAATCAGCAGGGTCACTACGGTGGAGACGAACATGCTGTTGCGGAAGAAGAGCTGAAAGCTGCCTGTCCGCAGTTGGGTCAGGCCGATCCAGTGTTCTAGCGTCGGTGACCTAGGCCACCACGTCGGAGGAAATAGCAGAACCTCCTCACGGGCCTTAAGTGAGGTCACAACCGTCCAGTAGAACGGTCCGACCACAATCACCGTACCCAACACCAGAACCAGACGCAGTATGACCTGACCCAGGCCGATCCGCCGACGTGATCTGACACGCATAGCCTTGACAGATGCTGCAGCAGACATACCTATACCTGTCTCCTTTCGTTGCGCGTCATGCCAGTGGAGACTCCCGTCTCTCACATCCAGGAGGGGGAGCTCCACAGAGGAGCCCCCCCGACGGAACAGGAATGCTATGAAGTGGGTGGCTCGTAGGCGCGCTCAACGATGTAGCGCTTCTTACCCGATTCCTTAAGAGCCGCGTTCATCTGTTCGGTGGCACTGTCTAGCGAGGCCTTCACGTCCTTGTTTTCCAGAATAGCCTCATCGAACATCGTCCGCCAGAACTTCTCTGCCTCAAGCGGCCGCTCACCGTAGTTGATGCGCCATTCCATCGTGTTGGCCTGGCTCGCAATCACGTTGCCTTCGTCGCCTTCACTGATGGTGGGATTATCAAGCAGAGCGACCTCATCAGGCGGGCCGTCCATGAGCAGCGCCCAGTCGATACGACGCTCCTCGCTGCCCAACATGAACTTAATGTACTTGAAGGCTGCGTCTATGACATCCGCATCAAAGGTGTTGAACACACAAAAGCCTTCCTCTGGTAACGCCATTCCCCACGAAGGGTCCGGGCGTCCCGTGAAGGTTGGAGTCTCCACCGTGCCCCATTTGCCCACCAACTGCGGGAAACTATCGTTGATGCCGGCCGCCATGTACCCTTGATCGATGAACATAGCTGCCTTCTCGTTGCCAAATCCATCAAAGTGACTCAGGAACTCTGCGTCGTCGATCTTCAATTTGTGGTACCAGTCCTGCATGAACTGCAGGGCCCGGACACCGGCTTCCTCATTCCACAACGCCTCAGTTCCTTCCTCATTGTACAGGAACTCCCCCTGTTGATACACAAGGGTATGCCAGAGCCACTCGCGTGCCCAATAGTCATTGAGTGAGCATCCCACCTGTGTGATCTTGCCGCTGCTATCTGTCTTCGTCAACTGCTGGCACATGGCGATGAAGCCATCCCAATCCTTGGGGATATCCTCAGGCTTGATCCCTTCCGCGTCTAGCAATTCCTCGTTATAGAACACCATGTCGCAGTACCAGCAGAAGTCAGACGTGTAGATGCTCCCCGTCTCCGGGTCGCGGTTAAACGGCGTGCTGAGCAGGCCACTCCAGTCGAACATATCGTCAGGATAGGGTGCGAGTACTCCAGCCCGTTGCAGGTCGTAGCGCCAGAAGTAGTGCACGTTCGAGAAGGCCGGGCCGCTGCCCGCAGTCGCCACGGTCAGGAGCTTAGTCTCGATATCGGTCCACCCCAGAGGATTGTACTTCAGGCTGATGTTCGGATTCTGCTCCATGAACTCGGCCACGAGCTGCTCGGTGAATAATACCCGCGGCTCATGATCCCAATCCCAAAACTCCAGCTCCACCTGCTGGGGCTCCTGCTCCACAGCAGCAGTGGGGGCAACTGACGTTCCCGTCGGGCCACAGCCCGCCAACGCAGTACCCGCTGCAGCGCCAGCCATCAGTCCCAAAAACCTACGACGGTCCATTCTCATCGGTCTCATTGCCATCCTCCTGGTTGGTAAATCCAGATCTATGCTTCGTCTCAATTCGTGAGTAGAGAATGAGCGGACAGAATGCTACATTGGACGACACCTCCTTCCAGTCCCGGATGACAGGTCAGGCGTCATTCAGTGCCACCGACAATCGATGTGCAGTCAGTTCGCGCTCAGCTTGTCCAGGCACAGTGTCCGGATACCTGAGACGCCATCATCTTCCACCACAATGACCCGAATACCCCTTGCCCGAATCCCATCTACAATACCGGGATCGGCGCCAGAGTCCGTCACGATCGTCGCTACACACTCGATCGGTGCTACAAACGCGGAACACGTCTTGCCCAGCTTAGTGTGGTCAGCCGGGATAATCAGCTCGGGAGCCATCTGGATGATCGCGCGATCTGTCATCACTTCGGGAAGATAGTCATTCGTGATGCCATTCGCCGCGCTGATCGCTCGGACGCCGAAGATAACCTTGTCCACCCGAACCTCGCGCAAGGCAGACTCCGTGATGTGTCCAATCAGCGAGAGCTCCGACGGGCGCAGCATGCCGCCTGTCATCACGACCGTCACGTTGTCTACAGACAGGAATGTATCGAGGATATTGACGGCATTCGTCACAACGGTCAGTCCTGTACGCTCCACCAGATGACGCGCAACGTAGGCCGCACTGCTCCCCGAGCTGATGAAGACGGTCTCACCATCCTTGACAAGGGAGGCCGTAGCCCGGCCGATGAGCTCCTTGAGGTAGCGGTGCTCATCCATGCGTCTGACGACGGGCAGCTCGGGCCGTGTCGGTTCAACCAGTATCGCCCCGCCGTGAGCTCGACGCAACTGCCCCGCCTCCTCGAGTTCCCGCAAATCCCTACGGATCGTTGCGTCGCTCACGCCCAGCCGCCCACTCAAGTCAGACACCCAAACCCGGCGTTGGCCACGCAATTCCTCGAGGATGAATTGCTGACGCTCATCCTTCAGCAAAGACTGCTCGTCCACACACTCATCATATCACAATCAGTCATATATGTCAATACACCTGTGTGAAATTGGCTTCAACTGGACAGTTTCGACCGTTTTCGATCATCACTCGTTCACCAGTTGGCCCCATAGTGTGGAAGGACTCAGCCGCTGAGACAAAGGGGGGCTAGGCCCGGTCGAAGTGGGACAACGCAAGAACCACAGCCGCCGCCAAGTGGCGGCTGTGGTAAGGAACTGAAGATGGGGACGCTACAGAATCTCGGACTACGCTAGAGTTGTCGCGTCATCGCTCGACGAACAGCGGATCGTAGATCAGCACCCGTCCACTACGAGCATCCGTCACGTAGATTTCGTCCGCCTGTCCGATGGCAACTCCGGTCGGATACGCAAAGGAACGATCATCAAAACCGTATTGACCGAACGCCATAACGAACTCTCCAAAGGAGTCGAAGACGAGTACACGGTATTCGCTCGGGTCGGTGACGTAGACGTAGCCTCGGGAGTCCACCGCAATGTGGGGCTTATCCTCTATCGTGAGCTCCTCCAGCCCTTCTAGAGGCCACTGACGCACAAAGTCGCCCTGCGCATCGAATACCTGAACGCGCGCATTCCACGTATCAGCGACGTAGACCAGGCCATCCGGCCCAATCGCGATACCCACTGGTTCATCCAGGTAACCGTCCAGAACGCCACCGCCGCCCCACTCACGCTGAAACTCACCCTGCGGACCGAACACCAGCACTCGTTTGTTGCCAGTGTCCGTTACGTAGATGGAGCCATCATCGCCGATGGCTATCCCACGTGGCCCGAAGAACTCGTATTCACCGTGCGCATCGACCACCGACTGCTGTCCGAATCGGCCCCAGCTCGTGACGAAGCGGCCCTCCGCGTCGAGTTTCTGAATCCTGTGATTCCAGGTGTCGGCCACATAGAGGTTACCCTCTGCGTCCAACGCGATACCCCAGGGCTCGTTGAACCCGACGACACCAGACACCTCATCCTCAACCATAGAGTATGTCCCCCACGCGGCCAGGAAGGCGCCGTCCGAGGCGAACTTCGCAATACGGTGGTTCCCCGAATCAGCAACATAGATGTTGCCCTCCGCGTCCACAGTGACGCCACGTGGTGCTTGCAGCTGCCCCTCCGCTGCCCCCTCACTGCCTATGACGAGTCGCGCAGCCATATCCTGCCAACCCAGCTCATAAGGATCGGGAACGCTGGCTTCCGAGCTCGGGCTGAGTTCGTTCAGACCGTCGGAACTCAGTTCCCAGACTCGCGCCGCAACGTCCCGGCGCACGTAGAACTGGAAATCACTGCGCAACGGCCATTGGTCGACCGTGTGCCTCGTCTGGGTCAGCGCATCATATCGCGCATAGTCTCGATTGTACCAGATGTCCCACATGGCTGCCCGCACGTCGGCGTCCGTCAGGATCTTCGCCGCCTTACCCCAGGTCAGATTGCGGTAGTCCTCCATCGGCCACCAGATGTAGGTATACGTGTTCATCACGTAGTTGTCATCCATATAGGGGGCGACTACATTCCACTGATCCCGTCCCGCGATGACTACCGGCACGTCCATCTGTTCGCGCGAAGGTTGCTCACCATAGTACCGCGCGTTTGGGAAGTTCCTGAGCTGCCAGTACCAGAGCGTCGATCCATCGGCCCCATAGGCCACTTCGATTGCAGTGGGAGAGTCCAGCGTACGCTGCGAGATTTCCGTGATCTGATCTATCACTCGATTCACCGCCGGCGCGGCGTGAGCGTAGACGAGGAACTCCGTCGCGTAATCGTACGTCACGTAGCAGAACCGCCATGCGGTCCGAACAGTCAGTGCAACTGGAATCAGGAGCAACACACTGCCCAGCACAGGCAACGCCAGCCGCCAGCTACACCTCTCGGCCAGTACCATCACGGTTCCCCCAAACAGCACAATCCCCGCGACGGCGCCGAGAAGCTTGCCTGTGGCATTCAGCTGGGTGAGCTCGTATCCGCTGAACGGACGGGCGGCTACGGCGCGTCCCAGTGCAGCAATGGCCATAAGCAGCGGCGGGAAGACCAGCGCTAGTATCCACGCCCGTTGCCGCACAATCTGGCCCCAGTCGACTGCATCCACCAGGCGCCCGACCAACCAACCGGAGAGGACGATCATTGGGAGGGTGATGTGCACGATAAGCCACGGCATCCGCTCGCCGGCAATCGAGTAGGCCAGCCACGCCAGGGCAGTCCACCAAAGCAGGAAAGGCACAAATGTCCGCTCGCTCACTGCCGGATCGCTGCCTGGATGCATCTCCCTCGTTGCCCTCACCGGGCGCCCCTGGGCGCGATCTCCAGTGGCGCCCCGCTCCCGAGTATCCCCCTGATCAACGGACATCCTATCACCGTGATTGCGCCTCCTCATCAGCGCACGCACGCCGATGAAGACCGGAGCTAGAGTCGCCAGCAACCACGGCAGGAACTCGTAGAAGCTCACCATCACAACGTAATAGTATTGCGGCTGGTTTCCACGCTGAACCTCATGTTGCTTGAGCCAGTATCCCAGTGATCCCACGAGACCACTGGCAATGCCAAATCCATTGGTGAAGAAGGTCGTGAAGAGCACGAGGAAGATCGCGTAGTGGATGGCCGCGGCGATCGACCAACGGCGCAGACTCCAGAATAACCCGATCATCGCTGAGACGGCAACAACGCCTGCCGTGACAATGGCTGTCGTGTAGATAGTCGGCGGCTGGTAGTCGATCGGATCAAGCCCCATCAGACTCACAAGCGCGGGCGACAGGAACGGCAAGCAAAGGGTTGCCAGCACGACAATCAAATCGAAGCTGCGATAGCTGCGCAGTTCAGCGCCCAGCGCATATAGCAGCACCACAGTCGCCGCGACTGCTGCCACACCGGCAACGGCGCCTCCGGCAATCGCCCAGGAGGCCAGACCAGCCCCTTCCTGCTGACGGACTACGCCCAGCGCTACCAAACCCAACCCAGCCGCCGCTACACCGAGCAGGACGAGGAAGGCCACATTGAGGCTCGCCACAGGCCAGCGTCGAGAGAGAACCTGGTTCAGGAACAGCACCACCAGAAACACACCGAATATCGCGCTATAGATGAAGGCGACCTCCTTGGTCGCGAACATCAGCGAAACGCCGGCCGCCATCGTGTACAGCCACCGCGAACGACCGTCGTGGAGATATGCGAAGATGGAGCTCCACACAATCATTGCCCATAGCGCTACCGGGATATCGTGCCGGATGTAGCGAGAGTAGTAGGCGATCGCAGGCGAGATCAGGAGCAGGAACGTCGTCGCCAGCGCACCTGAACGGCCAAGCCAGCGACGTAGCAGATAGGGGAATGCGACGAGTGCGACACCCATGAGCGCGACCGGTACGCGTGCCGAGAAATCGTTGTCGCCGAACAGGAAGTAAGAGAGCGCTGTCGCGTGAAAAAGATAGGGTCCGTGCATCAACGGGTCGTGCGCAAACCCTCTTCCCGTGTACAGGTTCCAGGAATACCGCGTATGAATACTCTCATCGTGACTCTGAACCCGATCCCCCAACCCGTACAGCCGCGTGATAAGCGCCGTGACGATCAGGAGGACGTAGAGCGTCTTCTCCCAGTCCCACCCAGCGACAAACAGAGGTCGATCCAGGAGTGTTTCGAGAGAATCTATCGGCCGAGCATCGGCCTCGTTGTATGAGTTGGCGCTCGATGTAGAATTCAGCATAGATTCGGACTCCTCAGGATTCGATAACAACTGTCGCGCTCATCGCGCGGGGCGAAACTCATCTGCGATCTGTCTGCTTCATCCGACGCGCGTGAGAACAGGCTCTCCGGGCGGCGTCGGCCGAGGAACGAGAACCGGCGTCGCCACCTCATCCCAAGAGACCAGCGATCTGCCGGCTGCTAACCAGCCATCGGCGGTCGGTCCAAGCAACGACACGGCTCCCGAGGTAGCCGGTCCTCCCTCGGACGATCCCAGTACGACGGCGCTTTCGGCGACTGGCGCCAGCAGAACAACGACGCCGCTCGGGCCGGAACGATCGCCAGCGTACTGCGACTCCGCAGGCATCGACGACAATAGCATACTGCAGTAGACCATCAGCAACCCGACCAGAAGCGCGAGACATCGCTCACCAACCAGACGTCGCCTTCGGTTGCGAAGACGAATCGCCACATCTGCCCAGTTGGAGCGCGGCGTCGCCGCCTCATCAACAGCCGCCACGAGTTCCGCCCCCAACCGCTGATGCATCCAACCGTCGCCGGACTTCGCCCGAACCCGGCTCCCAGCATGGTCGGGCCGACTCACAGATTCTTTTGCGCGGCTCTCCCGGCCAGCCAAGGCTGGGCCCGCGCCCGCGGTCCCATCGATGTGCGTCCACGTGTCCATCATACTACTACTCAGCCCCAACCAGCCCAGTCAACGCTCGCGCCGGTACAACACCCACGCCGCGATCCGAGAGCAACCTCCGCAACTGCACCTTGCCGTGGGCCACACGGGAGCGAGCCGCTTCCGCTGTGCAATCCAGTGACTCACCGATCTCGGCATACGAGAGCCCTTCGTAGAAGCGCAGGATCAGCGCGTCCCGGGCCCCTGGGCTCACCTCGCGCAGGGCCTGCCAGATCAGGCGCCTGGTATCCCGCTTCTCAGCCACCGCTGCTGGGTCATCACCCGCGCCAGAAGACGCTGCTAGTCTGGCGCCACCCTCAAGAAGGTCAAGCGATACCAACGCGAACTGGCGACGTCGGCGCAGATTGCGGCATCGGCTAACCAGGATCACGCGCAGCCAGGCCCAGAAGGTCCCTCGGGTGGCGCTGTATCGGGAGATGTTAGCCAGGGCATACACAAACGCATCCTGTACGATCTCCTCGGCATCGCCACTGTCCTGCAGCAGCAGATAGGCGAGTCTGAAAGCCCTGGTATGATACCGCTCGTAGAGCATACGCTGAGCCGGCCCCTGGCCGGCTGCGGCGCGCTCGATAAGAGCGGGTTCATCGTATTCGGTCGGTGTCACCTCTCCGGTCATCATGAGATAATACACATCTCATCTCAATTCCGTGAGATGAAATCGGAAAGACACCGCACGTCTCATCGGGCGCACGCCAACCATCCCGGCAGATGATCCAGAAGATGCCGCATCACCCGGTGCGTCGCTGCGTGGTAGACCGCGATGCCACCGCCTTCTGCGTACGCCTCTCCGCCAGTGCTGCCCACCAAATCGGTCACACCTCGCAGGATGAGACACGGCGTACGATTGCGCCATGCGACATGTGCGATGGCCCCGGATTCCCAGTCACCTGCAACTGCCCCGAAACGCGCTGCGAGCCACGGAATGTCCTCAGCACGTAGGTCGCGATCGGCCGATACCAGCAACCCTCTCACCACGGGGTGAGGATATGGCTCGTGGAGCCAGCTCAGATCCAGCGCTGTCGCGTAGTGTTCCAGTGCGTCATCGTAGTCGCTCATCTGCTCAATGATATCGTACACGAGTGTTCGGTCGACCAGCATGACCGTTCCGCGCTCAACCTCGCCTTCAAACCCACCACAGGTGCCTAGATTCACCATGAGACTACCATCACCGCCAGAAGCGAGCCAATGGTCAATCACATACTGTGCCGACGCCGCCGCCGCGATCTTTCCCCAGCCTCCCTGAAAGAAGAGCACAGTCTC
Source organism: Chloroflexota bacterium (assembly GCA_012514315.1). GTDB lineage: Bacteria > Chloroflexota > Anaerolineae > B4-G1 > B4-G1 > JAAZAN01. The sequence continues at coordinate 36,550 of JAAZAN010000163.1, forward strand.
CTGCCGGGAGCCTACATCGAGAGAGACGACGAAGTACTCGCCCCACGGCGAGACGCTGACCACACGATGGGGGAAGTAAGCGCGCACCTCGCGCCACTCAGCATTCGCCGAGATCAAGACGACAGTCCCTGGCGTCGGTGTCTCGACTGGTCGGTGCTTGGACATAGGGGCGATTATGCCCTGATCCGGTCGATTAGGCAAGCATGGAACGTGCCTAGACGCAGGCCAGCGCACGCCGCCCGCGATCCAGCCGCACAGCGACTATTGACAGCACAGTGCATCAGACAGCAAGACGCTGTCGAGGTCGGCGTGCCCAGATACTGGCAACCGTTCGCCTGTCACCCGGTCATACATCCCGATACGAAGAGCGTAGCATCCGTCTGTACACCCCGCGGGCGGCTCCAGAAGATGGATGCTGGGTACGATCTCGCCGGGCAGCCAACCAGTCGTCGGCCGAACCCCGTCACCTGGAACCACATCACTCTGCGCCACCGTCCGGCCATTCGCATCTACCACGTGAACGAAGACAGTATAGGATCGCGCCATCTCGGCCTCCGCTCGCCAGAACAGCTTGAGCTCAACCGGTTCTCCTGAGGCACTGGGCTGCGAGTCGATGTCGTAGCCGAGGAGCGCGACGGCGTTCCCAATGACACGATCGAGTGGATGCTGCATCGAGGGCACGCGGTAGTCCCGGCACGGTGCGCGGACAGTCACGTGCAGGACGGGGTGACACGCCGCACCGGCGGCATCTGAGACGCCGACCGTGGCAACACACAGAGCGTAGCAACCGGAAGGCGTGCGTGCAGGAACCCGAAAAGCTCGCGCATCCCGCACTACATCGCCAGGGCGCCACGCAGAGGTCGGATAGCTCGCCTGGCCTGGCGCGAAGACCTCTTGAGCAAGCGCTGTCCCATCCGCTTCCAGCAGACGTAACTCCACCTGCCAATCCTCCGCCATCGTGCCAGCCGCCTGCCAGTAGAGAGTCAAGTTGAGCGTCCCCCCGGCATCCACCTCCCCAGAGGGCGCATCGATGCCCAGCAGAGCCATGCCCACCCCCAGGTCCGCTGCCAGGAGCCGGGCGGGTTCCCAACCATCAGGCCGCAGCGAGGGCGTGGAGTCCGACACGGTGACCAGGGAAAGCTCGTAGCTCCTTCCGAGCGGCTCACCGTCTGGCCTCGTGGTGTCCAGAACGGCCCCGGTTGAGGGATCGACAACCGCCACGCGGAGGCTGTACTCGCCTGGCGGCGTTCCAGGCCACAGCAGCAGGGATTGCTGCTGACGGGCATACTGGTCAGGGGACCACAGACTAGTCTGCTGACCCGAGCTGGCCTCAGCGTAGGGGCGTCCGAGGCCATCGATCAGCGTGAACACCAGAGCGTAGTCCTGATTCACGGGTTGCTGCACCCGCCAGTAGGTCGTCAGATCGATGACACCAGAGCGACTCTCAAGCGATTCCCCATCGCCTGGACTGAGGCCCAGGAGCAGGACCTGGTCGCTGAAACTCACGGACAACGGGACCTCCACACCGACCAGATGGCCTCTCTCCAGTCCTGATCTTCGAAACACCGTATCCTTCCGATCGATCACGGTCAGCTTGAGCGCCAACATGGCCACAGCCAGCATAACCAGCGCCCCGTAGACTGCGATTCGATCATCCGGCGTGTGCTCCCCGGACACGAGCGCAGACTCCGGAACTGGCTGGCGCCTCATCAGGAGAAACAACAGCACGGCGAGACTGGCAGATGAGAGGAGGCTCGAGACGATCCTGACGGGTGTTGATTCGAAAGACACCGTGATAGTCCGATGTCCTGACGGAACATCGAAGCTCAACAAGCCGTCCGGTTCTGTCGGCGCAGTCGCAACACGCCGGCCGTCAATTCGCACATTCCAGCCAGGAAAGCCAAACACCAGATACCGGGCACGAAACGCCGCCGGCGTCTCCACAACGATGCGAGCCTGGTTCGGACCGTAGAGCTCCTCGTGGATGGTGGCTCCCTCTGGCAATGCTTCACGGTCAAACCGGTAGACCACCGCACCTGACACCAGCGCGTCCTCCAGAGGCGATGCATCAGGCACTCGCTCAACGCCGACAGGGAAGTAGGAACCCTCCGGGTCGATACCAACCAGGCCCGTGGAACGCTCGTATTCGAAAACACCCGCCAACGTATCGGGCGGCGTTTCGCAGAAGCCATATATGGGAACCATATCTGGCATCGCGGTCAGGATCAGAGCGCCCGTGACAAGACAGCCCCAGATTCGCAACGCCCAACGGTTGCCAAGGCGGGGCCGCCTCTCGCGCGTTCGCGAGCCAAAGCGCAGCAACGACAAGTCCACACTGGCGCCAGCAAGCAACGCAACCGGCAGCACCGCGCGCCCGATCAGTCGCCAGGGGAACTGCACGAAGGCGATCAGCGGAAGGCGATCCCACAACCACTGCGAGGACGCGGTGCTCATCCAGACCATCGCGACTGTCGCAACGCCCAGGAATACCGCCATAAGACGTCGTGGTCGCGCAGTTTCCCTAACCAGCGATAGAACAAGTCCAATTGCGCCAACGATCATCTGCACCAGACCGAGATACACACGCAGAGCAGGGTTCATCAAGGACAGATCTCTCGTCTCGGGTAGCGCGAACGCCTCGGCCAGTGTGAGGAAGTTGTTTCGATAGTCGTTATTGGCTGAGGAGATGCTCCGATCCAGGTGTACCGCCCCCCTCTCCAGCAGGGCAGGGACCCAGAAGAAGGCCGTCATCCCCAGGGACAGCGCCAGCGCCGCACCGGTCACCGCCCAGTGTCTCCGTGCGCGCCTATCCGCACACAGGACACCGATGAACGCCAGCAGGAACGGGGTGAAGAGTAGACTGGAAATGTTGTGTGTCAGGTAGAGCAAGCCGAGGCTCACCACGCTGAGAGCGACCCACTGACGACGGCCCGTGAAAGCTAACCGCCGGAATGCCCAAAGAACAAACGGCATCAGCGCCAGAGCCACGGACTCCGGCGCATTGCCCCGAACCAATGCATCCAGGAACTGATAGGGAGCGTAGACGTAGGCCACCGCCGCGACCAGCCCGGGCAGGCGCCCGAACAGGTCCCGCCCCAGCAGGTACGCGCCGATCCCGGCGCCGACCAAACTGATGATATAGACCGCGTTGAGCGCGACCGGGAGTGAGAGACCCAGGACATAGAGGGCGAGCGTCAGGTAATATGAGACAGGCTCCCGATAGTTGAAGAAAGGATATCCGTACCCGAAGGCCAGCTCCGGCGTATAGCGCGTGAAGACCAGACCGTTGTCGAGGCTGTGACGCATCGCGACGACTCGGAAGAAGTGAAGCAGACCGTCGTGTGTGCACGGCGCACGCTCATTCACCAGCGGCGTGACGGCGATCGAACACAGCAGCACAACGACCAGCAGATCGAGCCACAGGCCCGATTTCTCGGCGGGCCGGGTGATGGGCATCTGGGTACTCTCCGTAGCTCTCTTGATCCGGTGATGCGACGCTGCAGCCGTAGGTCTCCCCTCCTGTGAAACCCGGCGGCGTGAGGCTGTCGGCGCCAACAGCCTGGCGTCCACATCACCCAGACTAGTCCACTATGGTACCACCGGATAGACACCTTGCCAAAGCGTGACGTGCAGCCACAGGCGAATCGTGTATAATCGACACACTATCCGGCGAAGGCCTCCTGGTCGCACAGGGACCACGCACAATAGTAGACCGTTCAGACAAGGCAGAACCCTTGAGATCTAAGAACCCGCCTACCCTTTCGCCCCGCCCAGCGGGCCTCGTCGCGCTGATCTTTGGTATAGTATGTCTTGTCGGGTCTGGCCTCGCCCGTGCCGGTCGGCTTGAGGGAATGTTCCCCTGGCAGATTGTGAAACTACGCTGGCTGCTGGCGGCGAGCGCGGTATGGCTCATTGTTGTGGGCCTGGTGGCTTTGCGCTCGGCCCAACTCGAGCGGGGAGCACGACCAGGCTGGCAGCGGCGCAGTTCACGGTCTGTTGCCGGCCTCCAATGGGCCAGTACGGTCCTCGTGGGCCTCATCATCTGCCAGGTGGGAGCCTACGGCTGGCTGTCCATAGCGAGGCACGCCCGATTCAATTCGACCGGTTACGACCTGGCCATCAAGGAACAGGTGATCTGGAACACAGCGCACGGCCGCCTCTTCCGAAGCTCATTCGAGGTGACCAACTACTTCGCCGATCACTTCCAGCCGGTGCTGGCCATCCTTGCTCCGCTGCATCTTCTATTCCCGACGCCTGTGCTATTGCTCGTGATCCAGACAATCACCATCGCCATCGGCGCGATGCCACTCTACCGCATCGGCCAGCGGCGCCTAGGGAATGACACGATCTCGCTGCTCGTCGCTGCAGCCTACCTACTGTATCCGTCCATCGGATTCATCAATCGGTTCGACTTCCATCCCGAGGCATTGGCCATTCCGGCCTTCCTGTTCGCGTTCGACGCGCTTGAGCGCGGCGATGCCCGGGCGGCCTCCCTCTGGCTCTTGGCCCCGCTGCTCAGCAAGGAGAACATGGGGCTGAGCGTCGCAGCGTTCGGAGTGTACGCCGCGATTCGGCTGCGCCGTGCACGGTTTGGCTGGTCGTGGGCCGTCGTTGGCGTCACAGTCTCGTTGGCCACCACGCTCTGGCTGATCCCCACGCTGCGCCTGGCTCCATCCGACACACTCTCACGCTACGCGTGGCTCGGTGATGCCCCCCACGACATGCTGAGGACGCTGCTCACTGACCCGATGACTGTCGCGCGCCGCCTGGCTGAACCCAACCGCGCCCTCTACATAGTCCAGCTCCTTGTGCCCACAGGCTTCCTGGCTGTGCTGGGACTTCCTGAACTGCTGATGTCCGCGCCTGGGTTGATCATCAACCTTCTGGCCGACCACTACTACCAGCCGACGATCTACTGTCAGTACACGACCCCCATTGTCCCCTTCGTCTTCATCGCGACGGCGACCGGACTCGGAAGACTGCGACACGCTCTGGACGCTCTGGGAAACAGCGTCCGTCTCAGGGCCATTGCCGGCGGTATGCTGCCGCTGGTCCTGATCGCGATCGCGATCGACAACCCGTTCACCGAGCGGAACCAGTTGCCGGACCCCCTGTCGCGCCTACCAAATGAGTCGTGTGTTCAGCAGGCTCTGCCGCAGGTGCCCGAAGGTTCGAGCGTCGTGACGACGAATGCGTACGCCCCACATCTGGCGCGTCGTGAGGAGCTCGAAGTCCTTGGAATCCCCTCCTCGCACGAACCCAGCACGTCGCCCGACGTTGTGTTCATCAACCTCTATGATCAGCGGTATGCGCTGTGCGATGACTACTATGAGTACCTGATGCGCCTCGACATCAGCCACTACGGCATCATCTTCAGAGATTGCGGCGTAGTCATCATCCAGCGCAACGGGGGATCGAACGATGCCCTGCGCGAGTTCCTATCAGAATGGAACAACTGCGCGGGATAGCCAGTGTGCCCCAGGCACGCACCAGTCAACAACGCGACCGCCCGGCTATCCTAGCCGGGCGGTTGTTCCTTCAACGGCTCTTGAGCCAACTCTTCAGGTCATTCAACGGTAGTGAGTGTGAAGATACTCTGACCCGGCACCTCGATATTGGCGCCCGCGAAAATGAACTCGCCACTGACCAGTGGTTGACTGCCGGCCCGGACACAGTCCTCCCGTTCTGTCGTACGGAAGTAGGCCGCCCGTCGCGCGGCCTTGTCAGGAACGCATCCCTCAAGACGAACGTCCAGGAAGTAGCCCCTGTCTGACGCGTTCATACCGACCAACGTGAAGTCGGACCCGTCTGGACTCACGAACCCCATCAGCCGAAGTCCCGGCGTCTCGATCCCGCGATCGACCCGCTCCGGACTATCTGATGCCAGCGTCGACGCCTCCGGTCTGGCCGTCTCGATCTCCACCCGCTGGAAGCCGGGCCGAACGTAACGGTAGACCTGCTTGGCAGCGAAGTAGCGCTTCTTGGGCGTATACACGAACAGACCGGTCCGCATGAGGCCATAGATCGTCCAGGCCTCGTTGTGATCGTGGTAGTTGTCGAAGGCATCCCAGAAGATACCGCCGCTGAACCCCGCCTCCAGCGCATCGAGCAGCCGTCGCGTAGAGACCCATCCCACATACCACTCGCGCTCACCCGACTGCTCCAGATCCCCGTACTCGCCCAACCACACCCGTGCGTCGCTTCCCATCTCACGCCGGACCAAGTCCGCCACCTCTGCGTACAACGGTACAGGATAGTCGAAGTACGTGTGCATGGAGACGGCGCCGATGCGATTCCGCACCCGGTCGTTCTGGAGCAACTCGGTCACGTAGTCACTGTTGAAGTGAGCCTGTTCTGGGACGACGAAGCGGATGTCGTCCAGACCCCGTTCCGTCAGCTTGCGATCGAGCACCTCCATCACCCTGGCATACTCCGATGCGCCCACTGTCGGGCCCTCAGGCTCGCCGATATCCGTCTCATTGAGCGGCCCAAGATAGGTGAAGCGCAGCCCCTCCCGGTTCCGGGCCCAGTCGACCATCGACGCGAGCATCTCACAGAACAGATCGTACTCAGCCAGTGTCTTGCCATCTTCGCCCAGCATCCAGGTTGGGACAATACCACTGGCAGTCAGGTAGGGCTCGATCCCACGCTCGTTCAGATAGCGCATAGCGGCCCATCCCTTGCGGAAGACCTCGCCCTGGTAGATCGTGCGGTACGTCTCCTCGTTGAGTACTCTCGCGTTGTGTGCATCCTCCGGGTCAACCCAATTGGACTTGCCCCAGATATCCACTCGGAACAGAGTCGCGCCCAGATCGTCGACCAGGAGATCCATCACGTGGTCGAAGGACTTCGCGCCCCAGTACTTGGAGTTGAAGTTCACGCCGAACCCATCGATCGTCTGATGCGTCCGGGCGGCGTCCAACGTCACGCTGATATGGTCGAGCGCTCCTGCCATACTCACACCCCCTCAGTCAACGCGCGACCACATGCGCTTCACCGTCTCCACTGCCATCTTTGGTTTGCGATCCAGCGTCAGAACCCCGTGACTGAAGTAGATGCGGTTCATCCAGTGGAAGTCAGGTCCCATGGGCATATGCCAGTAGTCCGCCAGGCACCAGATGATCGTCCCGGCCACACGGTCCGACAATTCATGCAATGCCAACCAGTTGCCCTCGAGCACCTCAGCCTGTTCGTCCTCGGTGCCATACCCCACCCCGTGAAGCCCATGCACCGCCTCGTGGCCGAACTCAGTCATCAGCAGCGGCTTGCCCGGCTCGAGCGCCTGCGTCAGGTCGGCCCGCTCCTTCATCGCTGCGTGGTCCAGCCCACGGTAGACATTCAGGCAGGGGATGTCGACCAGATCGAAGCACTTCTCATCAGCGCCGAACATACCAACGTAGGCCACTGGACGGGTCGCATCCAGCGTGCGCGCCAAGTCAGCCAGATGTCCGATCAGTGGCCGCGCCTCCTCCCGGTTCGTCGCACATTCGTTGCCTACGCTCCAGATCACGACACTCGCATGGTTCTTCAAGCTGCCGATCAGTGTGCGAAGCATCTGTTCGGTCGTCTCCCAGACCTCAGGCGCCTCCCATTCACTCAGATCTTTGTTTGCCACGCCCCACATCGGGATCTCGGCAAAGCACATCAGCCCCATCTCGTCGCACAGCACGTACATATCGGGATGCGACTGGTAGTGCATACGAACCATGTTGCCGTTCATCTCCTTGATGGCACGCAGGTCCTGTTGGAGAACGCCACCGGGGTCCACCCGGCCGTTGCCGTAGTACTCCTCATGACGGTTGAAGCCCGTGAGCAGGATCGGCTCGCCGTTGAGAAAGAACTGGGTGCCCCTGACCTCGAACTTGCGCACACCGAAACGTACGGCCTGTGTGTCGACCGGCACGCCGTCCTGTAGCAAACCCAGGTGCAGGGTGTAGAGGTTGGGCCTATCCGGCGACCACAAACGGGCGGCAGGGATTCCCGCGGCCAGACGGATGGTCCGCCGCTCGCCGGGCGCGAGCGATTGAGCCGCGCACGATAGATCCCCAGTCAGTGATACGGCCCCTTCACCCAATGCTACTCGACCGTTCACACTAACATCGACAGGTTCAGTACTCTCGTTCACCAGCGTGACTTCGACTGTCAGGGGCGCATCGTCTGCTCCCTCGCCAGGCTCTGCGTGCACAAACACGTCATCGATCCGCACGGTTGGCATAGACAGCAGTTTCACACTGCGGAAGATGCCGCCGTAGTTCCACCAACCTGCCATCGAATTGGGCACCCTGTTGAGCCGCGGCCAGTTGTCCACGCGCACAGCCAGGACGTTCTCGTCGCCCCAATCCAACCGGTCAGTGATGTCGAAGTCAAAGGGATCAAAACCACCCCGGTGTACGCCCAGCAGCTCGCCATTGAGCCACACCGTTGTCTCGTAGTTGGCCGCCTCGAACCGCAGGAGCACTCGCGATCCCTGCCACGCTGGGTCCACACGGAACTCCCGACGATACCAGGCATGGCCTGCGTAGCCAAAGAGCCCGTCCAGGTAGCTCTCCCACGTGCCGGGCACCGGGGCCTGGAGCCAACCCTCCGAGTCGAAGGTAGCAGTGTGCCAACCCCGTTGCTCGCCCTTCTCATCACGGTCGGTCAAGAATGACCAAACACCATCCAGCAGTTCAGTTCGTCTCGTCATTGTAAGTGTGTCTCCTGGTATGCCCCCTTGCAGCAGGTCATCCCGCCGACAAGGGGGCCGCCGCTCAGCTCTGGTCCCTTATACGTCTAGTACAGCCTTGATGTCCAACAAGTAACACAACTCAACCAGTTCGTCGACGTAGTCGCCGAACACAGCGCCAAAGTGCTGCGACTGTACATGATCCAGAATGCTGCGTACGCTGCTGTCCGGATAGAACTTGACGCTCGGCCAGGATGGGAGCGGCACACCCATCTCCACCCACTGCGGTGGCTCCCGTCCTTCACCACTCACGATATGCATCCGGTAGCCCTCATCGTCTTCCGAGAGGCACACCAGCGTCATCCGCCCGGTCTTCATCCGCGAGCACAGCGCCAGGCCGTCCAGCAGCACGGTCGAGATATCCTTGACCTGTGGGTTGCCGTCGGTAAGCTGATCGGGCACCATGCCATCGACGCCAAGCAGGATCCACTCGGGATGATGCTCGTAGTGCTCGATGAAGGTGACCGTCTGGCCCGAGATCCACTTGAGCATCAACTCCGCGCATAAGTTGCCCACGTCATTCTCATCGACGTACGGGTACCCTGCGGTTGCCGTCAAGGCGGAAGGCACACTGTGGACCGCGTTCATACACAAGGCGATTCCCTCGACGCATTTGTACGAGATCGCGTCGAACTGCTTCTCCTTGCAGAACTCAACGGTCGCCATGTACATCCGAACGGCCCGCTCGATCACTTCATCCTTGGGCCTGCCCAGTGGGTACTCCCAGTGAGCTGTCACTTGGGCCACCTCGGCCTTCACCGCGTCGTCGTCCAGCGCGTCCATCTTCCGGTCAAGCTGGAGCATGTCGAAGCTCTCGACCTCCGGACCAATCAGGCCACGCAATGTGGTGACGTTGAAGCCAGTCGTGTACAGCCCCATATCATTGAAGCCGACGATACCCAACCGTGCGCTGCGCATCTTGCGTTTAACCTGGGCCGCACGCCCGAACTTGACGATGTTCTCGACGTCCATCGGCATATCCGGACCATGGAACAGGTAGCGGTACTTGATTCCCCAACGCTCCATGGGATAGCGCAGTGCCGTCGACCCAGCCCCGGCGGCCGGCGAGATCAGCGTGTCGCCCTCTGTGTAGCCGCCGTAGCTGTAGAGGACGATCGGCACATCCCGGAACTCGTACAGGACACGCGTGGCCGCGCGCGGATCGATCCAGTTCATCGTATTGACGATGAGGAAATCCCATTCGCCCGATTTCAGCTCCTTGATCGCGCGGACCTCATCGCCCAACGCAACGACCGGGTCGGTGCGCACGAGATCAATTCCGCCCTCGCTCAACTGCGCTTCGGCCTGCGCTGTGAGACGACGCAGATTCTCCGGGACGTAGAACTCAGTGCCCAATGCCACGTAACCAGCTCTTAGTCGCTCTAACTCCATGTGTGTACTCCTTTCTAGTCTTCCGTACCGTCGTTGCACGGGCTATGCCGTAGCATTCTGACCGCAACGACACCTACACATCACTTCCAGCCTCAACACCCAAACGTGCCCTCCAGCGCCGCATAGACCGCCCGATAGCGCGCAAATGCGGCATCGTACACCGGCCCATAGCCTGGCGCCGGCTCAATCACAGGCCGTGTGCGTACCATATGACGACACGCCGTTGGCAGATCGGGATGGAGACCCACCGCCACTGCAGACATAATGGCCACGCCCAGCGACGTAGTCTCTTCGCACTCTGCGGGCTGTACGGGCAGGCCCAACACGTCAGCCTTGATTTGCAGCCAGAGATCACTTCGTGCACCGCCGCCCAGGGAGATGACGCTTTCCACCGCCACACCCATATCCTGAAGAACCTCCACGTTCTCACGTAGTTCAAAGGCGACAGCTTCGAGGATCGCACGCACAAAGTGTCCTTGGGAGTGCTGCAGACCAATGCCGTGAAACACACCCCGGGCGTCAGGATCAAAATGGGGCGACGTTGCTCCCGTAAGATAGGGCAACATCAACAGCCGATCACACCCTGGCGGCGCGTCCGCCGCGAGTGCTGTCAGCTCGTCGTATCCTCGTCCACCCCCGAACAGATCGCGGTACCAGCGAAGAACCATACCCGCAGTCTGACAGTACGGCTCCAGCAGATACCGATCGGGCAAAGCATGGCAGTATAGTGGAAATCGCTTCTGTGAGTCGTAGGTTGGTTGATCGACGGTTGAGACAATCACCAGGGCCGTCCCAGTCGTCTCCGACACAATCCCTGGCGCCAAGTTCCCCGCGCCGACAGCCGCAGCGATCTGATCCATCCCACCGGTAACCACAACTACATCGCGTGACAGCCCCAACTCCTCTGCCGCAGCTCGAGTCAGTTGTCCAACGACCTCACCCGTACCCACGAGCTCGGGTAGCTGTGTCGGGCTCACACCCACAAAGTCGAGCATCTCCGGCCACCACGTCCGACCGTCACCTGCACTACCAGCGATGTCCAGGTAACCCGTCGAGGTGCAGACGCCAGGTTCGGTTACCGTGCGCCCGGTTAGGCGGTAGATCAGGTAGTCCTCCACCAGCAGGTACTTACCCACCTGAGCGAACACGTCGGGTTCGTTCTCAGCCAACCAGAGCATCCGGCACGCGGGCCAGCTTGGAATGATCTCCGGAAGACCTGTGACCTCGTAGAAACGGCCGGCATCAAACGCGGAGGCAATGATCTGCGCCTCATCCACCGCCCGGTTGTCAAGCCAGACGATCGCGCGACGCAGGGGGCGCCCCGTGGCATCAACAGGAATCAGCGTCTCACCCTGGCTGGTGACACCCACGGCTCGGATAGACTGGGCTTCGTCGCCAAGCTGGCCAACGACGTCGGCAATCCCGGCGACCGCACTCAGCCAGTAGACATCAGGGCCCAACTCCACCCAGTCAGGGTGTGGCGTAAGAAGCTGATACTCGTGCAGCGAACCGGCCACCACACGGCCCAACTCATCGAACACCACCACCTTCACCGATGTGGTGCCGGCATCTATAGACAGCAGGTAATCCAATACACCTCCTCCCATCATCTTCGGTTGGTGCAGGAAGCGTCATGTGGGTTACCCACAGCCACACTGAGCGGCCCGATTGTGGCCGTGTCTTGGCCTGCCGCCCATAGATGCTGCTATTCGTGAGAAGTCCGTGCAGCATCTGAATAGACCACGCCCCCTATCCCTTGCCGCACAGTATACCATTGATGCACACAAACCCAAACTTGAGTCAACGTGGACTACGCAGAACGATATGTCTGATGTCGACCTCCACCGCCAAACAGGCCCCTGACCGTCTCCACCGCAAGCTTGGGGGCACGATTCAGAGTCAGCAGACCATGACAGTAGTAGACCTGATTCATCCCGCGGTGCTGCGGTCCTGCCGGGAGATGCCAGTAATCGGCCCAACTCCATATCAGACCACCCACGATGTAGTCGAGACTCTGAAACAACTCCCACTGCCGGGCAATCACCTCGGCCTGCTGTTGCTCACTGCCCCGTGCTGTGCCCAATAGCCCACGTACCGCCTCGTGGCCGAACTCAGTCATGAGAATCACCCGATGGGGCTGCTGACGGTGAACACCCTCTAACATGGCACGCAGATCGTCCAGGCGAAGCCCGTAGTACTCGTTCAGCGAGATGAAGTCGCCCAGGTCAAGGCACTTGCACTCTTCCCGCTTGTGGCTGACATACGTGATCGGCCGCGTGGTGTCGAGCTTGCGCGTGTAGTCAATGAGCTCCGAAATCGTCGTGCGTCCCTCTTCAGTGTCAGATGCACATTCGTTGCCCACACTCCAGATCGCGACAGAGGGATGGTTCCTCAGCTCGGATACCATGACTGATATCTGACGCTTCGCCGCCGCGACGACGGCCGGGTCGCCAATCTCGCCGAGCTCGCGGTTCCCAATCTGCCAGAATGGAATCTCGACAAACGCGAGCAGTCCCAGGCGATCAGTCAGTTCGTAGAAACTCGGCTCACAAGGGTAGTGTATGCGGACCATGTTGCAGCCTAGCTCACGGATGCGCAGCAGATCGGATTCCAGGACACCGCCAGGGTCTACCCGTCCCGTACCGGAGTACTCCTCGTGACGGTTGACACCTTTGAGAACCAATGGCTCACCGTTGAGATAGAAGCCGTCGCTCCGCAGTTCAAACTGACGCACGCCGAAAGTCGTAGGTAGCTCATCAATGATCTGCCCTGACAAGTTATCGGTCAGGGTCACGAGAAGCGTGTAGAGCGTCGGAGACTCGAGCGACCATAGTCTGGCCCCAGGCCAGGAGACATCGAAACTACACGCCTGGCCCCATCGAAGAGTTGCGTCGGCATCGCCTTGGAGGTCTACCGCCTTCCCATCGCACGCAACGCGCAGATGGATACCGACATCGCTCGCCGGCGGCTCACCATCGACTGTGATGGTGACTGACAGCAGTCCCTCTCCGTTCAGGCTGGGCTCCGCGCGCACATTGGTGTCCGCAATGAAGAGGGCAGGTATCGAACACAGCACAACATCACGATATATGCCGCCGTAATTCCACCAGCCCGTGAGACTGTTTGGTATCCGGCCCAGACACGCCCGATTGTCCACTTCCACGGCCAGGGTGTTGGCCCCGTCCCACTCAATTGCCTCGGTGACGTCGAACTCAAAGGGTGTGAACCCGCCCTCGTGTGTGCCAACGTCCTGACCGTTCAGCCACACCCGCGTAGCATAGTTCGATCCCTCAAAACGAATCACCACCCGGCGGCCGTGCCAGCCTGGGTCAACAGAGAATGTCGTCCGATACCAGCCCAGCCCGGAGTAACCAAAGAGCTCGGGAACAATCGTGTCCCAGTTTCCGGGAACCCGCGTACACATCCAGTCAGAATCATCATACTCGGGTGAGAAGTAGCCCAGATCCCTCCCCTCTTCCTCACGATCGATGGTGAACAGCCAGTCCCCTGACAGTGACAACCTGCGACGGGGTGATCTCACGATACGCCTCCTCAATGTTGTTATCGGGCATTCAACGACGCAGCAAGTCCTCTCGCGCCCGCGCCACAATACGTCGGATCTGACGCAGTTTCGACTCGTCGATCTGGGGCGCTGCGTACCGGGCGACGCAGTCACGATAGTGCTGGTAGGCTCGTTCCATCATCTGCGCCTCACGTGCAAACTCGACTGCATCACTCTCCCACATCCCGCGTACCAGGTACTCGGGAAACCATGTCTCGCGGTAATGCCGAAGTGTATGGTCACTGGTCAAGTACGACTTCCCTTCGCCAACTCCCACTTCAGCGATTGTATCGACAGCCAGTGTCTCAGGCGTCACTTCGATGCCCTGCCCAAGCCGCCACAAGCCGGCGCCCATCTCACGTTCCAGGATGAACTGCACGGCCGAGAAGACCTTTCCCTCGTCCAATGTACCCGCTCCCCCCATCGCGTATGGACCGCCAGTGAAGGCAGCGATCGCCATCGCGCGCATCGTACGCTCATAGGCGGCCTGCATGCCCGGTAGCCGCGCATCGATATAGTCGGCCCCCGCCGCCACGCCGACACGACCTCCATAGCGTCGCTCAAAGAGCTCACAGACGCCAAGATCGGCCAGCAGGGCCTCTGGAGCGTTGAATGTAGCGACGCCGCGGCGCATATCGGTCATGCCGTTGCACGCAGAGCCGCTGAACGTCGCCTCAGGTTGGAGCGACTGGATGGTAAGCCACGCACCCAGCAGTTCGGCCGCACTGACAACTACGTTACCCGCAATGGTCATCGGGGCGTTGCCACCGCAGATCGGCATCACGCCAATCCCGAAGTGTGTCTCGCCAAACTCGATCGCCTCACGGGTGAAACGGGCCAGGCGATCACCGAAGGTCAGCGGCGACGTCATGAAATCGATCCCGCGAGGAAAACGTGGTTCGCCATAGTAGACCGCGGCAATATCTATCAGATACTTCACCTGGTCAGAATCGGTCGCATAGGCAGGCGATGGGCGCGAGGTCATCTCCAGCAGCAGCGCGTACGCCTCGATCGGCTCAACGTGCGGGTCCACGTCGCTCATCGTCACCGCGAGGCCGACGCTCCGACTCTGGGGTGTATCGATCTCAGCCCACCGCGTGATCTCGACGAGATCTGCCCGAGTGGACCAGCGCCTGGTCTTGGTCGGATAGTCGTGCACGAACGGCGCAATGACCGAAGACAGACTGGCCTCGTACGGCCCAGCCTGGGTGTCCCGATGGGAAGCTCGAGCCGATTCTGTTGTCTTTCGCCTGTCAATGAACGCCTCGACCAGTGATGGAGGAAAGCGCGCGACCCGTGCATCCCAATCCACTCGTGCGCCGATGCTGGCAACACCATTTAGAAACCGATCGTCACAGATCTTGAGGCCCGTGTTCGACATGACACATAGCACCGCATCATGCAGTTGATCGAGCTCGGATTCCGCAAACAGGGTCTGATTGCCCGAAACCATAGTCACTCCTTGGATATGTTCAGAGACGTCTATCCGGTTACCGCCCGGTCACGCATCAGACAGCAATCGTGCGCCAAACGCCAAAGTACTTTGCGCCTTCTGGCACCAGGGTCCCGCCTGGCTAGATGGACTGCACAGCCCGGGCCGATCCACCCGACGGGCTATCCCTTCACCGAGCCCAGATGCAGCCCTGAGATGAACTGCTTCTGCATCAGGATGAAGATCAGTAGGATAGGAAGGCTGGAGATGAACGCCGCAGCCATAGTATGTCCCCACGGCGTGTTCCAGAGATCGTGCCCCTTGAGCACAGCCAGACCGACGGGCAGGGTGTACATCAGTTTCTTGTTCAGAACGATCAGTGGCCAGATGAAATCGTTCCAGCTACTCAAGAATGTGAAGAGGGTCAGCGTCGCCAGCCCGGGCCTTGCCAAGGGCAGGGCGACCCGCCAGAAGATGCCGAACTCGGACGCGCCGTCGATGCGCGCCGCATCCATCATCTCGTCGGGCAGGCTCATCATGAATTGCTTCATCAGAAACACGCCAAACCCGCTCGCCAACGCGGGCAGGATCAGTGTGATATAGGTATCCTTGAGACCCAAGCGTATAATGAAGATGTAGAGGGGCACCAGTAGGATATGAAACGGGATCATCATCGAACCTAGAACGATGCCGAACAGCACCCCGCGTCCCTTGAACTCATACTTGGCGAACGCAAAACCGCCCAGAGCGCACAGCAGTACCACCAGAGGCACCCGGAACATCGCCACGATCACACTGTTGAGAATCCAACGCCCGAAGGGCTGCGTAGAGAAGATACCTGTGAAGTTGTCTAGCGTGGGCGCCGGTGGGAGCAACAACGGCGGCCACGCGAAGATCTGCTGGTCAGTCTTGAAGCTGTTGCTCACCATCCAGTAGTAGGGGAATACGGCAACCACTCCGCCCAGCACGAGAAAGGCAAGAATCAGCGCGCGCACCAGCCCATGGCCGAGCCGCACGTGGCGATCCTGCCGCAATTCTGTAGTCACAGCCGACATAGGTCTTTCCTCTCACTCCAAATGGACGCCGGTTCCAGCGACTCGCACGCGCCTGCTAGTATTCCCGGAACGTGCCGAAGCCCTTCATCTGGATGAACGACACGGCGAAGATAATAATGGCCAACAACACCCCCACGGCCGAGGCATACCCCATCTGACCATATACGAAGCCCTGTCGGTAGAGATACATGGCGACGGTCAGTCCGGTCTCTGCGGGGCCTCCACTCGACCCCCCCAGAATGTAGATGTCCTCGAACAACTGGAAGTTGCTGATGATCTCCACCAGGAGAACGAATAGCAGCACCGGCCGGAGCAAAGGAATGGTGATCCGAAACAGCCGCTGGAGCCAGTTCGCGCCGTCGATCTCCGCCGCCTCGTGGAGCTCGGGCGAGATGTTCTGGAGCCCAGACAGGAAATAGACCGCATTGTAGCCTACCCAGCGCCAGACCATCATGATCAGCGCGCTGGTCTTGAACCACTCGCGCGACTCGATCCAGCGGACGGGTTCGAGCCCGATTCCCCCCAGGATCCAGTTGAGGATGCCATACCGGACGTCATACAACAACGAGAAGTTGATGCCGATTACGATCACCGACGTGATCGACGGGAGGAAATAGACCAGGCGGAACGCCTCGCGGTACCGGTTCCAGCGCACGTTGAGCAACAACGCCAGGATAAACGCGAAGGGCAAGATCGTGCACAGTGACCCGATGGTGTACCAGAGGGTGTTGCCCAGCACGCTGTGCACGTCCTTCGAGCCGACGATGTCGACGTAGTTCGCTAGGCCCA